>NZ_JBWKQM010000010.1:0-280314 GCF_059418745.1 Rhodoferax sp. GW821-FHT07F03
GTTCGCGCACCAGGCGCTGCTCGTAGAAGCCGTCGCCCAGGCGCTTTTGCGTGGTGTCGGGGTTGTAGCCCAGCTGGTTCAGGTACCAGTCGCTGGAGAGCCAGGTCTGCTGGTTGGTGAAGGCGGGGTTGGTTTCTACCAGGTAGTGGCTGGTGGGGTTGGGGGCCAGGTGGAACAGGCCGCCACTGGAGCCGGGCAGTGTGATGTTGTTCAGCACGCTGGGCGCGGTGAGGGTATTGACGGCCAGGTTGCCACCCACCAGGCCGGTGGCTACCAGGTTGGGGTTGCTTTGGGGTGTGCTGCTGCGGGTGGGGACGCTGGCGCCGCTGGCGCTGCTGTGGCCCACGGCCAGGGCGTTCAAGCTGTTGGCGGCGGCAATGGCTCCCACCACGGCGATGTTGGGCGCAAAGGCTCTGCTGCCTGCCTGGGTCTGAACAGGGCCACTTGTGCCAGACGCTGCCGCTGCCGCACCGGCGCCATTCAACAGGGTGACGCCTACGCCGCTGATCGTACCGAGCGCTGTGAAGCTGCTGTCGTAGCCAGCTAGCACGACGTCGTTGGTTTGTGGTCCCCAGCGGCTGTCGAATGCGCCGTACGTCAATGTGCCGCTGGCCGAATAGGTAGGCCAGATATGGCCGTCGTAGGTGCGGTAGACATAGACACCGCTGCTGACTGTGCGCTCCAACAAAGGCGTGGCACCGCGCCAGGAGTCGTTGTCTACGGTGGCACTACCCAGGGCGATGCTGCCGGTGGCGGCGACCTTGCTCCAGTAGTTTTGCAGCAAATTGGCATCAAAGCTGATGTTGCCGCCTGCGAGGATGCGTGCTTCAGGGCTGACGCTGGTGAGCGCGTTGCGCTGGGTGGTTTGCGTGTAATCGGTGTAGAGGTAGTCGCTGTTGAATTGGCCACCGTGGGGCATCTCGATATAGCGGCCACCGACGACGTTCGGGTTGGCCTCGGTCCACGTGACCCGGCCGCTGGTGCTGGTGCCGTAGTCGGTGAAGGTGTCACCCGCCGTGAGGGTACGACGGGTGTTGGTGATCTGGTTGGCGGCCAGCAGCATGCTGGCGCCGGATTCGATCTGGGCGGATTGGTTGAGGATGCTTTGTGCGCGGATGGCGTTGCCGTTGGCGTCCACGCCGCCGGCCAGGATGACGTTGCCCATGCCGTAAATGAGGGTGCTGGGGGTGGTGTCGGTGGCGGTAGTGTCGTCGCGGTTTTCTATCACGGGGGCGAGCAGGGCCAGGGTACCGCTGCTGCTGGCCGCGCCCAGCAGGGCGCCGGGGCCGGTGTTGCGGATGGCCTGGCCGGCTTGCAGCGTAAGGCTGCCCATGCCCACGATGCTGCCTTGGTTGGCGATGGTGTCGCCGGCGGTGAGGGTGACGTCCTGCCCGGCGATTTGCGCGGTGGAGGTGTTGCTGATGTTGGCTGCATCTATGCGCAGGTCGCCCAGTACCTGCAGCGTAGCAAGGTTGGTGAAGTTACCGGTAAAGGCCAATGACAGTGCGCTGTCGGCCTGCCATTGCGCAGCGCCAGTGTGGGTGTAGTCGCCTAGCAGCTTGGCGCTAAGGGTGCCTTGGCTGGTGACACTGCCGTCAAAGCTGAGACTGGCGCTGTCGATCAGGACGCTTTGGCCGGCGCCGAGGCTGCCGCCGGTGTTGGTGAGCGCCAGGGTTTTGGCCAGGCTGTTGCTGGTGGTGTTGGCCTGGCTGTCCTGGATGCTCAGGCTGCGCGCGGATGTGAGCACGCCTTGGCTGTTGTTCAGGCTGCCGGACCCGGTGATGCTGAGGCTGTTGTCCGCCCGGATGTTGCCGTTCTGGTTGTTGATGCTGTTGGCTTGCAGTGTGACGTTGTAGCCAGCGATGCCTTTGGTGGTGCTATTGGTGCTGCTGTTGTTGATGCTGGCGGCTTGCAGCAGGGTACTGCCGCCCGCGCGGATGGAGCCGGCGGTGTTGTTGATAGCGCCCGAGGCTACGTTCACGCTGAGGTTGCCTACGGCTTGAATCTGGCCGCTTGCGCTGTTGTCCAACCCTGTGCCGCCCAGTAATAGGTTGCCACCGCTGGCCAAAACGCCGCTCGTATCGTTGGCAATGTGTGCCGCGGCAATGGTGAGGTCGCCTCTGGTCGCCAAATAGCCCGCGCTGTTGAGGAGGTCACCCGTGGTTAGGTTGGCGTTGCCTTGGGCCAAGATGCCGCCAGTGGAGCCGCTGTGCGTGTTGGTGAGGGTTTGGCCAGCGGTATTGATGGTCAGGTTGTTGCCCGCCTGGAGCAAGCCGGTGTCGTTGTTCAGTGCGCCACTGTTGATGGTCAGGTCGCCACTTCCCGTATTTCCAGCATTCGTACTTCCGGTGGCGATGATGCTGCCGCTTTGGTTGCCAAGGGCTTGGCCGTGGGTTTGGATTTGGATTTGGACACTGTCGCCCGTTATTGCGCCGCCGGTGTTGGTGAGCGTGCCGGTGTCGAGCGATGTGTTGCCCGCGGCTTGCAGACGGCCAGTGTTGTTGTCGAGCGCCGCTTGGCTGACCACCGCCAGGCTGCCTTGTGCGCTGATGATGGCGCCGGCATGGTTGCTCAGACTGGCTGCCTGCAGGTCCAATGCGCCATTGCTGGCGATGGTGCCGCTGGTGTTGTCGAGGCTGCCGGGTAGCTGGAGCTGGAAGCCGCCGGTACCCGTCTGCAGAATGGTACCGCCTACATTGGACAGGTCGTGTACGCTGATGCCCAGCTGGGCGGCAGAAACGGTGCCAGCGTCGGTGGTGATGGTCTGCGTGCTGCTGGCAGTCAAGGTTTGGCTGGCCACCAGCGTGGCGGTGCTGGCGGTGAGTGCGCCTGCGTTGGCGGTAATGGACAAGTTGGCCGCGCTGGTCTGGCTGCCAGAGATATCGACGCTGGCGCCACTGAGGCTGGCGTTACCACCGGCCACGTTTTGCCCATGGGCTGCCAGGGCCTGGCCGGTGCTGACGGTCAGGTCGCCGGTGCTGGCGAGGCTGCCGTTGGCCTGCAGGCCGGCGGCCAGCAAACTACCGGTGGCACTGCTGAGGCTGTCTGCGTTGATGTTGGTGTTGCCCTGGGCGGCAATCACGTTGCTGTTGCTAAGGATGCCGGTGGCGCTGAGGTTGGCATCGCCGCTGGCGTAGACGGTGCCGGTGTTGGACAGGTTGGCACTGCTGGCAATGTCCAGGCTGTGGCCAGCCAGCAGGCTACCCTGGTTGCTGATGTCGCCCTGGCTGCCGGTGCTGTGCAGGTGCAGGTCGTGGCTGGCGGCGATCTGGCCGGTGCCGGTGTTTTGCAGTGCGCCGCTGGTGGTGATGTTGAGGTCCTGTGCGCTGATGCTGCCGTTGGCGTTGTTCAGGCTTTGCGCGGCGATGGTGGCCATGCCGGCGGTTTGTACGGTGCCACCGCTGTTGTTGAAGCTGCCGGGCAGGTTCAACTGGAATGCACCGCTACCGGTTTGCACGATCTGGCCACCAATGTTGGACAGGTCGTGTGCACTGAGGCCGATGCTGGCGGCCGAGACGATGGCACTGTCGGTGCGCAGGGTTTGCGTGCTGCTGGCGTTCAGGCTTTGGGTAGCTACCAGCGTGGCATGGCTGGCGTCCAGATTGCCGCTGGTGGCGCTAAGCGTGAGATTGCTGGCGCTGGTCTGGCTACCGCTCAGGTCCAGGGTGGAGCCGCTCAGGCTGGCATTGGCTGCGGCGATGTTTTGCCCATGGGCGCTGAGGTTCTGGCTGGTGCTGACGGCCAGGCTGCCGGTGCTGGCCAGCGTGCCAACAAGCGTCCCGTCAGCCAGGAGGCCGGCGGCGAGCAGGCTGCTGGTGCTGCTGCTCAGGCTTTGCGCGGTGACCGCGGTGTCGCCCCGTGCAGCCAGTACCCCGCTGTTGCTGACGGCTCCGCTGGCGTCCATGGTCTGGTTGCCCACGGCATACAGCGTGCCGCTGTTGTTGACTGTGCTGGCCTGCGTGTGCAAGTTGGCGCCTGCGAACACGCTGCCGGTGTTGCTGAAGTCGGCTACGGTCAATGTGGTATTGCCGTTGGTGGCCTGCAGGGTGCCCCGGGTGTTGCTGAGCGTGCCGCCGTTGATCTCGAGGTTCTGGCTGGCGGCGATGCTGCCGTCGGTGTTGTCCAGCTGGGTGGTGGCGCTGACACTGGCGGTGATGCGGGCGCTCTGGTTGGCGGTAATGCTGCCGTGGTTGTTGTTGATGCTGGGGGCGCTGAGCACCAGGTTGCCATTGCTGGCCAGCGTGCCGCTGCTGTTGTTGACGCTCTGGCTGGCATTGACGGTGGTCTGGCCGGTACCGGTCTGCTGGATGCTGCCGTGCTGGTTGCTGAGCGTGGTGGCCGTGATGTTTAGCAGGTCCGCCACCAGCGTGGCGTTGTCGTGCACTACGGTGGCTGCGCTCAGATTCAGTGAGCCGTTGGAGGCGGTTTGCCCAGCCTGGCCGTTGAACGTGCTGGCGGTGATGGCCAGGGTACCGGTGCCGACATGGGTGATGTGGCCGCTGGTGTTGTCCAGGGTTTGGGCGATTAGGCTCAGGTTCTGGCTGTTGGCTGCGATGGTTCCGCCGGTGTTATCCAGGTTGCCCGCCAGGTTTAGCGCCAAGTCACCGGTGCCGGTTTGCAGCAGCTGCCCGCCTGCGTTGGACACGTCATGCGCGGCCAGGCTGAGCTGGTTGGCTGAGAACACGGCGCCATCGGTGCGCAGGGTTTGGGTGGTGCTGGCGGTCAGGGTCTGGCTGGCGATGACGGTGGCGCCGGTGGTGGCGACATCACCTGTGGAGGCTGCCAGGCCGAGGTTGCGGCCGCTGAGCTGCCCGTGGCTGATATCGACGCCGCTGCCGGTGAGTTGCACATCGGCACCGGCCAGGCTTTGGCCCGCCAAGGTAGCTGTGCCTGTGGCGGTGACGGCGAGGTTGCCACTGCTGCCCACGGTATTGTCTGCGGCCAGCCCGGCAGCCAGCACGGAGCCACTGGCGCTGGTGATGCTGCCGCCGCTGGTGACTGTGGTGTTGCCCAAAGCGGCGATCAGCCCGGTGTTGTTGGTATCGCCTCCGCTGGTGACGGCGGTGTTGCCGCTGGCGTACACGGTACCGCTGTTGGTGATAGCGCCACTGGTTTGTGCGCTAAGGTTCTGGCTCGCCGTCAGGCTGCCGGTATTGCTGAGCCAGCCATCGTTGCCCAGGACCAGGTCGCCCGCGTTGGCCACCAGTACCCCGGCGTTGCGCACGCCCAGGCCGGCTTCGGTACCGATCAGGGTGATCTTGCCCGCGTACATGCCGCCGATGGCCGATACGTCCAGAGCGAAGCCGGGGGCACTGCCGGTGCCGGCGATCGCTGTGGTGGCAGTGGCCGTGGTGGTACCTGCATCGACACTGATCTGGTTGGCGCCGGTGGTGATGTTCAGGGTGCTGGCCCAAATGCCAGCATTGAGGCTGACGGCCCGCGCCAGGATGGCGGTGTAGTCCGTGCTGCTGGCATCCAGCCCGGCGCCGGTGATGGTGATGGTGCCGGTTTGTACGCGGTAGCCGTCCAGACTTCCACCGTTCAAGATGGGCGTGCCGGTGGTGAGGGTGGCACGGCTGGTGTTGATGAAGCCTGCGCCGTCCACCAGGATGCCGGCCGGGTTGGCGATGACTACCTCGGCGCGCTGGCCCGCGACTTCGATGGCACCGCGCAACTGGCTGGGGTTGCTGGAGTTCACCTCGTTCAGGATGATCTTGGCGCTGCCAGTCGCCAGCCAGGGGTTGCCCTGCACCCAGCCGCCGAGCTGGGTTTGCACATTGGTGCGGCTGTTGTTCAGCACCGCGCCGTTGTTTTGCACGTCGAACTGGCTGTAGGTGTTGCGCGATACGCCAGCGGCGCTGGGGGTCTGGATGTTCACCAGGGGGATGTTGTTGCCGCTGCCGGTGGTCAGCACCGTGGGGCGCTGGTTGGCGGGGGCGCTGGGGTCGGCAACGATTTGCGCCTGTGCCTGAGGGGCTACCGCTACGGACGTGAGCAGCGCTGCCGAGGCCATGGCTAGCGCGAGTGTCTGCAGACCCGAGGCCAGCCGTGTGGGATACCCCGCCCCGCTATCAGCCGCACCACCCGCGGTATTGCGACGCTCACCGGCCTTGCCCTGCGCAGCAGCCGTTTCCGCCACGGCCATCAGGCAGCCACGGGCTTTGTTGAAGACGATGCGGTAGAGGTGCTGGTTCATGGCAGGAGGTGCGGGTCAGGAATAGGAGGAATCACTCGGCAATATCAAAATTGATAGCTGCTTGCGTAGGTGGAATATGCGCAGGGGGACGATTGAGCTATGAATGCATGTCAGAAACTCATAGTCAGGTTGAACCCCGCAGTGGTACCCGCCGTCTTGAAGCCATCGGGCTGGCGTACCGGCTGGCCGGCGAAGATGTCGTAGCCCAGGCTGCGTAGGTTTCCGCGCAGCCCGATGGCGGCTCCGGTGAGCCGGTGGCCGACCAGGTTCTGGCTGCTGGGGCCCCCGACTTCGCCATGGTCCAGGGCGATGTACAGCTCCTGCCCGCTTTGTCCTAGAGCAATGCTGAGCTCTTGGCGGATGAGCCAGCCGCGCTCTGCAGACAGGCTGGATTCGCCATCGAATCCGCGCACGGTGTTGCGCCCGCCGATGGCAAAGCGGTCTTGCGGCGTGAGGGGGCTGCGGTTCCACTGGGCGCGCCAGTTGTTGCTGTAGCGCAGGCTTTGACCGGCCAGATGGAATGGACTGTTCAGGCTGGCATCTGCAGTGAACAGTGTGAAGCGAGAAGTACCTTCACCAAAGGCTTCTTCCGGTGCGGGCATGGCGCCGAACGCACCGGTTCCGTGCCGGTAAGCCAGATTGCCTTCGACGCTGCCGGTGCCCAGGAATTCTTTGTGTCCCAGGCCCAGTTCCCAGCCGCCGACGACGCGGCGCTGTACTTCGACTTCGGTGTCGTCAATGAAGTTGTTGGACAGGCGCTGGAAGGCGCGCATCGATACCGTAGTTTTGCGGGTCTGGTCGCGGTACACCAGCCGCGACAGTTTGAGTTCGGTGTTGGCACTGGTACCGCGGTAGACGATGTCTTGGTTGGCACCGGCCACGCTTTGGTAGTAGCTGCTCTGGCTGTGGGTAAAGCCGAGCAGCCAGTAACCCCAGGGCAGGGAGTAGTGCACGGTGTGGCCGCTGGTGCCGCGCGCGCCGGCATCGGTGTCGCCCGGCAGTGCACTGTGGGCCAGGGCGCCACCCACGTTGTTGTTGAGGGTGATGTAGAACAGGTCGTTCAGGGTCCACCAGTTGTCATAGCTCAGCGTGATGCTGGCTTGGTTCTTACCGGTGCTTTTGCTGCCGCTGTCGTCGGCGGTCAGGCTCAGGCGCACTGGAAAGGCTTGCTTCCAACTGATGACGAGGTCACTGCTGCCGGGTTCTTGCGCGGGTTCGATCTGGATGTCGGCATCGGCGCTGGGGATGCGCTTGAAGTTTTCCAGGGCTTGCTCTACGTCGCGCAGGTTGAGGATGTCGCCAGGGCGGGCCGGCATGGCGTTCCAGGCGGTGGCACGTGCGTCTGTGTTGGCTGCAAAGCGGATGGCGTGGATGCGGCCGGGTAAAAAGCGCAGGACCAATTCACCGGATTTGAAGTCTTGCGGCTCGGCCAGCACGCGGCTGGTGACAAAGCCTTTGGCGATCAGGGCGTCCTGGGCACGCTGGATGACCAGGCCGATGCCTTGGGCGCCCAGGCATTGCTGGAGAGGGCTGTCTGTGCCTTGTGGGCCGGCGATGGCACCCAGCACCCACTGAAAGTGCTCGGCTTGGTCACCGCGCAGAGCGACGTTGTGCAATGCAAAACAAGGGGCTTCGTTGCGCGGCAGGCTTTGCGTCGGCGCGGCTGCGGGGCTGGGTAGCCGCACGTCCGGGCTGGGCTGCAGGCGTTCGCGCTCCAGCCGCTCGCGTTCTTGCTGGCGCTGCAGTTCCAGGGTGGGGTCCGGCGAGGCGCTGGGCGGGGGAGGTGTTTGTGCCCATGCGGCGGTGCCGCATAAGGCGCCGAGCGCGTATATCAATAGGCCGCTGCTCAGGCGCTGTGGAAGCCGTGCGGATGGTCTTTGTATGTAAGGCAATTGGTAACAAATGTATTTTTAAAGTTACATATATTGTCCTTCGTACAAAAAACTCACACGATTAACCAAGGGTTAACTCGCAGGGGAAATCCTCAAATTGGAGGATGCGTCCCTTTGTAAAGCTTATTGGCTGCGTGACTTATTTCACAAACGTGTGTAAATGAGCCACTTCATTCAAAGAGGCTCATTTATTTTTCCGCGCAGATCACACCACCGCCCAGGCATACCTCGCCGTCGTACAGCACGGCCGACTGGCCGGGGGTTACGGCCCATTGCGCGTCGGGGAATTGCAGTGCAAAGCCGTCGGCGCTGGCGCTGGTCAGCGTGCAGGGCGCGTCCGCCTGGCGGTAGCGGCTCTTGGCGGCGTAGGCGCCGGGCGTCGGGGCGTGGCCGGCGACCCAGCTGGCGTCGTCTGCGGTCAGCTGGTGCGACTGCAGCCAGGGGTGGTCGTGGCCTTGCACCACCCACAGGGTGTTGCGTTCCATGTCCTTGCGGGCCACGAACCAGGGCGCGTGCTCGCCGCCGCCGCGCTGCGCGCCCTTTTCCTTGATGCCGCCGATCCCTAAGCCCTGGCGCTGGCCCAGGGTGTAGAAGCTCAGGCCCACGTGCTTGCCCAGCACACGGCCTTTTTCGTCCTTGATCGGGCCGGGCTCCTTGGCGATGTAGCGGTTCAGAAAGTCGCGGAACGGCCGCTCGCCGATGAAGCAAATGCCGGTGGAGTCTTTCTTGGTGGCGTTCGGCAGCGCCATCTCTGCGGCGATGCGGCGCACTTCGGTCTTGTGCAGCTCGCCCACCGGAAACAGCGTCTTGCTCAGTTGCGCCTGGTTCAGGCGGTGCAGAAAATAGCTTTGGTCCTTGGACGGGTCCAGGCCCTTGAGCAGCTGGAACTGGCCGCCCACCTCGCGCACACGGGCGTAGTGGCCGGTGGCAATCTTCTCGGCACCCAGGCGGATCGCGTGGTCCAGAAAGGCCTTGAACTTGATCTCGGCGTTACAGAGTATGTCGGGGTTGGGCGTGCGGCCGGCTTGGTATTCGCGCAGGAACTCGGCGAACACGCGGTCTTTGTATTCGGCGGCGAAGTTGACGTGCTCTATCTCGATGCCGATCACATCGGCCACGGCGGCCGCGTCCACGAAGTCGACGTTCGACGAGCAGTACTCGCTGTCGTCATCGTCCTCCCAGTTTTTCATGAAGATGCCGATGACCTCGTAGCCCTGTTGCTTGAGCAGATAGGCGCTGACGGCCGAATCCACGCCGCCGCTCAAGCCGACCACCACCCGTTGTTTGCTGTGTGTACCCATGGCCCGATTGTAAAAACCTGGGGCACATCGGCGGCCTGGCGCCTGCAGTGGCGCCAGGCCGTGTAAGGGAATCACTGCAAAAATGAGAGCTGCTGGCGCAGGTGCTGCCTACGCTACAGGTCTTTTTCTTATAAATCTGCAGACGCGACGTTGGCCTACAGCCAAGCACGGCGCGGGACGCTAAGCTCAGGCTTTTTTGTGCAGGAGCCGCTTTTGCTACGACGCCAATTCCTCTCCCACAGCAGCAAGACACTCAGCGCCGCGGGCTTGGCCACCGGTTTACCCTGGCTGTCGTCATTGGCCCAGGCAGCGGGGTTGAAGCGCATGGGCCAGGCCCAGCCTTTCGACTACGCCTGGCTCAAGGGGCGCGCGCGCGAGCTGTCCGGCAAGCCCTACCAGGCGCGCTCGACTACGCTGCCGGCCGGTATTGCCAACCTGAACTGGGATCAGCACCAGGCCATCCGCTTCCGCGACGACCACGCGCTGTGGGGCGACGACAAGGCGCGCTTCGTGGCCAAGTTCTTCCACTTGGGTCTGTTCTTCAAATCGCCTGTGCGCATGTACGAGGTCAGTGGCGGCCAGGCGCAGGAGCTGGCTTATGACCCGGCCATGTTCGATTACGGCAAGAGTGGGGTGGACGGCAGCAAACTGCCGGCCAACCTGGGCTTTGCCGGCTTCCGGCTGAACTACCACACCGATCCGGTGCGCGATGTGGCGGCCTTTCTGGGCGCCAGCTATTTCCGCGCGGTGGGTGGCGAATGGCAGTACGGTCAGTCGGCGCGGGGCCTGGCGGTTAACACGGCCCAGCCCTATCCGGAGGAGTTTCCCGACTTCATAGCCTACTGGCTGGAAAAGCCAGACCCGAAGTCGCCCACCCTTACCGTCTACGCGCTGCTGGATTCGCCCAGCGTCAGCGGCGCCTACCGCTTCCTGATCACACCGGGCGATACGCAGACCATGGATCTGGACGTGGCGCTGTACCCGCGCAAGACCATCGAGCGCATGGGTATTGCGCCCTGCACCAGCATGTTTCAGACTGGCGAGAACGACCGCCGGATGGGTTGGGACTGGCGTTACGAGATCCACGATACGGACGGCCTGGCAATGCATACCGGCGCAGGCGAGTGGGTCTGGCGGCCGCTGAGCAACCCGGCGCAACTGCAGTTCAATGCCTTCCAGGACAACAATCCGCGCGGCTTCGGCCTGATGCAGCGCGACCGCAACTTCGACCATTACCAGGACGACGGGGTGTTTTACGAAAAACGCCCCAGTCTGTGGGTGGAGCCGAAAAGCGGCTGGGGCGCGGGATCGGTGCAGCTGGTGGAAATTCCCACCGTGGACGAAACTTTTGACAATATCGTGGCCTTCTGGAACCCGGCCGAAAAGCCGCAGCCGGGTCAGGAGCTGCTGTATGCCTACCGTCTGCACTGGGGCGGCAATCCGCCTGCGGTACGCATGGAGCTGGCGCGTTGCGTGGCGACACGTACCGGCCTGGGCGGTGTGGTAGGGCAAAAGCGAACGGCGTATTCGCGCCGTTTTGCTGTAGATTTTTCTGGCGGGGACTTTGCGCTGCTGAACGAGAAAACCAAGGTGGAGGCGGTGATCAGCGCCTCGCGCGGCAAGGTGGAGCTGACTTCGGCTCGCCCGCTGGCTGCCATCAATGGTTGGCGGGCGATGTTCGATCTGCGCCCTGACGGAGACAGTACCGCACCCATCAACCTGCGCATGTACTTGCAGGCCGACGGCCAGCCGCTGACCGAAACATGGCTTTACCAGTGGGCGCCGCCCCCGCTGGCGGAGCGCACGCTGTATTGAGCCAGCCTGGGGCCGGCCGCCGCTACCATGTCGGTCCAAACATTGCGCACGCGTCGAAGGTGTGCAGCAGCGAGTCAGGACTTTTTATGAAAATCTGTATTTATGGTGCCGGCGCCATTGGTGGCTGGATTGGCGCACGCCTGGCGGCCCAGGGCGAGTCTGTGAGCGTGCTGGCGCGTGGCGCCACGCTGGAGGCGCTGCGTACGCACGGCCTGCGCCTGCAGCAGGACGGCAGCCTGTTGCAGCTGCCCGTGCAGGTGGCCGACAACGCCGCCGCCCTGGGCGTGCAGGACCTGGTGGTGGTGGCCGTCAAGGCGCCGGCGCTGGCCGACGTGGCACGCGGCATCGCCCCGCTGCTGGGGCCGCAGACGATGGTGCTGACCGCCATGAACGGCGTGCCATGGTGGTTCTTCCAGGGCTTTGGCGGCCGCTACCAGGGTACGCCACTGCGGGCGGTGGATGCCACGGGCGCGATCGCGGCGGCCATACCGGCGGAGCAACTCATTGGCTGCGTGGTGCATGCGGGCACCTCGGTGCCCGAGCCGGGCCTGGTGCAGCACCATTTCGGCAACAAGCTGATTTTGGGTGAGCCGGCCGGCGGGCGCAGCCCACGGGTGCAGCAACTGGCGGAGTTGCTGGCGCGGGCCGGCTTCGAGGCGCCGGTGTCCGACTGCATACAGAAAGACATCTGGTTCAAGCTCTGGGGCAATATGACAGTCAATCCGGTGAGCGCGCTGACCGGCGCCACCACCGACCTGATCATGGCCGACCCGCTGGTCTGTGGCTTCACCACCCGGGTGATGCTGGAGGCCAAGGAGATTGGTCAGCGGCTGGGCATTCCCATCGACCAGCAGCCGGAAGACCGGCACGCCATCACCCGCAAGCTGGGGGCTTTCAAGACCTCCATGCTGCAGGACGTGGAGGCTGGCAAGTCGGTGGAGTTGGACGCTTTGGTGACGGCGGTGCAGGAGCTGGGCCGGCTGACCGGCGTGGACACGCCATTCATGGACGCACTGCTGGGTATGGCCCGCCTGCACGCGCGGGTGCGCGGCCTGTACCCGGCGGCCTAGCTTATTTTGGGCGCGGTGTACACCAGGTCCAGCGGGTAACGCCGACCGGCCAGGTAGTCCTCCACGCAGCGCAGCAGTAGGGGGCTGCGGTGACGTGCGGTGCTGGCGCGGATCTCGTCGGGTGTCATCCACAGCGTGCGCACAATGCCTCGGTCCAGCTTGCGCTGCGGCTGCAGGGCACCCAGGTCGCCGCAGAAGGCAAAGCGCAAATAGGTGGTGGACTCCTGTGTGCTGGTGTTGCGTAGCTGGGCCTGGTAAATGCCGACCAGGGCCGTGGGGTTGAAGAGGTAAGTGGTTTCCTCCAGCGCCTCACGCGCGCAGGCTTCCACCAGGGACTCACCAGCCTCCAGGTGACCGGCCGGGTTGTTCAGGCGCAGGCCCTCGGGGGTGTGTTCTTCCACTAACAGGAAGCGGCCGTTGTACTCCACCACGGCGGCCACGGTGACACTGGGTTTCCATCTGCTTTTCATGCATCCATTATGCGGACTGGCTGTCGCCTGGGTGTCGGTGTGTCCGGCGGGCGCGGCAAACTCAGTTAAGCTTGTCGGCAGAAGACATTAACTTTGGCGAAATTCCGCGAAAAGTATTGATGTACACCACCTTGATCCCATCCAGAGGAGACAAATATGCTGATTGGCGTGCCTGCCGAGACTGCGACCGGTGAGACCCGCGTTGCTGTCACCCCCGAAACCGCCAAAAAGCTCGCAGCGCTTGGCCACGCGGTACGCGTGCAAAGCGGTGCCGGCATCGCCGCCAGCGTGACCGATGCCGCCTATGCCGCTGCCGGGGCCGAGATCGTGGACGCCGCCGGCGCCTTCGGCTGCGATCTGGTGCTCAAGGTACGCAGCCCCTCGGACGCCGAAGCCGCGCTGATGCGCCCCGGCACCACCCTGGTCGGCATGCTCAACCCGTTTGACGCCCCTGGTCTGCAGCGCCTGGCTACCGCCGGCCTGACCAGCTTCGCGCTGGAAGCCGCCCCGCGCACCAGCCGCGCGCAAAGCATGGACGTACTCTCCAGCCAGGCCAATATCGCCGGCTACAAGGCCGTCATGATGGCCGCCGACAAATACCAGCGCTTCTTCCCCATGCTGATGACCGCCGCCGGCACCGTCAAGGCCGCCCGCGTGGTGATCCTGGGCGTCGGCGTGGCCGGCCTGCAGGCCATCGCCACCGCCAAGCGCCTCGGCGCCGTCATCGAAGCCAGCGACGTGCGCCCCAGCGTCAAGGAACAGGTCGAATCCCTGGGCGGCAAGTTCATCGAAGTCTCCTACGACACGCCGGAAGAGAAAGAAGCCGCCGTCGGCGTCGGCGGCTATGCCAAGCCCATGCCGCCCAGCTGGCTGGCGCGCCAGCAGATCGAAGTCGCCAAGCGCGTGGCCCTGGCCGACGTGGTGATCTCCACCGCCCTGATCCCCGGCCGCGCCGCGCCCACGCTGATCACCGAGGACATGGTCAAAAGCATGAAGCCCGGCTCGGTCATCGTTGACATTGCCGCCGGCAAGGGAGCGAACGGTGGCGGCAACTGCCCACTGTCCGAAGCCGACAAAACCGTGGTCAAACACGGCGTGACCCTGATCGGCGAAACCAATCTGCCGGCTCTGGTGGCGGCTGACGCCTCGGCCCTGTATGCCCGCAATGTGCTGGACTTCCTCAAGCTGGTGCTGACCAAGGAAGGCACGCTGAACGTCGACATGGCCGACGACATCGTCGCGGCTTGCCTGGTGACGCAGGGTGGAAAGGTGACGCGGGTATGAAGTTGAAATTGAAAAATATCTATGCCGCACTGGCCATGGGCGTGGCGGTGCTGACGGTGGCTAGGGCCGAACCAGTAGAGGGCTCGGCAATCACCATAGGCCGCGTCAAAGTGGCCCTGGCCGAAAGTAACTGGGAAAAGTACCCTGCACCGTCCTTGGGTATCAAAGTGTCAGGGGGCAATGGTGAGGTCCGCAGTGAAGCCGGGTTGCTGGTACTGCGCCACGCGGATGGCCAGGTGGCGGCGGCTTTCATGGTGGGCGCGACCTGGGGCCGCAGTCAGCTCTACATCAACAACAGCTGCCAAGCCCAGGAGCCGCTATATGCGCATGACTTCAGTGGGGGCCAGGCCAAGGCCATGGAATGTGCGCGGACCGGTGGTCCGTTCTCGACAGAGATGCTGCTGAAGCAAGCCATGCCTAAGCTGAAGGCGGCCGTTGAGCCGCTGTCGCCATCGCTAAAGTTGCCTGAAGTGGCGTATCCGGTATGGATCTTCATGTCCAACCACAATGCCTCCATTGTGATGGTGGAGGGCGTGGTGGCTAGGGATTTTGCAGGCTTGCCAAACCACGAGCCGCTGGACAAATTGCCGGTCAATTTGCGCCCGGTGGTTGCAGCCTGGGCTGACGCGCTGGGCGCGGCATCGAAAGAGGCGGTGAACTCGATGGGCGGTGAATTGCTGATGCCCGCCGTGGCGTTCAATGCCAACCAGCCTTCCCCATAAACAAGGAGACAAGAGCATGGACATACTTTCCCACACGGTCATCAACCTGATCATCTTCGTGCTGGCCATCTACGTGGGCTACCACGTGGTCTGGACCGTCACCCCGGCGCTGCACACCCCGCTGATGGCGGTGACCAATGCCATCTCGGCCATCGTCATCGTCGGCGCCATGCTGGCCGCTGCGTTGACCGAAACCGGCCTGGGCAAGACCATGGGCGTGCTGGCCGTGGCGCTGGCGGCGGTGAATGTGTTCGGTGGCTTCATGGTCACCCGGCGCATGCTGGAGATGTTCAAGAAGAAGGACAAGAAGGCTGCCGCCAAGGAGGCAGCATGAGCTTGAACCTCGTCACCCTGCTGTACCTGTTCGCCAGCGTCTGCTTCATCCAGGCGCTCAAGGGCCTGTCGCATCCCACCACATCCATCCGTGGCAATCTGTTCGGCATGGTGGGCATGGCGGTGGCTGTGCTCACCACCATTGCGCTGATCTTCAAGCTGGCCGGCCAGATGGGTGTGGACGGCGGCACCGGCATTGCCTGGGTATTGGGGGCTTTGGTGGTCGGCGGCAGCGTCGGCACACTGATGGCCAAGCGGGTCGAGATGACCAAGATGCCCGAGCTGGTCGCCTTCATGCACAGCATGATCGGCCTGGCGGCGGTGTTCATCGCCGTGGCCGCGGTGGCAGAACCCTGGGCATTTGCGATTGTGGAAAAAGGCGGCGCAATTCCCGGCGGCAACCGCATCGAGCTGGCGCTGGGCGCCTTCATCGGCGCGGTGACTTTCAGCGGCTCGGTGATTGCGTTTGGCAAGCTCAGCGGCAAGTACAAGTTCCGCCTGTTCCAGGGCACACCGGTTAGTTTTGCCGGTCAGCACAAGCTGAACCTGGTGCTGGGCCTGGCGGCGGTGTTCTTTGTGTTCGGCTTCTGGCATTCGCAAAGCTGGCTGGACATCTGCCTGGTGATTGCGCTGGGCTTTCTGCTGGGCGTGCTGCTGATCATCCCCATCGGTGGTGCAGACATGCCGGTGGTGGTGTCCATGCTGAACAGCTACTCCGGCTGGGCCGCGGCCGGCATCGGCTTCAGCCTGAACAACAGCATGCTGATCATTGCCGGCAGCCTGGTGGGCTCCAGTGGCGCCATCCTGAGCTACATCATGTGCAAGGCCATGAACCGCTCGTTCTTCAATGTGATCGGCGGTGGCTTTGGTGGCGATGCGGCGGCTGCAGCGTCCGGCGCGGCTGTGCAGCGCGCGGTGAAGAGCGGTAGCGCCGACGATGCGGCCTTTGTGCTGGGCAATGCCGAAACCGTGGTCATCGTGCCCGGCTACGGCCTGGCCGTGGCACGGGCCCAGCACGCAGTCAAAGAGTTGGCGCAAAAGCTCACAGCGAAGGGCGTCAACGTCAAATACGCCATCCACCCAGTGGCCGGCCGTATGCCAGGCCACATGAACGTGTTGCTGGCCGAGGCCGAGGTCCCTTACGACCAGGTGTTTGAGATGGAAGACATCAACGGCGAGTTCGGCCAGGTGGACGTGGCCATCATCCTGGGGGCCAACGACGTGGTGAACCCTGCCGCGCATGTGAAGGGCAGCTCCATTTACGGCATGCCGATCCTGGAGGCCTACAAGGCCAAGACCATCATCGTCAACAAGCGCTCCATGGCCGCTGGCTACGCGGGGCTGGACAACGAGCTGTTCTACATGGACAAGACCATGATGGTGTTTGGTGATGCCAAGAAGGTGGTCGAAGATATGGTCAAGGCCATTGAATAGGCTCGCCCCCAGGCTTGCCCACTTCGTGTGGCCTCCAACCCCCTGCAGGCGGCAACAGCAGCGGCCCGGCAAAGCCGGTTCCGCGCTGTACTGGGTTAATTGCTGTGTGTATGTATTTTTGAAGGAACGTGAATGACCGAGCGCATTTGGCTCAACAGCTATCCACCGGGCGTACCCGCCGACATTGATCCGGCGTGCTATCCCTCATTGCAGGCGCTGATCGAGGAGAGCTTCCAGAAGTATGCCGACCGCACGGCCTACAGCTTCATGGGTAAGGACTTGCGCTACAGCGAGACCGATGCGCTGAGTCGCAAGTTCGCCGCCTATCTGCAAGGTCTGGGCCTGGTCAAGGGCGATCGCGTGGCGGTGATGATGCCCAATGTGCCGCAGTACCCGGTGGCCGTGGCAGCTCTGCTGCGGGCCGGTCTGGTGCTGGTCAACGTGAATCCGCTGTACACACCGCGTGAGCTGGAGCACCAGCTCAAGGACTCGGGCGCCAAGGCCATCGTGATTCTGGAGAACTTTGCCGCCACGCTGGAGCACTGCATCGCTGCCACGCCGGTGAAACACGTGGTGCTGTGCGCCATGGGCGACCAGCTGGGGTTGCTCAAGGGCGCACTGGTCAACTACGTGGTGCGCAAGCTCAAGAAGCTGGTGCCACCGTTCCAGTTGCCGGGCGCGGTGCGCTTCAATGCAGCATTGGAAAAGGGCAGCCAAGGCGTCTTCAAACCGGTACCGGTGCAGCACGACGATGTGGCCGTGTTGCAGTACACCGGCGGTACCACCGGCGTGTCCAAGGGTGCGGTGCTGCTGCACCGCAATGTGATCGCCAACGTATTGCAGTCCGAGGCCTGGAACCAACCGGTGATGGACGCTGTACCCGCTGACGAACAGCCGACCAGCGTTTGCGCGCTGCCGCTGTACCACATCTTCGCTTTTACCGTGGGCATGATGCTGTCCATGCGCACCGGTGGCAAGCTGATCCTGATTCCGAATCCGCGCGACCTCAAGGCCGTGCTGAAGGAGCTGTCGCAGCACCGCATCCACAGCCTGCCGGCGGTGAATACGCTGTTCAACGGCCTGGCCAACCACCCCGACTTCAACACCGTGGACTGGAGCCACCTGAAGGTGTCCATCGGCGGCGGCATGGCGGTGCAGGCGGCCGTGGCCAAGCTCTGGCTGGAGAAGACCGGTTGCCCCATCACCGAAGGCTACGGGCTGAGCGAAACCTCGCCCACCGCCAGCTGCAACCCGCCCACTAGCAAGTCCTACAGCGGCTCGATTGGTGTGCCCCTGCCCAGCACCTATTTCAAGTTGCTGGACGATGCAGGCGTGGAAGTGCCCATGGGCCAGCCGGGCGAGATCGCAATCAAAGGCCCGCAGGTCATGGCCGGCTACTGGCAGCGCCCGGACGAAACCGCATCGGCCATGACGGCCGACGGCTATTTCAAAACCGGCGACATCGGCACCATGGACGAGCGTGGCTTCTTCAAGATCGTGGACCGCAAAAAGGACATGGTGCTGGTCAGCGGCTTCAACGTCTACCCGAACGAGGTGGAAGACGTGGTGTCGGCCATGCCCGGCGTGCTGGAGTGCGCCTGTGTGGGCGTGCCTGACGAAAAGACCGGCGAAGCCGTGAAGCTGGTGATCGTGAAGAAAAACCCCGAGCTGACCGAAGCCCAGGTACGCGAATACTGCAAGGCCAAGCTCACCGGCTACAAGCAGCCGCGCGTTATCGAGTTCCGCACCGAGCTACCGAAGACCCCGGTGGGCAAAATCCTGCGGCGAGAGTTGCGCGTCAAGGCGTGATCTGACATGACCCTGGCCATCTTGAGCGCCCTGGCCGAAGAGCAGCAGGGCATCTTTGAGCAGCTGGGGCAAGCGCGGCAGGTGCAGCACGCGGGGCGTGAATTTGGCTTGGGTGTCTGGTACGGCCAGCCGGTGGTGCTGGCGCTGTCGCGCATAGGCAAGGTGGCCGCGGCCACGACAGCTACGGCGCTGATCGAGAAATTCCAGGTCAGCCGCATCGTCTTTACCGGCGTGGCCGGAGGCGTAGGCGAGGGCGTGCAGGTGGGGGACGTGGTGGTGGCCCGCGACTTCATCCAGCACGACATGAACGCGGCACCGCTGTTTCCCACCTTCGAAATACCGCTCTATGGCCAGGCCCGCTTTGCCTGCGACCCGGCGCTGACTGCTATGCTTTTGCAAGCGACTACCGCAGGTATTTCCTGCGCTAGCGGCCTTTTTTCTTTAAATGCATCCAAGCCCCAAGTGCACCATGGCTTGGTGGCCAGCGGTGACCGTTTCGTCTCTGCCGCCACTGAAGTGCAGCGCTTGCAAGCTGTTTTGCGTGGCGCCGGCCATGAAGCCTTGGCCGTGGAAATGGAAGGCGCCGCCGTGGCCCAGGTCTGCCATGACTACGGCATTCCCTTTGCCGCCATGCGCACCATCTCCGACCGTGCCGACGACAGCGCGCACGTGGACTTCCCCGAGTTCGTCCGCACAGTGGCCAGCCGCTATGCGCAGGCCATCCTCACAGAATTTGTGCAGCGCTTGGGCTAAGTTAGCCATCCCCGTTTGTAGAAGTACCACATGGGTACCAGTGCGCTGGCCACCATCAGTGTGACGGTATAGGGGTAGCTCCAGCCGCCCAAAAATTCCAACTCAGGGAATTTCAAATTCATGCCGTAGACGCTGGCCACCAGGGTCGGCGGCAGCAGGGCCACGCTGGCCACCGAAAAGATCTTGATGATCTTGTTCTGATTGATGTTGATGAAACCGACGGTGGCGTCCATCAAGAAGTTGATCTTGTCGAACAGGAAGGCGGTGTGCGAGTCCAGTGAGTCGATGTCGCGGTGGATCTGGCGGGCCTCTTCAAACTGCTCGGCATTCAGCATCTTGCTGCGCATCATGAAGCTCAAGGCGCGGCGTGTGTCCATCATGTTGCGGCGGATGCGGCCGTTCAAATCCTCATGCCGTGCGATAGAAGCCAGCACCTCGCCCGCCAAGGCGTCGGTCATATTGCCGGCCAGTACCCGGCGGCTGACCTTTTCCAGGTCCACGTAGATGTCTTCCAGTGTGTCGGCGGAGTACTCTGCGTCGGCATCGAAAAGTTTCAGTAAAACTTCTTTCGCGTCTTCGATCAAGCCTGGCGCCCGGCGCGCGCGCATGCGCAGCAGGCGGAACACGGGCACGTCTTCATCGTGGATGGAAAACAGTACGCCGCGGCTTTTCAGCTCGGTGTTGTGTTGGTTCAGGATGAAAGCCACCCGCACGGTACGCGGGTCGGATTCGTCGGCTACCAAGAAGTCGCTGCGGATATGTAGTTCGCCGTTGTCTTCCTGGTAGAACCGGGCCGATTCTTCGATATCTTCGTCCATCGCGTCTTCTGGGATGGACAGGCCGTAGTACTGCTTGATCCAGCGCTTTTCTTCCAGCGTCGGCGACTCCAGGTCGACCCATATCGGTTGAAAACGGGACAGCTCTTCCAGCGATTCGATTTCCTCCTGGAATAAACGACCGTTGGCGAGCGAAAAAATATTGAGCATGGGGGCACTCCCTGGAAATGATGGCTACGGGCGGGGGAATGGGTTGGCTTTCAACCCCCACAGCAGCGCAGGGAGGTGAAAGCTACCGACTAGGTATGCTTTCCATGGGTTATTTCCGATGTGGTAACGCTATGGATTATGGCATCGCAAAAGTGCTGGTTTTTGTGTGCGTTTTGCGGTGTTGAATGGTGTATTGGCGTACTTATTCACGTTTTCGTTAGCCGTTGTAACAGCCATGTCATCAGGTCGGGTTAGTGCTTGCGTTCCGCCTGTATCGGGCGCATAGTTAATTGACTTTCAACGGTGAAAGTAATGCACTAGGAGGCTGTACATGAACTTGACGATCAGCGGACACCATCTGGAGGTGACTCCCGCACTGCGTAGCTACGTGACCACCAAGCTAGACCGAATAACCCGGCATTTTGACCAACTGGTGGATGTCAAAGTTCTTCTGACAATCGAGAAGCAAAAGGAAAAGCAGGGACGACAACGCGCCGAGTGCAACATCCACGTCAAAGGCAATGACATGTTCGCCGAGAGCTCCCATGCGGATTTGTATGCTGCCGTGGACGAGTTGGTCGACAAGCTGGATCGCCAGGTGGGACGCCACAAAGACCGTGTGCAAGACCACCACCATGAAGCGCCCAAGCGCCTGATGTAGTCTCGGGCGCTGCGCGCCAACCACAAAGCCGCCCGCATAATCAGGCGGCTTTTTTGTTGTGCGACGCAGCACGTGCATAATTCACTCCCCACCATGAACCGACTCGCCTCCATCCTGCCCTCCGCTCAAGTGCTCGTGAGCGTTGACGCGTCCAGCAAAAAGCGTGCTTTTGAAGAAGCCGGCTTGCTGTTTGAAAACCTGCACGGCCTGAGTCGCGCCCTGATCACGGACAGCCTGTTTGCCCGAGAGCGTCTGGGCTCCACCGGTTTAGGGCATGGGGTGGCCATTCCGCACGGACGCATCAAGGGGCTGAAGTCGCCCATGGCCGCTGTGGTGCAGTTGGCCCAGCCCATCGGTTTTGATGCACCCGACGAATTGCCCGTGGGCCTGCTGATTTTTTTGCTGGTGCCCGAGGCTGCAACCCAGAAACATCTGGAAATCCTGTCGGAAATCGCCGAGCTGCTCAGCGATGCGCCCCTGCGTGAAAAGATCAAGACCGCCGAAGACGCTGCGGCCCTGCACGGCCTGATCAGCACCTGGCAGTCGGCGCAACCCGCCTAGTCTGTTGGCTGTTTAATAGCGTCCAGGGTCGGTACCGTCTTTGAAACCCACCGTCGTCAGCGCTGACGTCCTGTTTGAAGCTTTTCGTGGCCTGTTGCGCTGGGAGTGGATTGCGGGCCTCGGTGCTTCGGAGCGGCGTTTTGACGAGGTGGCTGTGCGTGCGGCCCGTTCTGGTGCCGATCTGGTCGGCTACCTGAACTACATCCACCCCTACCGTGTGCAGATTCTGGGTGAGCGTGAAGTTGCTTACCTGACCAGCGCCTCTGGTGAGGACTGCGCGCGCCGCATCGCCCGCATCGTCACGCTGGAGCCGCCGGTGCTGGTGATCGCCGATGGCCAGGCGGCACCGGACGCATTGCTGTCCATGTGCGAACGCGCGCAAATCCCGATGTTTTCCACCCAGGATTCATCGGCCTTCGTGATTGACGTGCTGCGCGCCTACCTGTCCAAGCATTTCGCTGACCGCACCTCGATGCACGGCGTGTTCATGGACATTCTGGGCCTGGGCGTGATGATCACCGGTGAATCCGGCCTGGGCAAAAGCGAGCTGGGCCTGGAGCTGATTTCACGTGGCAACGGCCTGGTGGCCGACGATGCAGTGGATCTGTACCGCATCAACCAGACCACCATTGAAGGTCGCTGCCCCGAGCTGCTGCAAAACCTGCTGGAAGTGCGTGGCATTGGTTTGCTGGATATCCGTGGCATCTTTGGCGAGACCGCGGTGCGGCGCAAGATGCGGCTCAAGCTCATCGTGCACCTGGTACGCAAGGAGACCATGGAGCGCGAGTATGAGCGCCTGCCCTACGAGCCGCTGACCCAGGACGTGCTGGGTGTGCCGGTGCGCAAGGTCATCATCCAGGTGGTGGCTGGCCGCAACATCGCCGTGCTGGTCGAGGCGGCCGTGCGCAATACGATCTTGCAGCTTCGTGGCATTGACACCTACCAAGAGTTTGTCGAGCGCCACCGCAAGGCCATGGAAAACGAGGGCTAGGGCTTTTCAGGCCCTTGAGCAGGTTTTTAAGCCTGCTTTGCGCTGCAGTCGGCGCACAGTCCGTACAGCGACATGGCGTGGTCTTGCACCGTCCAGCCTTTTTCCTTGGCCACGATTTTTTGGCGCTGCTCGATTTCTGCGTCGTAAAACTCTTCCACCTTGCTGCAGGATGTGCAGATGAAGTGGTCGTGGTGGCGGCCTTCGTTCAGCTCGTACACCGACTTGCCCGATTCGAAGTTGCTACGCGACAAAATCCCGGCTTGTTCAAACTGGGTCAGCACGCGGTAGACGGTGGCCAGGCCGATGTCTGAATGCTCCAGCAGTAAAACCCGGAATACATCTTCTGCTGTCATGTGGCGCAGTTCGCCTTTCTGGAAAATCTCCAGAATCTTCAGTCGTGGCAGGGTGGCTTTGAGGCCGGTATTTTTGAGCTCGTCGATGTTGGCCATGGTGTCGTATCTTTCGGGTGCGGGGTGGCTGGGAGGCAGCCGCTACAATCGTTTGATCATATCGCCAGAGCCTTTATCCATGTTCGAACCTTTATTGCGCGGTACCCGTTGCGCCCTTGTGCTTGCTGTTTGCGCGGCCTCGGCGGCGTGCAGCGGAGTGGATACGAAAACGCGTAGTTTGCTGGCTGTCGTGTCGCCCTACAAGATAGAAGTGGTGCAAGGTAATTTTGTTTCCAAGGAGCAGGTTGAGGCCATCAAGCCCGGCATGTCCCGCGAGCAGGTCAAGGACATTCTGGGGACCTCTTTGCTGCAAAGCGTCTTCCATGCCGACCGTTGGGACTATGTTTTTACCTTGGATCGCCAAGGTACCGAGCCCCAGTCGCGCCAGCTGACTGTGTATTTCAAGGGTGATGCGGTAGACCGTGTAGAAGGCGACCCCATGCCGAGCGAGAGCGAATTCGTGGGCTTGCTGGCCCGCTCCCGTCCTGTCAAGACGGTACCTCTGCTGGAGGCCGATGAAAGCAGCCTGAAGTCCTTCCCCGCGCCCGCCGCTGCCGCATCTGCTCCGCAAGCGCCCGCCGCCCCGGTGACGGCGGCCACAACCTACCCCCCTTTAGAAGCCCCTGCGGCGCCTTAATTCTGGCTTTTCCATGACCGATTCTCTTTCCTTACAGGCCACCACGGCGGGCGTGCCCCACGCGATTGCTGTTGCTGGCGCTTCTGGCCGTATGGGCCGCATGCTGGTGGAGGCCATCCACAATGCCGACGACTGCGTGCTGGCTGGCGCCCTGGGTTTGGCTACCGACCCGAATATCGGCGCCGATGCCGCTGCATTTTTGGGCCATAGCACCGGTGTGGCCATTACGGCCGACGTGAAGGCCGGCCTGCAGAATGCCCGTACCTTGATCGACTTCACCCGGCCCGAAGGCACCATGCACCATCTGCGCATCTGCCGCAGCCTAGGTGTGAACGCCGTAGTGGGTACCACCGGTTTCAGCGACGAGCAAAAGGCCGAAATCGCCGACATCGCGCAAGACATCGCCGTCATGCTGGCGCCGAATATGAGCGTCGGCGTGAACGTCACCCTGAAGCTGCTGGAAATGGCCGCCAAGGCCCTGTCCACCGGCTACGACATCGAGATCGTCGAGGCCCACCACCGCCACAAGGTGGATGCACCGTCCGGCACCGCGCTGAAGATGGGCGAAGTGATTGCCGATGCGCTGGGCCGCGATCTGAAAGACTGCGCCGTGTACGCCCGTGAAGGCATCACTGGCGAGCGCGACCCGTCCAGCATTGGCTTCGCCACTATCCGCGGTGGCGACATCGTGGGCGACCACACCGTGCTATTTGCCGGCATTGGCGAGCGCATCGAGATCAGCCACAAGTCCTCCAGCCGTGTGACCTACGCACAGGGCAGCCTGCGTGCTGTGCGCTTCCTGGCCGACAAGCGCAAGGGCTTGTTCGACATGTTCGACGTCTTGGGCCTGAAATAACACCATGGATCCGCTACAGGTGCTGCTGCGGGGCGACATCGTCAGCCGCATCGTGGCGCTCGTGCTTTTGTGCATGTCTGTGGCCAGCTGGATGGTGATTTTCTGGAAGGGCTGGCTGCTGCGTCGTGCGCGCACCGACGTGGCCCGCAGCACCGCTGCGTTTTGGCAGTCGCCTAGCGTGGCCGAGGCCTCGGAACGTCTGGTGTCTTTTGACCCTCTGGCGCTCGTACTACCTTTGGTTGTAGCTACAAAAATGGAAGCAAGTGGTACCTTGGCCGCAGCCGGTGACCGCGCCCAGCAACTGACCCGCGTGTTGCGCAATGCCTTGCATTCCGTGCTGCACAAGCTGCAGTTTGGCCAGGTATTGCTGGCTACCGTGGGTTCCACTGCGCCGTTTGTCGGCCTGCTGGGCACGGTCTGGGGCATTTACCACGCGCTCGGCGCCATCGCACTCGAAGGCCAGATCAGCATCGACAAGGTGGCCGGCCCGGTGGGCGAGTCGCTGGTGATGACGGCCGCCGGCCTGGCAGTGGCAATTCCGGCGGTGCTGGCCTACAACGTGTTTGGACGCCTGATCGGCAGCATCGAGGCCGATCTGGAAGGTTTTGCCCGCGACCTGCGCGAGCTGTTGGCCAGCCATACGGCCTAAGGCCTGAGACCCAACATGGCATTCGGCCGTCTTGAGCGCACCAAGGGTTCCGAGCCCATGAGCGACATCAATATGACGCCGCTGGTGGACGTGATGCTGGTGCTGGTGGTGATCTTCATCATCACCGCGCCGCTGCTGTCCAGCTCCATCAAACTGGACCTGCCCAAGACCGATGCGGCCAAGTCGCAGGCCGCGCCCCAGTCCGTCACCTTGGTGGTGGACAAGTCCGGCCAGGCCTTTCTGGACGACAAACCGGTCAACGCGGCCCAACTGGCGACCCAGCTGGCCGCCGTGGCCGAGCAAAACCCTGATACCGAGGTGCAATTGCGTGCCGATACCACCGTGCCCTATGGCCGCGTGGTGGAAGTCATGGGTGCCGCGCAGGCCGCCGGCCTGAATCGCATAGGATTTGTGGCCCAGCCTATGGCCACGCCCTAAGAACCTGCTTAAGGTCTTTATGGGGCCGCGCAGCTGCCTTTTCGGGAGGGGCTGGTAGGCGCGGCTCGCCGCCCATAGCCTGGCTATGGGCAAGAGTCGCAACGTCCCAGACTGCCCGAAAAGGCAACTGCCCTGCGGGTTGGGGAGCAATCGGGCGATTTGCCCGCCATCACCTTTGCATGGGCAGAGAGCCCATGCTGCAGGCGCTGACAGTCAACTCATCCCGATTGCTCCCCAACGCGGCCCCATAAAGATCTTAAACAGGTTCTAGAATCAGCCCCTTGCGGCTTGTGTGCCGCCCCGTCTTTCTGCTTCTTCCCGCTTTTTACGCCTGCCATGCTCGAAAAATACAACCATCTCGACGTCGAACCGTCTGCGCAAAACTATTGGAATGGCCGCGACGCCTACCGCGTCACCGAAGATGCATCCAAGAAGAAGTTCTACGCCTGCTCCATGCTGCCTTACCCCAGCGGCAAGCTGCACATGGGCCATGTGCGCAACTACACCATCAACGACATGCTGGCGCGCCAGCTGCGCATGCAGGGCTACAACGTGCTCATGCCCATGGGCTGGGACGCTTTCGGCCTGCCAGCTGAAAACGCGGCGATGAAGAACGGTGTGCCGCCCGCGCAGTGGACCTTTGACAACATCGCCTACATGAAGAAGCAGATGCAGGCCATGGGCCTGGCCATCGACTGGAGCCGCGAGGTCGCCACCTGCACGCCCGAGTACTACAAGTGGAACCAGTGGCTGTTCTTGAAGATGCTGGACAAGGGCATTGCCTACCGCAAGACCCAGGTGGTCAACTGGGACCCGGTGGACATGACCGTGCTGGCCAACGAGCAGGTCATCGACGGCAAGGGCTGGCGCACCGGCGCCGTGGTTGAGAAGCGTGAAATCCCCGGCTACTACCTGAAGATCACCGACTACGCCGATGAACTGCTGGGCCAGGTCAAGGACGATCTGCCCGGCTGGCCCGAGCGCGTCAAGCTGATGCAGGAGAACTGGATCGGCAAGAGCGAAGGCGTGCGTTTTGCCTTCCCGCACACCATCCAGGACAGCAGCGGCCAGCTGATCGGCGACGGCAAGATGTATGTCTTCACCACCCGTGCCGACACCATCATGGGCGTGACCTTCTGCGCCGTGGCGCCCGAGCACCCGCTGGCCACGCATGCGGCCCAAACCAATCCCAAGCTGGCGGCCTTCATTGAGAGCTGCAAGCAGGGCGGCACTACCGAGGCTGAGCTGGCGGTGCGTGAAAAAGAAGGCATGCCCACCGGTCTGCAAGTCATCCACCCGCTGAACGGCCACAAGATCGACGTCTGGGTTGGCAACTATGTGCTGATGGGCTATGGCGACGGCGCGGTAATGGGCGTGCCCGCCCACGACGAGCGCGACTTCGCCTTTGCGCTGAAGTACGAGCTGCCCATCGTCCAGGTAGTGCACGTAGACCACCTGCATTACGACTACCACCACTGGAACGACTGGTACGGTGACAAGCAACGCGGCGTGACCATCAACTCCGACAGTTTCAGCGGCCTGGGCTTCCAGGACGCGGTGAATGCAGTGGCCCACGCGCTGCAGGTCAAGGGCCTGGGCGAGAAGAAGACCACCTGGCGTCTGCGCGACTGGGGCGTGAGCCGCCAGCGCTACTGGGGCACGCCCATCCCCATCATCCACTGCGAAGAACACGGCGCGGTGCCGGTGCCAGAGAAAGATCTGCCAGTGGTGTTGCCACAGGACTGCATCCCCGACGGCTCTGGCAACCCGCTGAACAAGCACGAAGGCTTCCACGCTGGCGTGGTCTGCCCGATCTGTGGCGCCAAGGCCCGGCGCGAGACCGACACCATGGACACCTTTGTGGATTCCAGTTGGTACTTCATGCGCTATTGCGACCCGCACAACACCGACAAGATGGTGGCCGAGGGCGCCAACTACTGGATGCCCATGGACCAGTACATCGGTGGCATCGAGCACGCCATCCTGCACCTGCTGTACGCGCGCTTCTGGACCAAGGTGATGCGCGACCTGGACTTGGTTCAGGTGGACGAGCCCTTCAGCAAGCTGCTGACCCAGGGCATGGTGCTGAACGGCGCCTTCTCGCACAAGCCGGCCAGCGGTGGCATCCAGTACCACTGGGAGAGCGAAGTCGATGTGAAGCGCAATGAGCGCGACCAGATCGTCGGTGGCACGCTGAAGGCCGACGGCACACTGCTGGACTACGAGCTCACCACCATGAGCAAGAGCAAGAGCAACGGCGTCGACCCGCAGGACCTGATCGAGAAGTACGGCGCCGATACCGCCCGCCTGTACACCATGTTCACCGCGCCGCCCGAAGCCACGCTGGAGTGGAATGACGCGTCTGTTGAAGGCAGTTACCGTTTCCTGCGCCGTGTGTGGAACTTCGGTGTCAAACTGGCTGCTATGGATTCCGTAGCGGCTGTCGCAAGTGTTACGGGCGCTAGCAGCCTGAAAGACGTGGAGTTCAGCAAAGAGGCCAAGGCCTTGCGGCTGGAGGTGCACACCGTGCTGCGCCAGGTGGACTACGACTACCAGCGCATGCAATACAACACCGTGGTGTCCGGCTGCATGAAGCTGCTGAACGCGCTGGAAGACTTCAAGGCGCAGGACTCTGCCGGTGCCCAGGTGGCGCTGATCGAGGCTTTCAGCATCCTGCTGCGCTGCCTGTACCCGGCCACGCCCCACATCACCCATGCGCTGTGGACCGAGCTTGGCTACGCAGACCGTTTTGGCGATCTGCTGGATGCGCCCTGGCCGGTGGTGGACCCGCTGGCCCTGGTGCAGGACGAGATTGAACTGATGCTGCAGGTCAACGGCAAGCTGCGCGGCTCCATCTTTGTGGCCGCCACTGCCGCCAAGCCCGAGATCGAAGCTGCGGCCCTGGCCTGCGAGGCGTTTACCAAGATCGCCGCCGGAGCGGCACCTAAAAAAATCATCGTGGTGCCCGGGCGCCTGGTGAACCTGGTGCTGTGATGCGCCGCCGCCTGCTTTTGGCATTGCCCGCTGCGATTTCCGCGCTGGGCCTGGCGGGCTGCGGCTTCCAGCTGCGCCAGGCACCCAACTATGCGTTCACCACCATTTTTGTGCGTGTGGCCGAGGCGTCTTCGCTGGGCATTGAGCTTAAGCGCAACATCAAGGCCAGCGGCAAGGTCGAGGTCATCACCGACCCGGCCAAGTTGGCGACGGCCCAGGTGGTGCTGGAGGTGCTGCAGGACCAGCGCGAGAAAACCGTGGCCTCGCTCACCTCGTCGGGCCAGGTGCGTGAATTCCAGCTGCGCGTGCGCATGAAGTTCCGCCTGCGCACGCCAGACGGCAAAGAGCTGATCCCCGATTCCGAGATCGTGCAGCAGCGCGACATTAGCTATTCGGAAAGCACGGCCCTGTCCAAGGAAGCCGAAGAGCAGCTGCTGTACCGCAGCATGCAGACCGACGTGGTGCAGCAGATCATGCGTCGGCTTGGCTCCGTCAAAGAACTCTAGCCGCCGCGATGCAACTGGCTCCCGGCCAACTCACGGCGCAGCTGCAAAAAGGGCTGCGCTCGCTCTACACCCTGCACGGCGACGAGCCGCTGCTGGTGCAGGAGGCGCTGGACGCGATCCGTGCCGTGGCGCGCAGCCAGGGCTTTACCGAGCGCACGGTGCATACCGTGTCCGGCGCGCATTTCGATTGGAGCGAAGTGCTGGCCGCCGGTGGCTCGCTCAGCCTGTTTGCTGACAAGCAGATGTTGGAGGTTCGCATCCCGTCCGGCAAGCCGGGCAAGGAGGGCAGCCCGGCCTTGCAGCGCCTGGCCGAGCAGGCTGAGGGCAATACCGACACCCTGACCTTGGTGGTCTTGCCGCGCCTGGACAAGCAGGCCAAGTCTGCCGCCTGGTTTGTGGCGCTGGAGCGTTACGGCGTGACGGTGCAGGTGGAGCCGGTGGAGCGCGGCGCCCTGCCGCAATGGATCGCCCAGCGCCTGCAGGCCCAGGGGCAGCGGGTCGAAGCCGGTGTCGAGGGCCAGCGCACTTTGCAGTTCTTTGCCGACCGGGTCGAGGGCAATCTGCTGGCCGCGCACCAGGAAATCCAGAAGCTGGCTCTGCTGTATCCGGCGGGCGAGCTGCAATGGCAGCAGGTGGAGGCCGCGGTGCTGAACGTGGCCCGTTACGACGTGTTCAAGCTGTCCGAGGCCGTGCTGGCCGGCCAGCGCCTGCGGGTGCAGCGCATGCTCGACGGCCTGCAGGCCGAGGGCGAGGCCGAGGTACTGGTGCACTGGGCGATTGCCGAAGACATCCGCGCGCTCAAGCGTGTGAAAGACGCCATGGACGCCGGCAAGCCCCTGCCCATGGCGCTGCGCGACAACCGCGTCTGGGGCGCCAAAGAGCGCTTGTTCGAGCGCGTGCTGCCGCGCCTGGGCTCCAACACCATCGCAGAGCTGCTGGCGGCCGCGCACCAGGTGGATGGCATTGTCAAAGGCCTGAAGCTGCCGAATTGGCCGGCCGATTCCTGGCAGGCCCTGCACCGTCTCGCCGGCATGCTGTGCCAGGCTTGTGTGCCCCCAGCCGGGCGCTAAATATTCTTGCGTGAGAAAATAGGGCGATGAACGCTCTGAACATCGCCGAATACACCCAGACTTTGGGTTTGCAAGCAAAAGTGGCTTCTGCGCAGATGGCGCGTGCGCAAGCAGCTACTAAAAACATAGCATTGCGCACCCTGGCCCGCCTGCTGCGCGACAACACCGCCGCACTGCAGATTGAAAATGCCAAGGACCTGGACCGCGCCCGCGCCGCCGGCCTGGCCGCGCCCATGGTGGACCGCCTCAAGCTCAGCCCGCAGACGCTGGAAACCTGCGCCCAGGGCTGCGAGCAACTGGCCGCCATGCCTGACAGCATTGGCGAAATCATCGGCCTGCAGCAGCAGCCCAGCGGCATCCGCGTGGGCCAGATGCGTGTGCCGATCGGCGTGTTCGGCATGATCTTCGAGAGCCGCCCGAATGTGACCATCGAGGCCGCGAGCCTGTCGATCAAGAGCGGCAATGCCTGCATCTTGCGCGGCGGCTCCGAGGCCATCGAATCGAACAAGGCGCTGGCTTTGCTGGTCCAAAAAGCGCTGACCGAGGCTGGCCTGCCGGCCGACGCGGTGCAGCTGGTGCAGACCACCGACCGCGAAGTCGTCGGCCAGCTGATCACCATGCCCCAGTACGTGGACGTGATCATCCCGCGCGGCGGCAAGAGCCTGATCGAGCGCATCAGCCGCGACGCCAAGGTGCCGGTGATCAAACACCTGGACGGCAACTGCCATGTCTACGTGGACGACCCCTGCGACATCGCCATGGCGGTGAAGGTGGCCGACAACGCCAAGACGCAAAAGTACAGCCCCTGTAACGCCACCGAGGGCCTGCTGGTCGCGCGTGGTGTGGCGGCCGAGTTCCTGCCATTGATCGGCGCCATTTATGCCGCCAAGGGCGTGGAAATGCGATGTGATCCGGCTGCGGCGCAGATACTGTCTGCACATGCAGCTACCAAAGATGTAGCAAATATCGTGGCCGCCACCGAGCAGGACTGGTCCGAGGAGTACCTGGCGCCGGTCATCAGCATCAAGATCGTCGAAGGTGTCGACGAGGCGATTGCCCATATCAACAAGTATTCGTCGCACCATACCGACGCCATCCTCACGCGCGACCACATGCATGCTCAAGCGTTCCTGCGCGAGGTAGATTCGGCCAGCGTGATGGTGAACGCCAGCACCCGTTTTGCCGATGGCTTCGAGTACGGTCTGGGCGCAGAAATCGGCATCAGCACCGACAAGTTCCACGCCCGCGGTCCGGTCGGCCTGGCTGGCCTGACTTCGCTCAAATATGTGGTCTTAGGCCAGGGCGAGGTGCGCGGTTAACAAAAGAAAAGCAGGCTAAGAATTCTCTGCTTGCCAGTTACCAGCGCCCGAAATAGTCGCTACGGTTTTTATCCCAGGAACCCGTGGAACCGGCTCCGCCGGGCCACTGGGTTCGCCCCCTGCAAGGGGGTTGGCGGAAACACGCAGTGTGGAGCCTGGGGGTGTGCTAATTTAAGTCGCCGACCTTGTCGCTGGGGTACTTGAACGAGTCGCGCAGCATATAGGGCATGGGCAGTGCCAGGTTGATGCCCTTGGGCGGTATCGGTAGCTGGAACCAGCGCGCGTACAGGGCGTTGATCTCGCCGCTCTGGATGATGCGGCGCATTTCCTGGTCCACTACTTTCTTGAACGGCGCGTCGTCCTTGGGCAGCATGATGGCGTAGGGCTCGATGGTCAGCGGCTTGCCCGTCACCACAAAGTCCTCAGGCTTGCTGGCATTGGCCCGCAGACCCGACAGCAGCACGTCGTCCATCGCGAACGCCGCGGCTTGGCCAGCGGCCACCATAGCGAAGGCCTGTGCGTGGTCGGCGGCCTCCACCACATTGATGTGCAGCGACTGCTCGTTGTTGATGCGCCGCAGGCGCTCCAGCGGCGTCGTACCCTTGGTCGAGACCACGGTCTTGCCCGCCAGCTGGGCCAGGGATTCGATGTGGTCATTGCTGCGCACCAGCAGACGTGCGCTGGAGATAAAGTGCGGAATCGTGAAGTCCACCGTCTTGCGGCGTTCCGCATTGTTGGTGGTGGAGCCGCATTCCATCGCGGCCTGGCCCTCGGAGATGGCGCTAAGGCGCTTGTCGGGCGTGACCAGCAGGTATTTCACCGCCAGCTTGTCCATTTTCAATTCGTGCTTGATGGCCTCCACCACTTTCAGGCACAGGTCCAGGGCATAGCCCATGGGGCGGCCGTCGGCTTCCACATACGAGAAGGGAATGGATGCATTGCGGTGCGCCAGGGTGATTTCACCACTGGCGCGGATGTTTTCCAGCGTGCCGGCACCTGCCGTCAGGCTGCAGCAAAAGACCATACAAGTGGACAAGCAAAAGGAGCGAAAAGCCATGGCAGGTGCAGGGGTGGGGAAAAAGTTGCGAATGGGCGGCGGCTGCATCTTGCAGAGCCGCAAAGAATCCGCATATTCTGTGCCAATGCCTTCGCGCGTGCAGGGATTTTTGCGTTGACCCATCCGGCTGCCTGGCGCCGGGTCTGTCTTGCCAGCTTCCTACAATGCGCTTATACCCTTCAAAGAAAAACCCATGGTTCCCCATCTCATTACTGCGCTGACCGGCCCTATCAATGAACTGGAGCAGCGCATCCTGGACTCCATGCCCGCGATCGAGCGCTGGTTTCGGTTGGAGTGGATGGAGCACACCCCGCCGTTTTATTGCGCGGTGGATATCCGCAACGCCGGTTTCAAGCTGGCACCGGTGGATACCAACCTGTTTCCCGGCAGCTGGAACAACCTGACGCCGCAAATGCTGCCCCTGGCCGTGCAGTCAGCCATGGCCGCCATCGAGAAGATCTGCCCCGAGGCCAAGAACCTGCTGCTGATTGCCGAAAACGATACGCGCAGTACCTTCTACCTGGCGAACCTGGCGCAGCTGCAGCGCATCTTCCACATGGCTGGCCTGAACGTACGCATTGGCTCCATCAGCCCCGACGCAAAGGAAGCCAAGACCATCAATTTGCCGAATGGCGAGCAGGTCACACTGGAGCCAGTGGTGCGCAGCAAGCGCCGCCTGGGTCTGAAGGATTTCGACCCTTGCACGATTCTGCTGAACAACGACCTGTCGGCCGGCCCTCCGGGCATTCTGGAAGACCTGCATGAGCAGTACCTCCTGCCGCCGCTGCACGCGGGTGGCTCGGTGCGGCGCAAAAGCACCCATTTCCGCAGTTACGAAGAGCTGGCCAAGCGCTTGGGCAAGCTGCTGGGCATAGACCCCTGGCTGATCAACCCCATGTTCAACCAGTGCGGCGCGGTGGACATGGCCGAAGGCCACGGCATGGACTGCCTGACCACCAATGTGGACGCCTTGTTGGGCAAGATCCGGCGCAAATACAAGGAATACGGCATCCATGAGAAGCCGTTCGTCATCGTCAAGTCAGACTTCGGCGCCCCCGGCATGGGTATTTTGACGGTGCGCGACGTGAAGGATCTGGCCGTGTTGCACCACCGTGCCAAGACCCGCAAGGACGATCTGCCGGTGCGCGACACCATCATCCAGGAAGGTGTGTTGACCAATGAGCGCATCAACGACGCCGTGGCCGAGCCCGTGGTTTACATGATGGACCGCTACGTGGTGGGCGGTTTCTACCGCATCCATGCCGAGCGCGGGGTGGACGAATACCTCAACGCACCGGGTTCCAGCTATGTGCCGCTGGCCTTCGCTGAAAGCGCCCATCTGCCCCAGGTGGGTGTGCGCCCTGGCGCCAGCGCGCCGAACCGTTTTTACATGTATGGCGTGGTGGCGCGCCTAGCCATGGCGGCAGCCAGCTATGAGCTGGAAGCCACCGACCCGGACGCTGAAACCTACGATTGAAGTAGCAGGGGGAATGAGTTGCTGCATTGCAACATTTTTTCAATTCCCCCCGAATAGGCAGTCTGCCCGGCTTGAAAGCGCTTGTGCAAGGCGCAAAATACGCTTCCCAAAGTTTATGGAACCCCGCTGACCTTATGGAGGTCGTCCCCGCGGGACCTTATTTGTGCAAAGTTCAAAATCTTCGCTTACGGCGCTCACACTCGGTGCACTCGGTGTGGTCTACGGCGATATCGGTACCTCTCCCCTCTACGCATTCAAAGAAGTTTTTGCCCACGGCCATGTGCAGGTAAGCGAGTTCAATGTGCTCGGCGTCCTGTCCCTGTTCTTCTGGGCTTTGATGGTGGTGGTGTCACTCAAATACGTGGTGCTCATCATGCGGGCCGACAACAACGGTGAAGGCGGGCTGATGGCCCTGCTGGCGCTGGCGGCGGAGTCGGTCAAGACCAGCCCTCGTCTGCGACAAGCTTTGCTCATGCTGGGCGTGTTCGGCCTAGCACTGTTTTTTGGCGATGGCGTGATCACCCCGGCCATCTCCGTGCTGTCGGCGGTCGAGGGCGTGGAAATCATCACACCGGGCGCAGCGCCTTACGTGAAAGCCATTTCCCTGGTGATCCTGGTGCTGCTGTTCATGGTGCAGCGCCGGGGTACGGGTGACATCGGCAAGTTTTTCGGCCCGGTGACACTGCTGTGGTTTGGTTTGCTGGCGGTGATGGGTGTCGCCCAGATCCTGCGCTACCCCGCCGTGCTCATGGCCCTGTCGCCTATTTACGCGCTGAAATTCTCGTTTCAGAACCTGCACATTGCCTTCATTACGTTGGGCGCGGTGTTCCTGTGCCTGACCGGAGCCGAGGCACTGTATGCCGACATGGGGCACTTTGGCAAACAGCCCATCCGTATTGCCTGGTTTGCGGTGGTGATGCCGGCGCTGACGCTCAATTATTTTGGCCAGGGCGCGCTGGTGTTGATGGACCCTGCGGCTGTTGACAACCCCTTTTACCTGATGGTTCCCGACTGGGCACTGATTCCGACGGTGGGCCTGGCGACTGCCGCCACGGTGATCGCCTCGCAGGCGTTGATTTCCGGTGCCTTCTCAGCCACCAAGCAAACCATCCAGATGGGCTATTTGCCGCGTCTGAGCATTTTGCACACCTCGGTGCGCGACACCGGGCAAATCTATGTGCCGGTAGTCAACTGGACCCTGCTGGCCGGGGTGGTGGCGGCGGTGCTGATGTTCGGCTCGTCCGATGCGTTGGCTGCGGCGTACGGCATTTCGGTCAGCCTGTTGATGGTTATCACCACCGCGCTGACCTTCTTTGTGGTGCGCTACGGTTGGGGTTATTCCCTGCCGTTGTGCTTGGCTGCGACCGGTTTCTTCCTGGTGGTGGATGTGGTCTTCCTGGCGTCCAATTCGCTGAAGATCCTGCAAGGCGGCTGGTTTCCGCTGGCCATGGCCATTGTTCTGTACATCGTGATGTCCACCTGGAAGGACGGCCGCCGGCTGCTGGCCCTCAAGCAGCGTGAAAACGCCATGGACCTGCAAAGCTTTCTGGACTCGGTGTTTATCAGCCCGCCCATGCGCGTGGAAGGCACTGCCGTGTTCATGACCGCTGACAAGGGCATGGTGCCCAATGCCTTGCTGCACAACCTCAAACACAACAAGGTGCTGCATGAGAACAACCTCTTCGTTACCGTGCACAACCACCCGATTCCCTGGGTGGGCATGGACAAGCGCCTGGAGGTGATCGCCTTGGGCCATAACTGCTGGCAGGTCACCATCCACTACGGCTTCAAGAACGGCCCGGACGTTCCACGTGCCCTGGAGCTGATCCGCGGCCGTGGTTGCGAGCTGGAGGTCATGACCACCAGCTACTTCCTGTCGCGCGACACCGTCATTCCTACCCTGGGCGGCGGCATGGCGCCATGGCGTGAAAAGCTGTTTGCCCAGATGCACCACAACGCCAGCGACGCTGCCGACTTCCTGCGTCTGCCCAACAACGCGGTGGTTGAGCTGGGCTCCAAGATAGAAATTTAGCCGCACCGCCAGGGTGCGACAATCCGGTCCGCACAGTGCCCCGGGCCCCCGGGGCTTTTCCGATTTGCCGCTTGCTTCCGGACCCATCCCACCGTGTTGTCTTCCCCATCCCCCCTGGATTTCGATGTCTTGATCGTGGGCAGCGGCCTTGCCGGCCTGAGCGCTGCGCTATTGTTGGCCCCCACCCACCGCGTAGCGGTACTCACCAAGCGTGGCCTGAACGACGGCGCCAGCGCCTGGGCCCAGGGCGGTATTGCGGCGGTGCTGGGCCAGGGCGACAGCTTTGCCGCCCATGTGGACGACACCCTGGTGGCCGGCGGCGGCCTGTGCGATGTGGACGCCACCCGCTACGTGGTCGAGCACGCGCCCGAATGTATCGCCTGGCTGCAGTCCATGGGCGTGCCGTTTTCCATGGAAGACGGCCAGCTGCACCTGACCCGCGAGGGCGGCCACAGCCACCGCCGCATCGTGCACGCCACCGATGCCACCGGCGCGGCCGTGCAGCAGACCATGATCGAGCAGGTGCTCCACCACCCGCACATCAGCTTGTTTGAAAACCACACCCTGGTGGACCTGATCGTGGGCAGCAAACTGGGCCTGGCCGAGCAGGGCTGCGTGGGACTGTATGCGCTGGACGGCGACAGCGACACCGTGCGCACCTTCAGTGCGCCCAACACCATCCTGGCCACCGGTGGCGCGGGCAAGGTGTATCTGTACACCTCGAACCCCGATACCGCCACCGGCGACGGCATTGCCGCCGCCTGGCGCGCCGGCTGCACGGTGGCGAACATGGAATTCATCCAGTTCCACCCCACCTGCCTGTACCACCCACAGGCCAAATCGTTTCTGATCACCGAGGCCGTGCGCGGCGAAGGTGGCCGCCTGCTGCGCCCCGATGGCAGCCGCTTCATGCCCGAGCACGACGAACGCGCCGAACTGGCCCCGCGCGACGTGGTGGCCCGTGCCATCGACTTCGAGATGAAGAAGGGCGGCTTCGACTGCGTCTACCTCGACATCTCGCACCAGCCCAAGGAATTCTTGCTGGAGCACTTCCCCAACATCTACGCGCGCTGCCTGGAGCTGGGCATAGACATTTCGCGCCAGCCTATCCCGGTGGTGCCCGCCGCCCACTACACCTGCGGCGGCGTGCTGACCGACCTGCAGGGCCGCACCGATGTGCCCGGCCTGTACGCGCTGGGCGAAACCGCTTGCACCGGCCTGCACGGCGCGAATCGCCTGGCCAGCAACTCGCTGCTGGAATGCATGGTGTTTGCCCGCGCCGCCGCCCAAGCCCTGGCCCTGCTGGAGCGCAAACCCGCCCCCCAGCTGCCAGACTGGGACGACAGCCAGGTCACCGACAGCGACGAGCTGGTGGTGCTGTCGCACAACTGGGACGAGTTGCGCCGCTTCATGTGGGATTACGTGGGCATCGTCCGCACCACCAAACGGCTGGAGCGCGCGGCCCACCGCATCGCCCTGCTGCAGAGCGAAATCCACGAGTTCTACGCCCGCTTCCATGTGACCCGCGACCTGCTGGAACTGCGCAATTTGCTGCAGGTGGCCGACCTGATCGTGCGCAGCGCCCGCTCCCGCCTGGAAAGCCGCGGCGGCCACTTCAGCCGCGACTATCCGGAACTGGCGCCGTCCTCCGAGTCCACGGTGCTGGTGCCTGGGAATTTATAAGAAATGAGGCGCTGGCGCAGATACTACCTGCGCCAGTAGCTACAAAAACAGTAGCTAAACCAGATCCGCGTCGATCCAGCCGCGCAGGCTGTTCACAAACGCGAAAGCCTGCAAGCGTGGCAGCTCGTCCACCCGTACCACAGCTTCGACCAAGCGGCCTTCCTGCAGGGCCACGGCCCGGCCTATGCCGCCCAGCAGGCCGCAGGCCAGGGGCGGCGTGACCCAACGGCCGTCCAGCAGCAGCGCGATATTGCCGCGTGTGCATTCCGTGATCTCGCCGGCCGGGTTCCACAGCAAGGTGTCGAAGATGCCGGGCGGTGTGGCGAAGGCGTCGTAGTGGGCGCGGCGGGTGGTTTTGAAGCGCACGAATTCGCCATAGGCCTCGGCCAGTGGGCGGTCCGCCAGCTGTAGCCGTACCCGGGCCGGCGAAGCTTCGAGCGCATAGGCCTCGGCCGTGGCCTGGCCTTGCGCATCGAGCAGCAGGCGCACGCGCCAGGACTTTTCTGGGTGGCCGGCGATCAAGGTGTCCAGGGTGTGCGCGACATGCTCTGGGTTCCACGGCGTGCCGAAATATGCGGCCGCTTGGGCCATCCGCGCCAGGTGCTCGGCGCGGTTGCGCAGCCTGCCATCGACCAGGGCCAGGGTTTCCAGCAGCGCGAACGGCGCACTGGCGCGCTGCACAAAAGCCTGCTTGTTGGCCCATTCCTGCCACTCGCCTTCGGCGCTGGCGTCGGAGGTGATGCCGCTGCCGATGCCGCATTGCGCGTGGGTGCCGCGCAGGGTCACGGTGCGGATAGGTACGTTGAAGGTCGATGTGCCGCCCGGCTGGACCACGCCGATGGCGCCGCAGTAGACGCCGCGCGCGTTGGGTTCCAGCGATTGGATCTTGCGCATGGCCTGCACCTTGGGCGCGCCGGTAACCGAGCCGCAGGGGAATAGCGCGGCGAATACCTCCGCCAGGCTGCAGCCGGCACGGGTGCGGGCACTCACATCCGAGGTCATCTGCCATACCGTCGGCAGTGCCTCGGTATGGAACAGCCGTGGCACTTGGACGCTGAACGGCTCGGCGATGCGCGACACGTCGTTGCGCAGCAGGTCGACGATCATCACGTTCTCGGCCCGTTCCTTGGGCGATGCGCGCAGCGCTGCCGCCAATGCTGCGTCCTCGGCCTCGGTCGCGCCGCGGCGTGCCGTGCCTTTCATCGGGCGGGCCAGGATATGACCGTCACGCCAGTCGAAAAACAGTTCGGGCGAGACCGACAGGATTTGTGTGTCACCGGTATCGATGAAAGCCGCATAACCGCCCGGCTGGGCACGCTGCAAGGCGGCGAACAAGGCCTGCGGTGCGCCGCTGAAGCGGCCCTGCATCTGCGCCGTCAGGTTCACCTGGTACAGCTCGCCATCGGCAATCGCCTGCAGCAGCGTTGCCATCGCGGCGTCGAAATCCGCGCGGGCGATAAAGCCTTGCCAATCGATCTGCGCAGTGCCTACAGCAAGCTCAGGCCAGGGCAGGGGTTTGTCGTACACCGCGAACCAGGCCAGCGGACCATCGGCCTTGTGCACCGCCAGCGCCGCATCGAAGGCTGGCGCGGCCTCGTACTGCAGATAGCCCACGCACCACAGGCCTTGGGCGCTGGCGGCCTGCACGGCATCCAGCAGCGGCCGCACCTGGTCCCGCGTGTGGGCTACCAGCGTCTGCAGCGGCGTGCCAAATGCATGGCGCAGCCGCGGCGCGTTGGGCTGTGAGGGATCGCTGAAGTCGACCAGCGCGGTGATACCGTCCATCAGGCTGCGCCGATATGCGGCACCAGGCCGGTCGTGGGCTGGCCGTTCTTCAGCGCTGCGGTGAAGGCCAGCATGCGGTCGATGGGCACGCGGGCGCGCAGGCCCAGCGCGGGGTTGATGTGGATCTCGTTGGTGCCCAACTCCAGCACTTGGGCCAGGCCGGCCAGGCCGTTCATCGCCATCCACGGGCAGTGCGCGCAGCTCTTGCAGGTGGCGCTGTTGCCGGCCGTGGGGGCTTCGATGAACAGTTTGTGCGGGTTCTGCGTGCGCAGCTTGTGCAGCATACCGTTGTCGGTGGCGACAATGAAGGTGGTAGCAATCATGGTCCGCGCGGCGTTCAGGATGGCCGAGGTCGAGCCCACGGCATCGGCCAATGCCACCACGTCGGCCGGCGACTCGGGGTGTACCAGTACCTTGGCTTCAGGGTGCTCGGCTTTCAGCGCCTGGAGCTCGAAGGCCTTGAACTCGTCGTGCACGATGCAGGCGCCGTTCCAGAACACCATGTCGGCGCCCGTTTCGCGCTGGATGTAGCTGCCCAGGTGCTTGTCGGGCGCCCACAGAATCTTGTGGCCCTGGTCTTTCAGTGCCCGCACCACGTCGAGCGCGCAGCCCGAGGTCACCAGCCAGTCGGCGCGGGCTTTGACCTCGGCGCTGGTGTTGGCGTAGACCACCACGGTGCGGTCCGGGTGGGCGTCGCAAAACGCATTGAATTCGGCGCTAGGGCAGCCCAGGTCCAGCGAGCAGGTGGCGTCCAGATCCGGCATCAGGATGCGCTTTTCGGGCGAGAGGATCTTGGCGGTTTCGCCCATGAAGCGCACGCCTGAGACCACCAGGGTCTGCGCCGCATGGTCGCGGCCGAAGCGGGCCATTTCCAGCGAATCGCTGACCAGGCCGCCGGTTTCTTCCGCCAGGTCCTGCAGATCGGGGTGCACGTAGTAGTGCGACACCATGACCGCGTTGCGCTCTTTCAGCAGGCGGCGGATGCGGTCCTTCAGCGCCAGGCGTTCGGCCGGGCCGGGCTCGACCGGCACGCGGGCCCAGGCGTGGCGTGGGGCGCAGGCCGTGCCCTCTGCCGGCTGCTCGTATTCGACTTCCATCATCGTGTGCATGGCCGTCTCCTCACAGGTCCAGGAAGCGCATCGAATAGTCGGTGGCCTTCACGTCCTTGGTCAGGCCGCCGATGGAGATGCGGTCTACGCCGACTTCGGCAAGACTGCGTAGGCTCTCCAGCGTGACGCCGCCAGAGATTTCCAGAACGGCTTTCTGCGCGCCGCGTGCCGCATTGCGGCGTACAGCCTCGTGCAGTGTGGCCAGGTCCATATTGTCCAGCAGCACCATGCGGGCGCCGGCGTCCAGCGCCTCGTCCAGCTGGGCCAGGGTTTCGACCTCGATCTCGATGAAGCTGGCCTGCTGGGCCAAGGCGGCAGCCCGCTGCAATACCTGGGTCACGCCGCCAGCGGCTGCGATGTGGTTCTCTTTGATCAACACAGCGTCATACAGGCCGATGCGGTGGTTGGTGCCGCCGCCGGTGCGTACTGCGTATTTCTGTGCCAGGCGCAGGCCGGGCAGGGTTTTGCGGGTGTCGACGATCTGCGTGCCGGTACCGGCCACGGCCTGTACGTGCAGGGCTGTGCGGCTGGCCACGGCGCTGAGCAGCTGCAGAAAGTTCAGGGCGGTGCGTTCGGCCGTCAGCAGGGCCTGGGCCGGGCCGTGCAGTTCCAGCACCACCTGGTCGGCGGCGCAGCGTTCACCTTCGGCGACCAGCCAGCGCCAGGTGGCGGTGGGGGCGATCTGGCGTAGCGTGGCTTCCACCCAGGGGGCGCCGCAGACGGTGGCGGCTTCGCGCGCCAGCACGCGGGCATGGACCTGCCGGGCCGGGTCTACCAGGGCGGCGGTCAGGTCGCCGGAGCCCACGTCTTCGGCCAGGGCACGGGCCGCGTCGGCCTCGGCCAGGGCCTGGATCTGCGCGGGAGAAAAGTCAAAAACCGTTGTCTTCATTGTTGTGGAGCGAGGGTCGGGCAGCTAGGAAGGAACGGAAGTGTGTCACATCCGTGTCGCACTTTTGCCGCCATGGGCTTGCAAGACTGGCACTATGTGCCATATGCATACCCCAGAAACTGAACTCCAGCGCCTGCTCACCTTGCAGCGCCAGGCCCACGCGGCCGACCCGGCACCTGCTTACGCGCTGCGCCTGGACCGCTTGCAGCGGCTGGATGCGCTGCTGGAGAAGCATGGCGAGCATTTCACGGCCCTGGTCAGCCAGGACTTTGGCAACCGTTCGGCGGTGGAGACCCGGCTGACCGAGCTGCTGCCGGTGCGCGGCGCGATACGCCATGCGCGCCACCATCTGCGCGCCTGGATGCGCTCTCGGCGGGTGGCGACGGCGCTGGCCTTCTGGCCCGGGCGCAGCCGCTTGCTGGTCCAGCCGCTGGGCGTGGTGGGTATCGTCAGCCCCTGGAACTACCCGCTGCTGCTGGCCTTGTCGCCGCTGGTGGATGTGCTGGCGGCGGGGAACCGGGCGCTGCTCAAGCCGTCCGAGCTCACGCCCTTGTTTGCCGATGCGCTGCAGGCCGCCGTGGCCGAATTTTTTGCGCCCGAAGAGGTGGCGGTGCTGACCGGCGACGCGGCCCTGGGCCAGGCTTTTTGCGCCACGCCGTTTGACCACCTGGTGTTCACCGGCTCCACCGCCGTGGGGAGGCTGGTGGCGCAGGCGGCCGCCAAGAACCTCACGCCGGTGACGCTGGAGCTGGGCGGCAAGTCGCCGGCCATCGTGGATGCGTCCTGTGATCTGGGCCAGGTGGTGGACCGGCTGGCCTGGGGCAAGCTGATCAACGCCGGCCAGACCTGCATCGCGCCGGACTACGTGCTGGTGCCGCGCGCTCAGCAGGCGGCTTTGGTAGATGCGCTGCGCGCCAGCATGCAGCGCCTGTACCCGCGCTTCCAGGGCAACCCCGACTACACCAGCATCGCCAGCGACCGCCATCTGCAGCGCCTGCACGCCTTGGTGGACGACGCGCGCCAGCAGGGCGCCAGGGTGGTGGAGCTGGAGGCATCCGCCGTGCCTGGCGTGGGCCGCCAGCTGTCGCCGGTGCTGCTGCTGGACGTGCACGTTGGCATGCGCGCGCTGCAGGAGGAAATCTTCGGCCCCATCCTGCCCATCGTGCCCTACGACACGCTGGACCAGGCGATTGCCTATGTGAACGCCCGCGACAAACCGCTGGCCCTGTACTGGTTTGGCACCGACACGGCGCACCGCGACCAGGTGCTGGCGCAGACCCAGTCGGGTGGCGTGTGCATCAACGATTGCCTGCTGCACCTGGTGCAGGACGGCCTGCCGTTCGGCGGTGTGGGGCCGTCGGGCATGGGGCATTACCACGGGGAATATGGCTTTCGCCAGTTCAGCAAGGAAAAGCCGGTGTTCCTGCAGTCGCGCTGGTCGGCGGGCGGCCTGGTGTATCCGCCGTACCGGCCGTCCATCCAGCGGCTGCTGAAGTGGATGGGCCGGTTGAACTAAGCCTTGCTATTGTTTAGATAGCTGCTTGCGCAGGTAATACTTGCGCTGGAGCCTGTTTTTCTTTAAATGTCTCAGGACGCTGTATCCGGCTCCCAGCCGCCGCCCAGCGCCAGGAACAGCAACACCTGGTCGTCGGCCAGCTGGGCCTGGGACGCGGCCAGGGCGGCTTCGCTGCTGGCCAGGGCGCGCTCGGCGTCCAGGGCTTCCAGGTAGCCGGTCTTGCCGTTGCGATACAGCTGGCGGGCTTGCTGGGCCACGGCGGCGTTTTCTCGGGCGGCAGCTTGCAGCGCGGCGTGGCGGTCCAGCTCGCGGGCATAGGTGTTCAGGGCGGTCTCGGTCTCGCGCAGGGCGGTCAGCACCGTGCCGTCGAACTTGGCCAGCGCGCCACGGGTGGTCGCCTTGGCCTGGGCGATGCGGGCCTGTACCACGCCGTTGATGGGGATGCTCCAGCTGATCAGCGGGCCTATGCCCCAGCTCAGCGTGTCCTTGCGGCCAAAGCCCACGGCCTCGCCTTCGGACGCGCCCTGCAGGCCAAAGCTGATCTTGGGGTACAGGTCGGCTGTGACCACGCCGATGCGGGCCGTGGCCTCGGCCAGGTTGCGCTCGGCCTGGCGGATGTCGGGCCGGCGGCGCAGCAGGGCCGCACCGTCGCCCACTGGCAGCGTGCCGGCGACTTGCGGTGGCGTGCTGCAGCCGGCCACGTCGCGCGGGAAGTCCTGCGGCAGCGCACCGGTGAGTGTGGCCAGCCGGTAGAGCGCGCTTTGGCGCTCGGCCTGCAGCGGTGGCAGGCTGGCGTTCAGCTGCTGCAGCTGGCCCCGGGCGCGGCCTGCGTCCAGGCTGCCGGCGCGGCCGGCTTGCTGCAGCTTCTCGGAGATGTCTACCGCCTCTTTTTGCAGGGTGATGGATTTCTCGGTGGCGGCGATGCGCAGCCCGCTGGAGCAGACCTCGGCATAGGCGCGGGTGGTGCCAGCGGCCACGTTGACGCGGGCCAGGTCCAGTGCGGCCTGGGCGCCATCGCCGGCGGCGTTGGTGGCCTCGATGCCGCGGCGGATCTGGCCGAACAGATCGACCTGGTAGGACAGGCCGGCGCTGGCGCTGTAAAGATAGCTGTTGGGTGGCTCGTAGTCTTTGTGTAGCAGCGACAGGCCGGACACATGACCGAACTCGGGGCCGGCCTTGGCGTTCAAGCTGGGCTTTTGGGTGCCGGCAGCTTCGTTTTCCAGGGAGCGCACACGCTCCAGATTGGCCACGGCCTGGCGCAGGTCGGTGTTGTGCTCCAGCGCCTGCTGCACCAGCCGGTCCAGCAGCGGGTCCTGGTACAGCCGCCACCAGTGGGCGGGCAGGGGCTGGGCGGAGAACGGGGCCTGGCCGTCCACCCCGGCAAAGGGCTTGGTGGCGGCTGGCTGGCTAGCCAGCGCCTGTGGCGGCAGCTGGTAGTTGGGGCCTACGGGGGCGGTGCTGCAGGCGGCCAGGGATGCCAGTGCGGTTGCAGCCAGCAAGGCCAGCAGCGGCCGCATGGGTGTAGGGCGGAATATCGCTTGCATGGTTTCAACCTTTGGGTGCGGCCGGTGCGGCGTTGCTGGCCAGGGGCTTGGCTTTTTCGGGTGCGGCCTTTTCCTGCACCTGCACGGTGACGGTCTCGCCGGCCACCAGGCGCACGCCGGTAGGCAGTGGGTCGAGCTGGATGCGTACCGGTATGCGCTGCGGCAGGCGCACCCAGTTGAAGGTCGGGTTCACATTGGGCAGCAGGTTGCTGCTGGGGCTGCGGTCGTGGTCGGCGATGCCGGCGGTCACGCTTTCCACCACGCCGGGCAGGGCCGCGCCGCCGCCCATGGGGGTCACGCCCACGCGGTCGCCCACATGGATGCGGGCCAGCTTGGTTTCTTCGAAGTAGCCCTCGACGTAGAAGGAGCGTTCGTCCACCAGGGCCAGTACCGGGTGGCCGGCGCTGGCGTAGCTGCCGGTGTGCAGATCCAGGTTGGTGATCCAGCCGTCGCTGGGCGCGCGCACCAGGGCGCGTTCCAGGTTCAGCCGGGCGGCGTCCACCGCCAGTTCACCCTGGGCCACGGTGGCCTGGGCCTGTTCGGCGCGGGTGCGGGCCTGTTCGCGCAGCTCTTGCGACACCAGGGTGCCCAGGCCGGCATCGCGCTCGCTTTCGCGTTGCGCCTGGGCCATGGCAATGCGCTGGGCACCCAGCACGGCCTGGGCCTGGCGCAGGGCCAGCGCGTAGCGGGCGCGGTCCACCTCGAACAGTAGCTCGCCGGCATGCACCTGCTGGTTGTCGCGCACGGCGACGGTGGTGACCAGGCCGGACACATCGGCTGCCACCTGGACCACATTGGCGCGCACCCGGCCGTCGCGCGTCCAGGGCGCCAGTTCGTAGTGGTCCCACAGGCGCAGCGCGGCCCAGATGGCGGCGGCCACCATCAGCAGGGTGATGAGGATGCGGGCGCCACGCAGGGCCCAGGTGGTGGGGGTGGAGGTAGAGCTTGTCATGATGAACTTAGTGCAAAAGAGCGGAGGCGCGGCTGATCGCATACAGCAGCAGCACATACAGGGCGAGGTCGAACAGTGCGGGGTGCCAGACCCAGCGGTACAGGCCGGCGCTGGCCAACAGCCTGCGCACGCCCCAGAGCGCGAACAGGGCGCCCAGGGCCAGCAGCATCAGCCAGGGCAGGTACAGGCCGTAAACACTGGTTTGGCCGATCATGTGGGGGCTCCTTCGGGGCTGAGTGCCGCTGGGGCATGGGGAAACAGGTTGCGGCGCAGGCCGACCAGCGCAGTCACGGCGTTGCGGCCGTCGGCCTGCGGGCTGGCCAGGGCGGCAGCCAGGCTATGGTCTATATGCGCCAGCAAGCTGGCAGGCCAGGGGCTGCTGCGGCCGGCGCCGCGCTGGCGGAAGAAGCGGGCCATGCTGGCCAGTACCGTGCCGACGGACTGCGCCGGCAACTGGTCGCGGCTGCCCTGCAGGCCAGCGATGTCCATGCCGACACGCAGATCGCGCAGGGCGTCATTCGTCACCAGATTCGGGTCGTCTGGACTGGCCAGGGCCACGCGCGGCGCCAGCAGGCCGATGCGGTCCAGCATGCGCACGGTGTAGTCGGTATTGCCTGGCGCGCTGCGGGCGGCGGCCATGTCGCCCAGTTCTCGCCAGATGGCGCGCTGGATGCGCCGGGCGCTCCATTCGGCGCCAACGGATCGCACCAGACGGGTCACCCGGGCGGCCACCACAATGCCGACGATCTGTCCGGCCATGGAGTTGAAGAACACCGCCAGGTCCACATTCGAGGTGTCGTGCAGCGCCAGGGTGCCGGCCACGCCGAACAGCAGGGCGAGTGCACTGCCCATGGTGGCGGGGCGGGCCATGTAGCAGCCGGCCAGTAGAAACAGCGGTGCGCAGACCATCACCAGCATGCCAAAGTCGTGCACCAGGGGCAGCAGTACCAGCACGTAGACGATGGAGATGGGCATGGACCACAGCGTGAATTTCAGAAAGCCGTGGATGGCCGGCACCGGGTCGTCCATGCTGGCGAAGAAGCTGCAGAACACCGCCGCCATCATCGCGGCGGCCGAGCCGGACGACCAACCGGTGGCGATCCAGAACGCGCTGCACAGGCAGATCGCCAGCACTGCAGCCAATGCCGATAGCAGGGCCATGCCGTAGTCGCGGTGCAGCACGCGGTTGCTACTGGCCTGGTGGTGTGGCATGGCCGCGCCCGACAGGCCGGCGTCGATGTCGCGCCGCAGCTGGGCGCAGGCGCGCCAGCCTTGCACCAGTTCTTCCAGCCCGGCGGCCAGGCCCATGCGCAATGCGCGTTCCCAGGCTGGTAGTGCGGGCTGCTCGGCGATGGCCTGGACGGCGGCTTGCAGCGCTGGCAGTTCTGCCGACTGGTCTGGCGTGGCCGCTTCCAGCCAGCGGCCTATCTGTGCCAGCAGCGCGGAGACGTCGGCGCTCAGCGTGCCGCCTTGGGCCTGCTCCAGCGCGGCCAGCCGGTCTTCGACGGAGGACAGCGTGGGCGTCAGCGCGGCGACGCGGTCCTGCATGGCGCGGATGGCGTCGGCGGTCCAGCGCAGATGGGTGGTGTCAAACGGTACGTGGGTAGACAGCAGGCGCAGCTGGGTGATGTCCATCGCCAGCCGGCGCCGGTCGGCACCCAATGCGTGCGGGTCTTGGGTTCCTTGGCGTGGGCCGGGGCGCAGCAGGTCACGCAGCCAGCGTTGGGCGTCGCCCAGGGTGCGGTCCATCAGCCTCAGCAGGGTCGGAGCCAGGCTGGTGGGCAGGACGATGCTGTGCACCAGGCTGGCGCAGAGGATGGCCAGGCCGATTTCTTCCACCCGGGCCACGGCGGTGTCGAACATCTGCAGCGGCGCCTGTACCGAGGGGAAGCCGATCAGCGCAGCGGTGTAGCCGGCCAGTAGAAAGATGTAGGCGCGCGGCGTGCGGTCCAGCAGTGAGATGAACAGGCACAGGCCGGTCCATAGTGCCAGAGCCAGGGTCAGCAGCTCGGGTGCGTTGGACAGCGTGGGCACCAGCAACACGGCGGCGCTGCTGCCCAGCAAGGTGCCCAGGAAGCGGAACAGCGCCTTGGAGCGCACTGCGCCGGCCAGCGGGTTGGCCACTACGTAGGCCGTCAGCAGCGTCCAGAACGGGCGCGGCAGGCCGGCCCGGTTGGCGATATACATGGCCAGCATGCCGGAGCCGAAAGTCTTGAGAGAAAACAGGACTTCGGCATGGCTGAAGCGTGGCAGCTTCATGGCGTGTCGGCTTTGGCGGGGACGGCCATGCCGAGCTCGGCACTGCTCTTGCGGCCCAGGCGTTGCTCCAGCGTGGCAAAGACGCGCAGGCAGGCGGCCACGTCTGCGTCGCTGACGCCTTCGTACAGCACGGCGCGCATGTCTTCCAGGGCGGCTTCGATGTGGGCGCGGGCGACGGCGCCGGCCGTCGTCATGTGCAGCGTCTTGGCGCGGCGGTCGGCTGGGTCTTCCTGGCAGCTGATGAGGCCGGACTTTTCCAGCTGAGCGATGGATCGCACCAGGGACGGGCCTTCGATGTTCAGCAGGTTGGCCAGCACGCCCTGGCGCAGGCCGTCGCCATGGCGGCCAATCATCACCAGCGGCAGGGCCAGTGCCTGCGACAAGCCGGCGTGGGCCACGGTCTTGTCCACCGCCGCCCGGTAGCCGCGCTGCAGGCCGGCCAGGGACACCGACAAAGCCATCAGGGACGCCGTGCGCTGGGCGCTGTCTGCGGGGGATGGGGTGGACATGGTGGAATATTAAATTAGTTAGCTTGCTATCTAGTTTAGCGGGTTTTGCGATTTCGTGCGTCGGGGACAATGCCGCATGCGATTTTTCAGAGACACCAATCTTTCGGCCGCCACCGCCGGCTTTGTGGCCGTGTTGGTGGGTTTCACCAGTTCCGTGGCCATCGTTTTCCAGGCCGCGCAGGCCTTGCACGCTACGTCCGAGCAAACCACCTCCTGGATGTGGGCGCTGGGCCTGGGCATGGGGCTGTGCACGCTGCTGCCATCGCTGTGGCTGCGCATGCCGGTGATGGTGGCCTGGTCCACGCCCGGTGCGGCGGTGGTGGCTACGGCGGCAGTGGCTGGGGGCTTCAGCATGGCCGAGGCGGTGGGGGCTTTCATGGTCAGCGCGGCGCTGATCACGCTGTGCGGCGTGACCGGCTGGTTCGAGAAGGTGATGGACCGCATCCCCATGGCGATTGCCGCCGCACTGCTGGCGGGCGTGCTGGCGCGCTTCGGGCTGAACGGCTTTGCCGCTGCCCATACCGCCTTGCCCCTGGTGCTGCTGATGCTGGCGGTGTACCTGCTGGCGCGGCGCTGGCTGCCGCGCTATGCGGTGGTGTTGACGCTGCTGGTTGCTATTGCTTTTGTAGCTTCTCGCGGAGAGGTGGCGGGCGCCAGCATCGTATTTTCCTTGGCACGGCCGGTGTGGGTCACGCCGCAGTTCAGCTGGGCTGCCACCATCGGCATGGCCTTGCCGCTGTTTGTGGTGACCATGGCCTCACAGAACCTGCCCGGCGTGGCGGCGATACGCGCGGCCGGCTACCCCATGCCGATCTCCAAGCTGATCAGCATCACCGGCCTGGCGACGCTGGTGCTGGCGCCGTTTGGCGGCTATGCGCTGTGCCTGAGCTCCATCACCGCCGCCATCTGCATGGGCCCCGAGGCGCATGCCGACAAGGCCAAACGCTATACCGCCGCCGTGTCGTGCGGCCTGATCTATGTGTTGATCGGCATCTTTGGCGCGGCCATCACCGGCCTGTTGACAGCCTTCCCGCGCGAGCTGATCGCCGCGATCGCCGGGCTGGCGTTGCTGGGTACCATCGGCAATGCGCTATCTGCCGCGCTGCAAGACGTGCAGCACCGCGAGGCCGCTACCATCACTTTCCTGGTCACGCTCAGCGGCGTGGTGATAGCCGGCATTGGCTCGGCGTTTTGGGGCGTGGTGGCGGGCACGCTAGCACTGTTTGTGCAGAGCCTGGGGCGCAGGGGGCGGGCCAGCACTTGAGAGGGCGTCCGGGTCAGATCACCCCTAGGCTTAGTTCGATGTCCAGGCGCGATGGCACAGCCCGGCCATGCAAAAGCCCAGGCACATAGGCGGTTGCCAGGAACATGGTTTTCATGTGCTCCACCGCCTCTTCGTCGCCGCTGCTGACCTGTAGCACGGCCACATCCACCACTCGACCCTGGGTGTCAATAAACAAGCGCAGGCGGATCGGGTAGCCGGTGAAGCCCAGGCCTTCCAACTGCCTGAGATCGGGTTCCGACTTGGGTAGTACCGGTTGGTCTAACTGGGTAGATGCGATGAATGGATCTGGCGGGGCTGCTGCTAGCGTGACGGCGGGGGAGGCAGCGGAAGGCGCTGCCGGCGCCGGTGCACGGCTGCTGGTTGCACGGGGCGACAGTAGCTGGACGTGCATTGGAGGCAATGTGGCGCCAGCTGGCGTCCTGGGCTGTGCAGGGGTGGTAGCGAGCCAGGCCTCGTACAGCACCAGGTGTACGAGCACGGAACAGACAGCCGCCCGAGCGAGGCCTGGTGTGCCAAGGAATCTCATCGCGGCGGGTTATTGCGCTGTTACGTCGCGCCAGTTCAGGCGCTTGACACCGCTGGCGGTGGATAGGGCTGCCGGCGTGGTTACCGCGGTGCCCGTGCTGTCGCCGGCCACCACGCGCAGCTTGCCGTTGACGTTCTGGATCACTACATCGACGATCACACCGGCCATGGTGGCCGACTGCCCGATGGTGGCGGTGCCCGCGCTGTTCTGCAGCACGCTGGCGCCGGTTGCGATATTGAAGCCCCGCAGGTAGCCGGTGCCGGACGGGCTGCACACCGAGCCATTCGGCAGGTTTACGCCGAAAACGGCCGTGCCGCTGTTGGCCGTGGGGTCGACGTTGACGCGTTCGGCAATGCCGGTAGAGGCGTCGACAGACAGGTCGTAGTACCAGCCCAAAGCCGAGGTGGGGGCGCTTCCAATGCCGGTCAGCATGCTGGTATTGGCCTCCAGTGCGCTGCGCGTCAGCGGTGTGGCATAGGTGCTTGCGGTCTGGAACGCGCCAAAGCCCATAGTGCCGTCATAAATGGAGTAAATGCTCTGGACTGCCGTGCTGGCAACATCGCTGTCGGCCAGCAAGCGGCCCGTGCCCACGACGACATAGCGTTTGGAGGTAGTGGGGTTGATTTCAACCAGTGGCCGCGTCGTTACGGGCTGCGGTGTGCCCGATGTCTTGTACAGGGTCGCCATCTTCGTTGGGGTGGAGTAGGCGGATGTTGTAGGGGTCAGGTCCACTCGCCACAGATTGCCTTGCAGGTCGCCGGCATAGATGGCATCGGCGGTGAAATCGGTGTGGTTAGGCGAGTAGCTTGTGGCATGGGCCAAATTGAGGGGCGAGGTGGTCGAACCCTCCGAGGTGGCTACCGTTTCCAGCAGGGCTCCTGTTTTTGGGTTGACAAAAAAGAAATAACCTTTGCCGTCGCTGTTGTTGTAGCCCGAGGTGAATACCATCACCCAGCCGTATTTGTTGGTTTTCATCGCCATGGGTTCGCCGAAGCTATAGCCCATGCGGGCAATGGTGGTGGTGTCGGTCACCAGGGGGAACTCCCACAGGACCTTGGCGGCCAACGTAGTTTCGCTGGTCCAGTCGCCATAGCTGGCACTGGTGGTGACCCCCGATGTGGTGGACTCGGCCTCGCCGGGGTTGGTGACATCCAGGGCGTAAAAGCCTTTGCCGCCTTTGCTCAGGCCGCCAATCAACAGGGTATGCCAATCTGGCGTGGCGCTGACCTTGCTGCAGACGGCCGTGGTGCTGCTGGTGTCGCTGGTGCAGACCTTGGCCAGGTCCATATCAAAATCCAGTGGCGTGGCGTCCACCTGGTAATAATGCGAGCGGCTTGGGCTGCCGATGGACGCCAGGCCGGTGGTCGCGGCAGTGCTGGATGTGCCATAGACAAAGCTGGGGATGAAGGCGAACAGTTCCTGGCCGCAGGTCGTGCAGGTGGAGGCAGCCGCTCTGGCGCCTGTGCTGGTGGTGCCAGGCATGGTGCCGTCAAAGGCGTGCAGCATGCCGTCATTGCTGCCGGCGTAGACCACAGTTTTGCGTTTGCTGTAGGCGATCTTGAAGGCGTTATAGCCCAGGTTGTACATCTCGTAATAGGGCATGCTGGGCGCTCCCACTGCCGTGACTTTGGAATTGACGATGTCGCCCAGCAAATAGTCGCGCTGGCGGTAGATCCGGTTCGTCGCGGTGACGGTAGCGCTCAATTCGTTGCTGCGGTCGCCGCGCAGATAGGCCAGGTAATCTGCCGCAGGTGTGCTGGAGGTTGACGTGGTGCCGATGATGCTGGTGAACGAGGGGTAGTACAGGCGGCCGGTGCTACCGCAGGCGGTCAAAGCTGTGGAGGTAAAGGCGATGCCGGTTTTGGCGGTGTCGCAAAAGGTGATGATCTTGCGCGTGCTTGCGGGTGTGGCCAGTGCTTCCAGTTTGTCGCGCGCATTCCAGATAGCTGTGGGGGTGGGATTGCCGCTGCTGTCGTAGCTGATGGTGGATCCAATAAGCTTGGAAGTCCAGTTTGTAGGGTCGTAGCTCGCCGAATAGCTGGCGTTACCGGAAACCACATTGGGCGACGGCATGGCAAAGGTGGAGCTGTTGGCCTCGCTCAGCTCGGTGGAAATCTTGTTGAAGGCGGCGGTCAGGCCGGACTTCATGGTGGCTGGCGAGCTACCGAAGAAGTAGTTGTCGGGGCGCTTATCCGATGTCCCGTCCGTACTGAAGGTGGTGGTACTGGTGGTGGTGAAGCTGGATGAGGTGTCTGAATTGGTATACCAAGAACTGTCCGCCAGGGTGGTGGTGCTGTTGCTGCCGGAATATGGTGAAAAGCTGCTCGGCACCGTAAAGCCACCATATTTGGCGGCCAGCCAATACTGGTTCTTGTGCAGGTAGGTTTGGTTCTCCATCACGTCCATCCAGTAGGTGTTGATGGTTTGCTTGCCCGTCAAATCGGGACGCATGTCCATGGTGTGCGCGTCGTAGGCCAGTCCTGCTATGTAGTAAGTGTTGCATTGCCTGGCGGCAACGGAGTTGCCGCTGGTGTTGTCGCAAGTGGTGCCGCCTGTTGCGGCGAATGTGCTGGCTAGGCTGTTTTTCCCTTCCAGAGTGCCGACCATATTGGTGGCGACTCCGACATCCACGGAGGTGTCGTCGCTTGGGTAGGAATTGGCGGTATCAATCGGTGTGCTGAGCGAGCGCACTGTGCTGCCGTACAAATTACCATCGCGATGGGTGTTGACGTCCCCAATGCCCAGTATGAAATTCTTCTGGCATGCATACACGATCGGATCCGCGCCCATGGTGCTGCTGTCCGTTGTGCGCCATTTGGTAATCACTGGGAAACCATCGGCATAGGCGGCCGTCGTGCCAGTGGTGTAGGTGGTGAAGTTGGCCAAACCTTTGTAATAGCGCAAGACCGTGTTGTACAGCTCGCTTACCGGGTCCTTGGATTTGTAACCTTGTGAGTAATAGCCAAATTTGTTCAGGTAGTTCATCGCACCACTTTGCACCACGGCTGTTGAGGCCAGGCTAAAAGTGCTGACGGTGTCTGATGCATCCAGTGGTGCGGGGTTGGTGGCCATGATGCCGGTGGTCGCACTCCACTCTGGGGCGCCGTCGTTGGTGATGTCAGCCGAGCCTGGAACGGGTTTCTTTGGACCGATGTAGTTCATGCGGGCCCGCATTACTCCGCCGTCACGCTGCTGGGCTGATGTGCCGGTCAAGGTTCCGTCATGATTGAGGTAGCCAAAAGCCGAATAGCGCAGCTGCATGGCATAGGTTTGCATCAAGCCCTCAGGCTTGTAGGCGTTGCCGTATAGCACGCAGTTGTCTTCTTTCAGTGCAGCGGAGACACAGGCCGCCACATTGATGTAGACCTCGTAAACGGTGTTGGAGTTTCCGTCGGAGCCGCTTTGGGCCTGGTAGGGCGTGGCTGTCGTTGCTGAGTCAATACTGCCGTTTTTGGTAATCCACATGCGGGAGCCCAATGCCCAGATGCGCGTGGTCGCGGCGCTCCAGTTGAAGGGTGTGGCACCCGATACCAGGCTTGTGGATTTGTTGGGCACATTGGACGACGTGGCACGCCCGGAAGCTGACCAGGTCTTGGTCAGGACGGTGTCGATCGTAGTGTCGCTGGTGCTGGTTGCTGTATTGGTGTCGGTGCTCCGGTAGCCCCCGGTCATGATCCAGCGAAACTCGTCCATGGTCTGCATGGAAGCCCAGTTGAGATAGTTGCCACTCCATAGGGGGGTGCTGGATGTGGTGCACACATGGCTGCTGGCGGCCATGTTGGGCTTGAAATAGCTGTTGGCTGGCGTCGTCGAGTTGTAGACGTACTGGTAGCACATCTCCGGGTTGAAATACCCGATGAACGTGGAGCTGGTGGCATACGCGGTGGTGCTCAGATAGGCTGAGGTGGTCGCCGTCGGCCACTCCACCGACAGGGCCAAGGCCAGATTGCCGGGCACCTTGACGGTGGAAAACAGCGGGTAATCCGCCAGGTCGATAGCGGCTTGCGCGGGCAGTGTCATGCAACAACCGAGTAAAGCGCCGCATACGGTGCTGACTAGACGGGTGAGCATTAGATGGAGCGGAGATTGCATCATTCGGGGCTCGGTAATGTGACGGTGATGCTTGAAGACAAGCGGAACCGGGTCGGAACCGGATCAATAGGCAACCACCATCTGGTGGAAAACCTGGGTGTTTCGCGGGCCTGTCACGCGCACGCTGATGCGGTAGCTCGCGCGGCTTTCGCCTTTAGGTCGTTTGATATGCATGGAGCCGGTCTGGGCTGCGGCTACAGGATCGGTGAAGCCGACGCAAGTGGCGGAATCGTAGGCGCCTGATGCCGAGCATTGGCGGTCAATGACGGTGACGATGGTGACCTGGGCGGCGTCGTCCCGAATGTCGTTGGTGCTGCTGTCAATGGCATTCACCAGAGCCAGGGGAATGCCTTGGGCATTGTTCTCCAGCGTAGAGGCCGAGTAGTGGACCCTATAAGTGGTGTCATTGGCTAAGTCTGTGGTGTTCAGGGTGCCGCTGTTAAGGGCCTTCACCGCCGCTGCCATGCCGCGCTCACCCTGGTTGAGCAGGTCGCGCCGGAAGGCCAGGTTGCCAGACTGCAGCAGCGAATTGGTCGAGGAGCGGGTCAGGGCAATTGCCGCCACCAGCATCAGCGTCAGGCAGATCAGCGTCATGACCATCACGATGCCGGACTGTGATCGGCGTTTGGCGGGCCGCTGCGGAAGGCGTTTGCACGCAGACGTTCTCATGGCAGCATCAACGGGTTGCGTATCGGAATGGTGGCCTCGACGGTGCGATAACGGTACAGACGCTCGGCGTCGGTGAGGTTGCGCGTGAAGGTTACCGCCGTGGTCGGTGGGCTGGTGGCCGCGTCCAGATCCGTAAACAGCCTGATACTGCTCTGGGTGCTGGTGCCCATCACGGTTTGGCTAGCGGCGTTTTGGCTGGTGGCCACGGCCTTTTCGGGTAGGCTGGTGCGCAGGATCAGGCCGACCCGGATGGCCAGAATTTTCTGCAGGAAGTCGTTGGAGGTGGTCAGACTGGCGCAGGCTGTGGTTCTGGCTGCGGCATTGGCGGGGCGGTTGTGTACCTCTTGCACTGTACCGGCCATCAGGGCAGATAGGCTGTAGGTGGTGTCGGTCGGCTTGAACCATTCGGTGCTGCTGATCCTGCCGTCACAGTCTGCGTCTATGCCATACAGGGCATGCATTTCAAACACCCCGTCGGCCCGGGCTACGGCGGCGCGGGTGCTGTCGTTGTTGGTATTGAGCAGGTCGTAGCTGTACAGTGTGTTGTTGTTGCCGACGCCAATGACTTGAAACTGGGGAGGGCTGTTTGTCGCCGTGGTGCTGGCGCTGAAACTGTGGATGTTCCCCAGCACCATGGCGGCACTGTGGTCGGACAGTGTGGCGAGCATGGTGCCGGCGGCGTGGTAGTCGCCACCCAAAGTCAGTGCCGCAGCTGTTTTGCCGGTGACTTGGTCAATCAGGCAGTTTGAGACTCCAACGGTGCTGGCATCGGGTTCTATCTGCGTGATGAGCACGAGGTCATTGGATTTGAATGGGACAGTATTGGTTAAATTTAGCTGCGCGTCGGTGGCAAAATTTGAAAAATCAACAGGTGTCTCCCCCACGCCTGCTGCTCCGCCCATCACTACCAGTACATCGGATGTCTGGTTGCTCACCGTGGGTTTGGTCTGGCCTGGCAATATCAGCACCGGTGCTAGGCGAAAGACACCCCGGGTGCTGCTGCCGGTGCCTTCATTGACGCTGGCAAAAGGTGCGGGCAGCGCCGCGTTGTTGGGGGTGGGCAGGATTTGCGAGGCCTGGTACGCATACAGCTGGCAGCCAAACGAATACGCTGCCGATTGCGTGAAGCCGCTGCCGGCACTGCGCACCGATTGCTCAATCAGCTGCATGGCATAGTTGCCGGCTTGGTTGGTGTCGTTGACCGAGGTCAGCGTGCGCTTGCGGCCTTCGGCGGCGGTCATGACCATGAACATGGCCAGCGACAAAATCATACCGATCAGCAAGGCCACCATCAACTCAAGCAGGGTCACCCCCCGTTGTTTGGCACGGGCGCTACGCATTATGGAATCACCACTTGCGTGACGTACTTGCTGTTGGCATCGCCACTTTTTTTTGATGGCGCTTTCCATTCGATGGTGATTGTGGTGACGCTTACGCCGGTGGAGTCTGTGCTGGTCTTTATTGCGTTTTCCACATCCGCGTTGGGTAGGCCGGAGCCTGTGGGGTCCTGGACGCGGGCTTTCCATTTCTCCAGGGTTGACGGGGAGGTGGTTTGCTCCGCCCACATACTGGCAACCAGTTCACCAGCCAGTTGCGCGGCCCGGGAGCGGTTTTCGGCGTCGACTGCATAGCCTGTAGCCTTGGCTTGCATGCCCACCATACCCAGCACCCCGATGGAGAACAGCAGTAGCGAAATCAGCACTTCGATCAGGGCAAAGCCTGCGGAAGAGGGGGGGCGGCGCATGCTGGATGGCCTTTGCAGTGTCGACCTAGCAGCCATCGGGGACTGTGCTGGAGAGGGTCTTTTTCGGATCGCACATTCGGACCTGCCCGCCCACCGAAAGCGTGACCTGGAGCGGGCGGTCGGAAGCGGTTCTGGCTACGGAATAGGTGTTGGCCGCGGAGGTGCATGCGGTGCTCAGCACGTTGATGGCACTGGAGGAGGCCAAAGTGACCACACTACCCAGTGGGCCAAAGCACACCATGGCCGGACCGGTAATCGTGACCCCGGCCTGTGTTGCATGGTTGCCGCCCTGGACGTAGTCTGTGGTGGCAGCCGTCTCGGTCGTGGCACCGCTGGTCACCGGCAGGGTCTGTACAAACCAGTTTGTGCCGTTGGCGCTGGGGGCTGCACTGAGGGCCGGGGTGGCGCTGGTCAAGGCAAAGACGGTCACTCGGTTGCGTCGCAAGGCCTCGGCCTGGGCCATGCGCAGACCGTTTTGCACGTCCTCGGCAACACTGCGCACTTTGGCGTTGGCAATCCAGGTGCTGAAGGATGGCATGCTCGCCAGTAGGAGCAGCGCGGCGACGGTTAAAGTCACCATCAGCTCAATCAGGGTGAACCCGCGCTGCTTCAGCATGTATCTCCCTGGCGCATGATCCAGCACGCTGCGGTGGTGCCGCCCCAGGCCGTGGACAGCGTGCTGGTTTTGCTGTCCGACTGGTCGATGGTGTAGCTGAAGCCCGCAATCACCCCTGAGCCGGTCGCAGTGGCGGTGAAGGCCGTACTGCTGATGCCGGAGCACACCAGCGAATACGGTGTGGGGTTGGTGTAGGTGCTGGCGGTCGCTGTGCAGGGCGCTACTGCGCTTGTCGACGTTACATAGGTGCGATTGTCCTGGTAGAACTGCTCCATCTTGGCTCGCGTGGCTTGCAAGTCATTGGTCAAGGTCGCCAAGTGCCCGCGTATGACGTAATTTTTGTAGGAAGGCAGTGCCACGGCGGCCAGGATAGCGACCACGGCCACGGTGATCATGAGCTCGATCAGAGTGAAACCCCTTACCGCTGATGGTTGGCCAGGTGGAGTGATGGCGGAGGAAGAGGGGATATGACAGCGCATGGAGCAAGTTACAAATGGGTAAGTTCCCCATTTGTATATATTCTTGTATATGTAACATTTGCCCCGGATACCAGCCAGTTGGCGGAAACGGGGACATCATTTTTGAAATTGAAACGGTTGTGACAACGCTCTCAGCATGACAGTTCATGGTCGTGCAAGCCATCAGGCCATCCTGATAATTGAGTCAGTAGGTATTTCAAGTGGTCAGAATTTCCTGACGCGTAGTTGTCATACATGGGTTTTTTTGTTTACTCTTAGGCGACATGAGGAGGGTATTGCGCTAGCTACAGCAGCTGTTGCGCCTGACTGTTAAGCTTTGCGCCGCTCACTATTCGACTGCCCAGACCCATGAACATCCTCTTCGTCGCCGACCCCCTCGAGTCTTTCAATATCTACAAGGACAGCACCTTCGTAATGATGCGCGAGGCGCAGCGGCGCGGCCACACCATCTCGGCCTGCGAGCCGCAAGACCTGCAGTGGCAGACCGGTGGCGTGGTGACGGCCCAGGTGCGCGACATCCACCTCACGGGTGACAAGACCGACTGGTTCAGCGTCAGCCAGCCGCTGTTTGCCAACAGCCCACGCGCGCTGAAGGACTTTGGCGCCATCATCATGCGCAAGGACCCGCCGTTCGATTCCGAGTTCTTCTACGCCACCCACCTGCTGGAGCAGGCCGAGCGCGAAGGCGCCAAGGTCTTCAACAAGCCGCGCGCGCTGCGCGACCACCCGGAAAAGCTGGCCATCATGGAGTTCCCGCAGTTCAGCGGGCCTACGCTGGTGACGCGCAGTGCCGAGGCCATCCGCCGCTTCCATGCCGAACACAAGGACGTGATCCTCAAGCCGCTGGACGGCATGGGCGGCATGGGCATCTTCCGCGTCAAGGAAGATGGGCTGAACCTGGGCAGCATCATCGAGACGCTGAACAAGAACGGCGCCGAGAGCGTGATGGTGCAGAAGTTTCTCCCTGCCATCGCCCAGGGCGATAAGCGCGTGCTGGTGATCGGCGGCAAGCCCGTACCGTTTTGCCTGGCACGCATTCCGCAGGGCGGTGAGGTGCGCGGCAACCTGGCCGCTGGCGGCAAGGGCGTGGCCCAGCCGCTGTCAGCGCGGGACCGCGAAATCGGCGAAGCCCTGGGCCCCATCCTGGCCGCGCGCGGCCTGCTGCTGGTGGGCGTGGACGTGATTGGCGACAGCGTGACCGAGATCAATGTCACCAGCCCCACCTGCTTCCAGGAAATCTTCGACCAGACCGGCTGCGACGTGGCGGCGCTGTTTGTCGACGCGCTGGAAGCCGCGCTGGCCTAGCGCGGCGCTGAAAAGCCTGACTTTATTCACGCTGCGGCCGAAAGCACGCGGCAGAGGGTAAATCCGCGCAAGCAAGAGTTGTTTGTGCGCGTGGTGGGCACTTATCATCTTTGTAAACTTCCAGCCGCCCATTGATGCCAGAACAAGCCCCACCCGGTCCCGACCCTGCCAGCCTACAGCGCTGGCTGGTGGGCATGGCCATGCCGGTGTGTGTCAAGGATGCTGGCAGCCGTTATCTGTTCGCCAACCAGGCATTTGAAGCCTTGTTTGGCACGACCGACGATGCATTGCGTGGCGGCCACGGCGAGCCGGTTTTTTCGCCGGAGCAGGTGGCCGATTCTCTGGCCGCTGATGCCAAGGTATTCGCCAGTGGCGTGACGGCTTCTTTTGAGTCGGTGTATTGCAGCCCTGTGGATGGGAAAAACCGCCTGCTGCACAGTCTGAAAACGCCGCTGTTTGACGCTGCGGGCCAACCGCAATTCTTGATCGAAGTCATACAGGACGTGACAGATAGCCGCCAGGCCTATGCTGACCTGCAGGCCTATGACCAGCGCTTCCGCGATCTGGTGGATTTCACCGACGGCATTGTGTGGGAGGCTGAAGCCACCACCTTTAACAACACCTTCATTAGCAAAAGCGCCGAACGTCTGTTGGGTTATCCGTCGGAAGACTGGCTGACACCTGATTTCTGGGCCAACCACATCCATCCTGAAGACCGCCGGCATGCCATGCAGTATTCATCCGACTGCATCGCCCGGGGCGAGGACCATGAGTTCCAGTACCGCTTCATCAAGCGGGACGGCAGTGTGGTGTGGATACACGACAGCACAAAGATCGCCATGCAGGACGGCAAACCCAAATGGCTGCGCGGGATGATGGTAGACATCACCGCGCGCCAGCAGGAGCAGCAGCAGTTGCGGGTCAGCCACCAGTCGCTGAAGGCGATCTCGCAAGGCGTGGTGATCGCCGACCCGCAGCAGCGCATCGTGTCGGTGAACGACGCCTTCTCTAGCATCACCGGCTACGCTCCCGCCGAGGCCATGGGCCGGACCTGGGACTTGCTGCAGGGGCCGGATACGGCCCTGGATTCCGTGGATGCGATGCGCTTGAACATGGCCTACGGCTCCAACTATTACGGCGACATCCTGCACTACCGCAAGGACGGCAGCACCTTCTGGGACGAGTTGACCATCTCGCCGGTGCGTGATGCGCGGGGCACCTTGACGCATTTCATCGGTGTCATCCGCGATAACACCAAGCGCCACCAGAACGAGGAGGAAATCCGCCGTCTGGCGTTTTACGACCCGTTGACCGGCCTGCCGAACCGGCGCCTGCTGCTGGACCGGCTGCGCCATGCCCAGCTCGGCACCACCCGTACGCTGCAACATGCGGCCGTGTTGTTCCTGGATCTGGATAACTTCAAGCAGCTCAACGACACCCTGGGCCATGATGTGGGCGACATGCTGCTGCAAGAGGTGGCGCAGCGGCTCACCTCCTGTGTGCGCGAAGGCGACAGCGTGGCGCGGCTGGGGGGCGACGAGTTTGTGCTGCTACTGGAAGCACTGAGCCCGCATGGCCCGGAGGCCGCAGCCCAGGCCGAGATGGTGGCCAGCAAGATTCTGCACACCCTGGGCGAGCCCTATGCGCTGGGCAAACACCGGCACCACAGCACGCCCAGCATAGGCATCGTGGTTTTCGTCCAAGACAACGAATCCATCGACGAGCTGTTGAAGAAAGCCGACATCGCCATGTACCAGGCCAAAGCGGCGGGCCGCAACGTGGCGCGTTTTTACGAGCCCGCCATGCAGGCTGCCGCGGCGGCCCGGGCGCAGCTGGAAAAAGACCTGCGCCAAGGGTTGGTGCGTGGCGAGTTCCTCCTGTACTACCAGGTTCAGGTGGAAACCCATGCTGACGGCACCGTGCGCACCATTGGCACCGAAGCGCTGGTGCGTTGGCAGCATCCGACACGCGGCCTGGTGTTGCCCGCCGCGTTCATTCCGATTGCCGAAGAGTCCGGCCTGATCCTGCCGCTGGGTCAGTGGGTACTGGAAGCCGCCTGTGCCCAGCTGGTGGCCTGGGCCAGGCAGCCGGACACGGCGCACTGGACGGTGGCGGTCAACGTCAGCGCCGCACAGTTTTCCAAGGCCGACTTCGTGTCCACCGTCAGCACCGCGCTGCAAGCGACGGGGGCCAACCCGGACCGCCTGAAGCTGGAGATCACTGAAAGCATGCTGATGCATGACGTGGAGGAGGTGGTGGCCAAGATGAATGCCATCAAGGCCTACGGTGTACGCATGTCGCTGGATGACTTTGGGACAGGCTTTTCCTCGCTGAGCTCCTTGAAGCGCCTGCCGCTGGACCAACTGAAGATCGACAAATCCTTTGTGCGCGACCTGCTGACCGACCCCAGCGATGCCGTCATCGCCCGCACCATCGTGGACATGGGCCACAGCCTGGGTTTGCGCGTGGTGGCCGAGGGTGTGGAGACGCAAGGCCAGCATGCATTCCTGGCCAATATAGGCTGCGATGCCTACCAGGGCTACTACTTCGGGCGGCCCGTGCCCAGCAGCCAACTGGTGTTGCCAATACAGCGCGCGGCATAGGCCCGCAGCGGTCAGGGCAGGTTGTAAGGCGTCACTACCTGCACGGCGGACGAGGTGGTTGAGATGCCGGCCGGCGCCGCACCATGCGCCGCCATGATGTGCAAGCAGGCCTGGCGCATGTCTTGTTGCAGATCGTGGTGCAGCACGGCCTGCAGAGTGCCGTCGCGCAGTAGCGCCAGGTTGTCGGCATCTAGGTCGTGGGCGATGAACACCCGACATGGGCGCTGCAGCTGCGCGAAGGCTTGCTGTATCGCCGCGTTGGCGCCGCCAATGGAATACACCGCTTCTACATCCGGTAGCTGCTTGAGCCGCTTGCGCACCAGGGCTACCGTGGCATCGTGCAGTCCTAGTCCCTCGCTTACCTCGTGCAGCACCAGGTTTTTGAACTGGGAGCGCACGGCCTGGCGAAAGCCAATTTCCCGCTCCTCCTCGCCCCGGAAGCGGTTGCTGCTGATGGACACCAGCACGCCGGTTTTGCGCTTACCCAGCCACTGCGACACCAGGTAGGCCGCGGTGTGGCCGGCGGCGCGGTTGTCCATGCCCACATAGGCAAGGCGTGCCGAACCCGGCAGGTCGGTCACCAGCGTCACCACGGGAATGCCCTTGGCCTGCAGGCGGGCAACGGCTTGGGACACCTCGGGCACATCGGGGGCCTTCAGCAGCACGCCGTGGCTACCCTGCTGCAGGATCTTGTCTAGCGTGGCCACCAGCTGCGTGGTGGCTTGGTCCTCACCCAGGTGGTAGCGGGCGCGGAAGATGGCCGGGTGCAGGCCCGGCAGCACCTGCTCCAGCGCCGTGCGTACCAGCAGGCTGAAGCGCTGTGGCGCCTGCATCACCACATCCACCCAGAACTTGCGCCCGATCAGGCCGACCTGGTTCTTCTGCCGGTCCAGCTCCTGCAGCGCCTGTTCTACCCGCCGCACCGTGTGCTGGCGCACACCACCGCGCTGGTTCAACACCCGGTCCACCGTGGCCAGGCTGGTTCCGGCCTGCGAGGCGATGTCTTTCAGAAGGTGCGTATGGGCCATTTTTTGATGGATTTTTGAGGTGTTTTTGAAGGCTTTTGAGTCCCTATTATTCATCTGCAATACCTACACTGGCACATCTTTCACCGATGGACTCCAGCCATGCCCTCCCTGCAAAACGACACAGCCGCATCCCGCTCGCACCACTGGCTCAGACCCGAAGACTGCACGGTGGCCGAGCTGGATGCGGTGCTGCGCACCCCTGCCAATCCCGCCGATTACCCGCTGGCCAGCGGGGTGGACATGGGCGTGCCGCAGTACGACTGCGCGCAGTTGCGCCAGCAGGTGGCAGCGACTTCCCAGCCGGTGCTCTTCCAGCAGCAGCTGATGGCCGAATGGAGCCGGGTGTGGAGTGACGGTCCGGGTGTACTGGCCTTGCAAGGCCTGTTTGCCGACCTGGCCGTGGTGGATGCCGCCACCGCCGTGTTCCTGCGCATGATTGCCGCCGAGCGGCTGCTGGGCGCCAAGGCCGACCATTTCGCCAAGCCCGGCGCCAACGACCGGGTGTGGAATGCGCTGGAGAAGTTTTGTGTGGAAGCGCCCGAGGTATTCGCCGCCTACTACGGCAATGAGCTGCTGGCGCTGGTCTGCGAGGCCTGGCTGGGCCCGGCCTACCAGATGACCTCGCAGATCAACAGCGTGAACCCTGGCGGCGTAGCGCAGATGGCCCACCGCGACTACCACCTGGGCTTTTTGACCGCCGCGCAGGCGGCGCGCTACCCGGCGCCGGTGCACCGCCTGTCGCCCTATCTGACGCTACAGGGTGCGGTGGCGCATGTGGACATGCCGCTACACAGCGGGCCCACGCTGTACCTGCCGCATTCGCACAAATACCTACCGGGCTATCTGGTGGCGGGTCAGCCGGAGTTCCAGGCGTATTTTGATGCCCACCATGTGCAGCTGCCGCTGCGCAAGGGCGATGCGGTGTTTTTCAACCCCGCGTTGATGCACGCCGCGGGCCATAACCGATCTACCGACATCTGCCGCATGGCGAACCTGCTGCAGGTGTCCTCAGCCTTCGGCCGCGCCATGGAGTCGGTGAACCGGCAGCGCATGGTGCAGGCGCTGTACCCGGCGCTGCGTGCACTGCAACAGGCGGGTGCTGTAACAGACGCAGCCCTGGCTTGCGCCGTCGCCGCCTGCGCCGAGGGCTATGCCTTCCCGACCAATCTGGACCGCGATCCGCCCCTGGGTGGTCTGGCGCCGGAGAGCCAGCAAGGCCTGGTGTTGCGCGCCCTGGCGGAGCAGTGGCCGGCGCCGCAATTGAACCAGGCTCTGCAGCAGCAAGCGGACAAGAAGAAAACCACGTCCTAGGTTTGGGTGGTTTCAGCTGCGTGGGCGGCGCATGTGCGGTGGCTTGTCTCGTTGCCGGAGTCGCACTGATTCGCTATTGATTTGGTAGCTGCTTGCGCAGGTATTTCCGGCGCCAGAGGTGTATTTGACTTGAAGCCGCTAGCCGACCAGTGCGCCGTCCACAAACACCTTCAGCTCGCCCGGTGCGAAGGCCGTCCAGGCCTCGTTGGTGGTCAGCGGCGCGGTGGCCACCAGGGCCACGCGGTCCTGGGCGGTGGTGTGTTCGGCAAAGTTGACGCTCAGGTCCTCGTCCTTCAGCGTGGCGTGGGCGAACGGATGCTGGCGCTCCAGGTAGTGCAGCTGCGTGGAGGCATGGGCCCACAGCGCCTCGCCGTTGCTGAGCAGGAAGTTGAAGGTGCCGTGGCGGGCGATGCGCTGGCCCAGCTCGCGCAGGGTCAGGGTCAGCTCGGCCACGCTGGGCACGCCGGCGTGGGACTTGGCCAGCTCTTGCATCACCCAGCAGAAGGCGCGTTCACTGTCGGTATTGCCCACCGGTTGGAAGCTGCTGTGCAAGCGGGGGTGGAAGTCTTTCAAATCACCATTGTGGGCAAACACCCAGTAGCGGCCCCAGAGTTCGCGCACAAAGGGGTGGCAGTTCTCCAGCGCTACCACGCCTTGCGTGGCTTTGCGGATGTGGGCGATGACGTTGCGGCTCTGGATCGGGTAGCGGCGTATCAGCTCGGCCACCGGCGACTCGCAGGCCGCCTGGTGGTCCACGAAATGGCGCAGGCCCCGGCCCTCAAAAAAGGCGATGCCCCAGCCGTCGCTGTGGTGGTCAGTGCGGCCGCCGCGTTCGGCGAAGCCGCTGAAGCTGAACACCACGTCGGTCGGCGTGTTGCAGTTCATTCCCAGCAGTTGGCACATGGGGTCAGTCTTTCGGCGTGGAGAGGGGGCCCGCAGCACAGCGTGGGCACAGGCAGGCCCGGTTCAGTGCCTCGGGTGGCAACTGGGCCAGCGCCTGCGGGGCCACGCTTTGTGTTGTGCACCAGCACGGGGGTTGCGCAATGCCGCTGCTGCGCTCCAGTTCCAGGGCGCAGTGGTTGGCCTGACCGCACAGCGGGCACTGGCTGGGGAGGATGGCTGTAGGGGGCGTATCGGCGGGCATGGGGAATCTTAAGGCGAAGGGGCTGGCCGGCTGGGGTTTAGGTAAAAAACGGGGTTCCGTGCTCTATTTACGTACGCTTGGCGCTACTTATTTTGTAGTGTTTCCGGCACAACCCAGTAGGCTCGCAGCATAAATATCGGGTGCTGGCGGTTTTCCCTAAAATCAAATGTATCAATACCTTACACAATCGAAGATGGGGCAGACAATATTTACTTTGCGGTGAGAAAGCAAAGTAGTGCAAAGGCCGGATATGCGCATAAATTTCACAATAAAAGCACTGTTGACGCTGATGGGTATGGGCCTGGGGTCTATGGTTTTTGCCGCAACACAGGCCGGTTTTGCAGGCATGTCGGCTGGAAGCCCGGCGACTGCGGCGGCCTTGGATCTTCCGGTTGGCAATGATGCAGCCTCCGCCGAGGCAGCGCGCAAATCTCCGGTCACCAAGACCGACGAAGCCCCTTCGGCAGCCCGTGCAGCCCCTGAAGCACCAGCTGCCGTGACGAACGCGAATGTCTCCATTGGCAAGCCTGCCAATGACGAGTCGATTAGCGCCGCTTACAAAGACCTGGTGAAGGCGACCGGCGCCCAGGATACCTACCAGAATCTGAGTGCCGACTTGAGCATGGAAAAGGCCCGCCAGGTGCTGGATGCGGGCAGCGAGGACGAGATCGATGCCGCGCGCAGGGCCCGTGCGAACAACGATGTATCTGCCGGCATGCGCACCGCTGGCCCGGCGCGCACAGAAGAGCAAATGCGCCAGGACGAGGCCCGTGCGTCCTTGTTGGCCGCGCAACTGTTGGACGAGGTGGCGCCCTGGGTGGGGGGGGCCGTGGTCCTGTATCTCGGCATGAAGATCGCGCGCTATTTTTTGCTGCGTAGCCGGGCGAAATCGTCTCGGCGGCGCAGGCACCGCCGCTCCATGGTCCGTTCCCGCTGAGTTCTCTACCTGCCCGTGTGGCTTTGTACCGTCGGCCGCATACAGGCAAGAGTACAATTCAGATGCAATTAATTCGTATTTGCATTTTTGTGGAGCGGGCATAGGGTCTGCACCCTTGGAATGCAGCTCCTACCCTCACCATTCTTTTCATGAAAATTTCCATTCCGTTTTTGGCACGCGCTGCGGCACTGGCAGTGGGTGTGTTGGCGACGTCCGTGTGGGCGCAGGCGTCTGATCCGCTGGTGGTGTACAACGCCCAGCACGTCAGCCTGACCCAGGCCTGGGCCGATGGTTTCACCAAGGAAACCGGCATCAAGGTGATTTTGCGCAATGGTGGCGACAGTGAATTGGGCAACCAACTGGTGCAAGAAGGCGCGGCCTCCAATGCCGACGTGTTCCTGACCGAAAACTCCCCCGCCATGGCCCTGGTGGATGCCGCTGGCTTGTTCGCGCCGCTGGACCCGGCCACCCTGGCCCAGGTGCCTGCCAGCTTCCGTCCTGAACACGGCCGCTGGATTGGCGTTGCTGCCCGCACCACGGTGTTTGTTTACAACAAGAAAAAATTCACCCCTGAACAGTTGCCCAAGTCCATGATGGATCTGGCCAACCCCAACTGGAAAGGCCGTTGGGCCGCATCGCCTGCGGGCGCAGACTTCCAGGCCATCGTCAGCGCCATGCTGGAACTCAAGGGTGAGCCCGCGACGGCCGCTTGGCTGAAGGCGATGAAGGAAAACGCCACGCCTTACAAGGGCAATAGCGTTGTCCTGAAGGCCGTGAATGCAGGCCAGATCGATGGCGGCATCATCTACCACTACTACCGTTTCGGCGACCAGGCCAAGACCGGTGAAAACAGCAACAACACCGCGCTGTACTACTTCCGCAACGAAGATCCGGGTGCTTTTGTCAGCATCTCTGGTGGTGGTGTGTTGGCTAACAGCAAGCGCCAAGCCCAGGCCCAGGCCTTCGTCAAATGGGTGACGGGCAAGGGCGGCCAGGAAATTCTGCGCACCGGTGACTCGTATGAGTATGCCGTGGGTTTCGGTGCCCCATCCAATTCCAAACTGGTGCCTCTGGCAGAGTTGCAGGCACCTAAAGTCGAGCCTTCCAAACTGAATAGCAAAAAAGTGTCGGACCTGATGACCCAGGCGGGCTTGCTATAAAAATTGAGTGTCCGTAGTACCTTCGGTTCTTCCTAGCGCGCCTGCCATGCCAGGCGCGCTGCCGCATTTCTTGCGCCGCATGCGGCGCTTTTCTGCGTCCTGGGTGGGTGTAGCGGCGGTTTTGGTGTCTTTGTTTGCGCTGTTGCCGCTGGGCTTTGTGGTCTGGGTGGCCTGGAACACGGGGTGGGAGCTTGCTGCTCCGCTGGTGTTCCGCCCGCGCGTTGGCGAACTCCTGATCAACACCGCCTGGCTGGTGGCCTGCACCGTTCCCCTGTGTGCGATCTTGTCCTTGGCGCTGGCCTGGCTGACCGAGCGCAGTGACCTGCCCGGTGCCCGTACCTGGGCCTGGCTGGCGGTGGCACCCCTGGTGGTGCCGGCTTTTGTCCATAGCTATGCCTGGATCACCGTGGCGCCCGGTCTGCATGGCCTGGCTGGTGGCATGCTGGTGTCCATCCTGGCATATTTCCCGTTCATGTACTTGCCCTTGGCTGCCGCGCTGCGCCGCCTGGACCCGGGCATGGAAGACGCGGCTGCGTCGCTGGGCCTAGGGCCCTGGGCGGTGTTTTTCCGCGTGGTGCTGCCGCAGCTGCGCCTGGCCCTGTGTGGCGGCGGCCTGCTGGTGGGGCTGCATCTGTTGGCCGAATACGGCTTGTTCGTGATGATCCGGTTTGACACTTTCACCACCGCCATCGTGGACCAGTTCCAGTCCACCTACAACGGTCCCGCCGCGAATATGCTGGCCGGCGTGCTGGTGGTGTGCTGCTTTGCCCTGCTGGCGCTGGAGTCTGGCCTGCGCGGCAACGAGCGCTATGCCCGCGTGGGCACGGGTGCGGCCCGCATGCCCATGCGCGCCCGGCTTGGCCGCTACACCGTGCTGGCCTGGCTGTTGCCGGCCGTGACGGCATTGCTGTCTCTGGGCGTGCCGCTGTTTACTCTCGGGCGTTGGCTGATTGCCGGTGGTGCGGCCGTTTGGCACTGGGATGTGATGGCCTCGGCCCTCGGCCAAACCTTGGCCTTGGCGGTGGCGGGCGGCATTTTGACCACGCTGGTGTCCGTGCCCATGGCCTGGTTGTCCATCCGCGCACCGGGTCGTCTGCAGCGGCTTACCGAGGCTTGCAATTACTTGGTCGGCTCCTTGCCTGGCGTGGTGGTGGCCCTGGCATTGGTCACCGTAACCGTGCGCGTGGCGTTGCCGATTTACCAAACCGTGTTCACCGTGTTGCTGGCCTATGCGCTGATGTTTTTGCCGCGTGCCCTGGTCAGCCTGCGTGCGGGCATTGCCCAGGCGCCGGTCGAGCTGGAATACGCGGCGCGCAGCCTGGGCCGCTCGCCCGCGCAGGCGCTTTGGTCCGTGACCCTGCGTCTGGCCGCGCCGGGTGCTGCGGCCGGCATGGCCATGGTCTCTCTGGGTATTACCAATGAGTTGACGGCCACCTTGCTGTTGGCGCCCAGCGGCACGCAAACCCTGGCAACGGCCTTCTGGGCTTTCAGCAGCGAAATCGACTACGCCGCAGCCGCGCCTTATGCCTTGACCATGGTGCTGTTGTCCATGCCCATGACCTGGCTTTTGTATGTGCAATCGAAACGGACCGCCGGAAGATGAGTTTTCTTGAATTGAATGCGGTGCGTAAAAGCTATGGCCAGGTGGTAGCACTGGACGGCGTGGACCTGCATGTGCCCGCCGGTAGCCGAACCGCCATCGTCGGGCCTTCCGGCTCAGGTAAAACCACGCTGCTGCGCCTGATCGCCGGCTTTGAAGCGCCCGACGCCGGCCGCATCAGCCTGGGGCGCCAGCAACTGGCCCAGGGCCTGCAATCCGTGCCGGCCCACCAGCGCGGCATCGGCTTTGTGCCGCAGGAAGGGGCTTTGTTTCCGCACCTCAGCGTGGCCGACAACATTGGTTTCGGCCTGGCCCGCAACGCGCCCGACCGCAGCCAGCGCATCACCGAGCTGATGCAGATGGTGACCCTGGACCCGGTCATGCTGTCACGCCGCCCGCACGAGCTGTCGGGCGGACAGCAGCAGCGCGTGGCCCTGGCCCGCGCCCTGGCCTTGCGACCACGCCTGATGCTGCTGGACGAGCCGTTTTCGGCGCTGGACACCGGTTTACGTGCCAGTACCCGCAAGGCCGTGGCCCAACTGCTGGGCGCGGCCGGTATCACCACCATTCTGGTCACGCACGACCAGGCTGAGGCTTTGTCGTTCGCCGACCAGGTCGCTGTGATGCGCGGCGGCAAGCTGGTCCAGGTTGGCGCACCCAATGCGCTGTATCTGCGCCCGGTAGATGCCGCCACGGCCCAGTTTCTGGGTGAAACCATTGTTCTGCCGGCCCAGTTGGCGCAGGGCTGGGCGACCTGCGCGCTGGGCGTGATCCCTGTGCACGACAGTGAACGCACCGGTTCGGCGCAGATCATGTTGCGTCCTGAGCAACTGCAGCTGACCCCGGTTCCGGCGGAACAGCTGGACCCAGACGCTGAAGCCTGCTGCGGCGTGGTGGAGGACATTGACTTCGGCGGCGCCCTGTGCGGGCTCACCGTGCGCCTGCTGGGCGAGGCGCAGGCGGGTACCGAGCCGCTGCTGGTGCGTAGCCCCGCCATCCACATTCCACCGCTGGGTTCTACCGTGCAAATTACCGTGATGGGCCAGGCCCACGTTTTTGCCAATTCCGTCACGGTATAAAAAACTTGTAAAAACTTTGTCAACCGATGCTTGGGACTGCTCGTTGTAGGTGCACAAGGAGTTTCCCATGACATCGATAGCCCACCCCACTGAATACAACTGGCCCTCTGACGACCGCGATCGTCGCCGGATGCCCGCACGTTAAAGTGCCTGCGACCCACCCCCCGGTGCCACGCCGGGCGAGCAGTGGGTTTGTAACAAAATCGGCAGCGCAAGCTGCCGTTTCCTATTGTGGGGAAAATGGGCTCTAGCGCAGGTGTTGCCTACGGTAGTAGCTGCATATTTCACAGCAAAACCGGCTTGAGCCGACCTGTTGCAAGTTAAAAAAATGGCACCCTAGGGTGCCATTTTTTATGCATGAAATCAGCCTCTGGTGCAGGTAATATCTGCGCAGGTAGCTACTGATTCAATAGCAAAACCTCAGGCCGTGCCGGCCTTCACCTTCAGGCGCCACGCGTGCAGCAAAGGCTCGGTGTAGCCGCTGGGCTGTTCCAGGCCCTTGAACACCAGGTCGCAGGCAGCTTTGTACGCGGCCGAGGTGCCAAAGTGGCCGGCCATGTTCTTGTAAAGCTTGTCGCCAGCGTTCTGCTTGTCCACCACGGCGGCCATGCGCTCGAAGGTTTCGGTGATCTGCTCTTTGGTCACCACGCCGTGGTGCAGCCAGTTGGCCATGTGCTGGCTGCTGATGCGCAGGGTGGCACGGTCTTCCATTAGGCCCACGTTGTGGATGTCGGGCACCTTGGAGCAGCCCACGCCCTGGGCCACCCAGCGCACCACATAGCCCAGGATGCCCTGGGCGTTGTTGTCCAGCTCCTGCTGCTTCTCGGCGGCGCTCCAGTTCGGCGTGGCGGTGACCGGGATTTGCAGCAGGTTGTCCAGAATGCCGTCGCGGGCCTTCTCGTAGTTGGTTTTTTCCAGTTCCTTCTGCACGTCGCGCACCAGCAGCTGGTGGTAGTGCAGGGCGTGCAGGGTGGCACCGGTGGGGCTGGGCACCCAGGCGGTGTTGGCGCCGGCCTTGGGGTGGGCAATCTTTTGCTCCATCATGGCCTTCATCAGGTCGGGCATGGCCCACATGCCCTTGCCGATCTGTGCCTTGCCGCGCAGGCCGCTGCTCAGGCCGGCCAGCACATTGTTCTTTTCATAGGCCTGGATCCAGGCGCTGGTCTTCATGTCACCCTTGCGCACCATGGGGCCGGCCAGCATGGCGGTGTGCATTTCGTCGCCGGTGCGGTCCAGGAAGCCGGTGTTGATGAAGGCCACGCGACTTTCGGCGGCGGCAATACAGGCTTTCAGGTTGACGCTGGTGCGGCGCTCTTCGTCCATGATGCCCAGCTTGACGGTGCTGTCGGCCAGGCCCAGCATTTTTTCCACGCGGCTGAACAGCTCGGCGGCAAACGCCACCTCGGCGGGGCCGTGCATCTTGGGCTTGACGATGTAGACCGAGCCCTTGCGCGAGTTGCGGATGGCGTCCTTCTTGGTCTTCTTCAGGTCGTGCAGGGCGATAGTCGTGGTGATGACCGCGTCCATGATGCCCTCGGGAATCTCTTGCGTGCTGCCGTCGGCGGCGGTGTAGGTGATGGCCGGGTTGGTCATCAGGTGGCCCACATTGCGCACAAACATCAGGCTGCGGCCGTGCAGCTTCACGTCCTTTTTGCCCTCGGGCGAGGTGTAGATGCGGTCGGCGTTCAGGCCGCGGGTCAGCGTCTTGCCGCCCTTGTCGAAGCTCTCGGTCAGCGTGCCTTGCAGAATGCCCAGCCAGTTGCCGTAGGCCAGTACTTTGTCTTCCGCGTCCACCACGGCCACCGAGTCTTCCAGGTCCAGGATGGTGCTGAGCGCGGCTTCCAGCACCAGGTCGCTCACGCCGGCCGCGTCGCTCTTGCCGATGGGCGTGGTGCGGTTGACGATGATGTCCAGGTGCAGGCCGTTGTGCTCCAGCAGCACGGAAGAGGGCGCCTTGGCCTCACCCTGGAAGCCCACGAACTGCGACTTGTGCTCCAGCTTGGAGGTGCTGCCGTCCTTCAGCGTGACGACCAGCTCGCCGCCCTTGACGCGGTAGCCGGTGGAGCCTACGTGTGTGCCCTTCTTCAGCGGCGCGCAGCGGTCCAGCACATTGCGTGCGTATTCAATGACCTTCTTGCCGCGCTTGGGGTTGTAGCCTTTCGGCCCCACTTTCTCGCAGCCTTTTTCTTCGCTGATCACGTCCGTGCCGTACAGCGCGTCGTACAGCGAGCCCCAGCGCGCGTTCGCGGCGTTCAGTGCGTAGCGGGCGTTCAGCACCGGCACCACCAGCTGCGGGCCGGCCTGGATGGCCAGCTCGGCGTCCACATTCTTGGTGCTGATCTTTACCTTCTTAGGCGCGGGCACCAGGTAGCCGATTTCTTCCAGAAAGGCCTTGTAGGCAGGCATGTCGGCGATGGGGCCGGGGTGGGCTTTGTGCCAGCTGTCCAGCGCGGTTTGCAGGCGGTCACGCTCTGCCAGCAGGGCAATGTTCTTAGGTGCCAGGTCGGCCACGATCGCACTGAACCCGGCCCAGAAGCTGGCGCTGTCCACACCGGTACCGGGTAGCACTTTCTCTTCAATGAACTGGTCCAGAACGGTGGCTACCTGGAGCTGGTGGCGGGTGGTGCGTGCTGTCATAGTGGTGCGCCTTTGCAGTGGGGTGGATCGGTGGAAAATGCTTCAAGCAAACGATAGGCCTACTTTATTCGATACTTAATCGGGTATTAATTCGATTAAATTGCATTTATATGTGACAAAAATAGATGTAATGAGTCCTTGCTTCCTTATTGTCACCAATCCTGGGAAAAACCTGCATGTCCGCTGTCCACAATGAAGAAAACCCGGCGCCCGCACTGCCCTACGCCGGCCTGCGCGTCGTTGAATTCACCCACATGGTCATGGGCCCCACCTGTGGTTTGGTGCTGGGGGACTTGGGGGCGGAGGTGATCAAGGTTGAGTCCATCGGCCATGGCCGCGAGGGCGATGCCACGCGCCAGTTGCTGGGGGCGGGCGCCGGCTTCTTCGCGCTGTTCAACCGCAACAAGAAAAGCCTGGCGCTGGACCTGCAGACACCTGAAGGCAAGGAGGCGGTGCTGCGCCTGATCGCCACGGCCGACATCGTGAGCGAGAACTTCAAGCCTGGCACCATGCAAAAGCTGGGGCTGGACTACGCCAGCCTGAAGACGTTGAACCCGCGCCTGATCTACATCAGCCACAAAGGCTTTTTGCCCGGCCCCTACGAGCACCGCACGGCGCTGGACGAGGTGGTGCAGATGATGGGCGGCCTGGCCTATATGACCGGCCGATCCGGCGACCCGCTGCGCGCTGGCACCAGCGTGAATGACATCATGGGCGGCATGTTTGGCGCCATCGGGGCCATGGCGGCCCTGGCGCAACGTGAGAAAACCGGCCTGGGCCAGGAGGTGCAAAGCGCGCTGTTTGAAAACAACGTCTTCCTGGTGGCCCAGCACATGATGCAGTACGCCGTGACTGGCAAGCCCGCCGCACCCATGCCCGAGCGCCTGTCGCCCTGGGCGATTTACGACGTGTTCAAGGTCAAGGATGGCGAGCAGATATTTCTGGCCGTGGTCAGCAATTCGGCCTGGGCCGTGTTCTGCGAGGTGTTTGGCTTTGCCGACCTGTTTGCCGACGAGCGCCTGAAGTCCAGCAACGACCGTGTGCGTGCCCGCGAATGGATGATGCCCATCCTGCGCGAGCGCATGGCGCCGTTCAGCGCGGCGCACATCGCCGAGGTGTTTGAAAAGCACGCGCTGCCCTACGCGCCCATCACCCGCCCGCAGGATCTGCTGGATGACCCGCATCTGCTGGCCACCGGCGGCCTGGCGCCCATGGAGTTGCCCGATGGCCGTGCCAGCCAGACCGTGCTGCTACCGCTGACGCTGGACGGCCAGCGTCCCGGTGTGCGCCTGAACCCGCCCAAGCTGGGCGAGCACAGCCAGGAACTGCTGGCACAGCTAGGCTATGGCGAGGCCGAGATTTCTGCCTTGACGCTATTGAATAAATAGCTGCTTGCGCAGGTATTACCTGCGCTGGAGCCTTGTTTTCTTTAAATTTTTGGACCGATGGACCGCCTCAAAACCCTGGAAACCTTTGTTGCCGTCGTGGCGCGCGGCAGCCTGACGGCGGCGGCCCAGGCCGAGGGCGTGGCCCCGGCCATCATCGGCCGCCGGCTGGACGCGCTGGAGGAGCGGCTGGGCGTCAAGCTGCTGCTGCGTACCACCCGGCGCATCAGCCTGACGCACGAAGGTACGGCCTTTCTGGAAGATTGTCAGCGCGTGTTGGGCGACCTGGCGAATGCCGAGGCTAGTGTGTCGGCAGGCGGCGTCAAGGCCAGTGGGCATTTGCGCATTACCGCGCCGGCGGGTTTTGGCCGCCGCCATGTGGCGCCGCTGGTGCCCTGGTTCCGCGAGCGTCACCCGGAGGTGACGGTGTCGCTGAACCTCAGCGACCGCGTGGTGGACCTGGGCGGCGAGGGCTTTGACTGCGCGGTGCGCGTGGGCGACCTGCCCGACTCCAACCTGGTCAGCATGCGCCTGGCCGATAACCGCCGCCTGTGCGTGGCCACCCCCGCTTTTCTGCAGCGCTTTGGGACGCCGCAGCACCCCAGCGAGTTGGCGCGCTTTGCCTGCCTGGCCTTGTCCAGCGAGTCGTCGCAAACCCGCGGCTGGGCCTTCCAGCTGCCGGTGGCGGGCGGCGACAAGGATGCGGTTGAGCTTTTCTACACCAAGCCCGGTGGCCCGCTGGCCTGCAGCGACGGCCAGGTTTTGCATGACTGGTGCCTGGCCGGCTATGGCATTGCCTGGCGCAGCACCTGGGAGGTGGAGGCCGAGATTGCCAGCGGCCAGCTGGTGTCGGTGCTGGACGCCTTTGCTGCGCCGCCGAATGGCATTTACGCGGTGTTCACGCAGCGCAAGCACCTGCCGCTACGGGTGCGGCTGTGGATCGACTTTTTGAAGCTGCACTATAGCCGGCCGGGCTTCTGGACCTCGGCAGACATGAAAAAGCCCGGCTAGCCGGGCTGTGGGGGCGTACGGGACTGTGTCACTGTCCAGAAACACCGCAGAACTGGCTTTGCCAGGCTGCTGGTGTTGCCCCCTGCAAGGGGGTTGGCGAAAAGCGCTTGCGCTGTAGCCTGGGGGTTAGCCCTTTAAGCAGTCGCTCATGAACTTCTTGCGCTCGTCGCCCTTCAGTGCCTTGGTCTTGGCGTCGGCGTTGCAGGTCTTCATTTTTTCCTGTTGCGTGGGCTTGGCATCTGCTGCGGCTGCAGGTGCATCGGCGCTCAGGCAGGCTTTTACGGCAGCCTTGTATTCATCGCCTTTTTTGCCCTTGGCTTCTTTGCTGCAGGCCGACATCTTGGCTTGCTGGGGCGTGGGCTCCTTGTCGGCCGCGTGGACCAGGCCCATAGACAGAGTCAGACCCAGGGCGGCGACGAGAGGTAATAGTTGTTTCATGCAGGCTCCAGAAGAAGAGGTTGTGGGGAAAATCCTGTGCGCAAGGTCCGAAGACGACTGGATTGCAACCCATAACGCCGCAATGCGCAAGCCGGATGACTAGAGAGGTAACCACCCCCCGGTAAAATCCGGCCATGCTCTCAGTCAAACACGAATTGCTCGCGGCGCTGGCCGTCGGGCTGGAAAAAATTGCCCCCGGCGCTGGCGCCAAAGCCGCGTTCGAGTCCCCCAAGGTGGCTGCGCACGGCGATTTCGCTTGCACCGCCGCCATGCAACTGGCCAAGCCGCTCAAGTTGAACCCGCGCCAGCTGGGTGAAAACCTGCGCGTGGCCCTGCTGGAGCAGCCAGCGTTCGAAAAGTGGGTCGAGGCCATCGACATCGCCGGCCCGGGCTTCATCAATATCAAGCTCAAGCCTGCCGCCAAGCAGGAAGTGGTGCGTGAAGTGCTGGCCGCCGCTGCCAGTTTCGGCGTGCAGCCCAGCAACAACCAGCACATCCTGGTGGAATTCGTCTCGGCCAACCCCACCGGCCCGCTGCATGTCGGTCATGGCCGCCAGGCGGCGCTGGGCGATGCCATCTGCAACCTGTACGCCACCCAGGGCTGGGATGTGTACCGCGAGTTCTATTACAACGACGCCGGCGTGCAGATCGGCACCCTGGCAACCAGCACGCAGATGCGCGCCCGGGGCTTCAAGCCAGGCGACGCCGAGTGGCCCGAAGCCGCCTACAACGGCGACTACATCGGTGACATCGCGCAAGACTTCCTGGCCGGCAAGACCGTCAAGGCCGACGACCGCGAAGTCACGGCCTCGGGCAAGGTGGACGACCTGGACTCCATCCGCGAATTCGCCGTGGCCTATCTGCGCCGCGAGCAGGACCTGGACTTGCAGGCTTTCCAGGTCAAGTTCGACAACTTTTACCTGGAGTCCAGCCTGTACACCAGCGGCCGGGTGGACGCCACGGTCAAGCGCCTGCAGGAAGCTGGCAAGACCTACGAGCAGGACGGCGCGCTGTGGCTGCAGTCTACCGACTACGGCGACGACAAGAACCGCGTCATGCGCAAGACCGACGGCAGCTACACCTACTTTGTGCCTGACGTGGCCTACCACATCGCCAAGTGGGAGCGCGGCTTTACCAAGGTGGTGAATATCCAGGGCACCGACCACCACGGCACCATCGCCCGCGTGCGCGCTGGCCTGCAGGCGGCCAATGTGGGCATTCCCCAGGGCTATCCTGATTACGTGCTGCACACCATGGTGCGGGTGGTGCGCGGCGGCGAAGAGGTGAAGATCTCCAAGCGCGCCGGCAGCTACGTGACCCTGCGCGACGTGATCGACTGGACCAGCAAGGACGCGGTGCGCTTCTTCCTGCTGAGCCGCAAGCCGGATACCGAATACACCTTCGACATCGATTTGGCGCTGGCCAAGAACAACGACAACCCTGTGTACTACGTGCAGTACGCCCATGCCCGCATCTGCAAGATGCTGCGCGACTGGGGTGGCGATGTGGCGTCGCTGCAGGGCGTGGACCTGTCCAGCCTGCTGGTGCCCCAGGCCCAGACCTTGATGCTGCAGCTGGCCAAGTACCCCGAGATGCTGACGGCAGCCACCGAAGGTTTTGCGCCGCATGACGTGACCTTCTACCTACGTGAGCTGGCCGCCAACCTGCATAGCTACTATGACGCCGAGCGCGTGCTGGTGGACGACGAGCCGCTCAAGCTGGCCCGCCTGGCCCTGGTCGCCGCCTGCGCGCAGGTATTGCACAATGGCTTGGCAGTACTGGGCGTGGATGCTCCAGAAAAAATGTAATTGACAGCAAGCATGACAAAACAAAAGCAAAGCGGCGGCACCATCCTGGGTTTCATCATCGGGGTGGTGGTCGGCCTGGGCTCGGCGCTGGCGGTGGCGGTCTATGTCACCAAGGTGCCGGTGCCGTTCATGAATGGCAAGACCCAGGCCAATGGCGCCGACCACGACGCGGTCGAAAGCCAGAAAAACAAGGACTGGGATCCGAATACCCCCTTGCACGGCAAAAACCCGGTGCGCTCTGCGGCGCCCGCAGCATCCGGCGCGGTGGATGCGGCGGCTCCGCTGGTGGTGCCGCCACCGGCGCCAGCGGCGACTCCGGCCGTGGTGCCCACGCCACCGGCGGCCGTTGCGGTGAAGCCGGATGCCAAGCCGTCGGCCGCAGCCTCGGCCGACCCGCTGGGCGATCTGGCCAAGGTCAAAGCCAAGGCGGCTGCGTCTGCCACCGTGGCCACGGCACCTGCGCTGGCACCCACAGCCGAGCCGTTTGAGTACTTCGTGCAGGCCGGTGCCTACCGTACGCCCGAAGATGCCGAGGCCCAGCGTGCCAAGCTGGCCATGATGGGCATGGAAGCCAAGGTTACCGAGCGCGAGCAGTCCGGCCGCACCGTCTACCGTGTGCGCATGGGCCCGTATGCCAAGCGCGACGATGCCGAGCATGCCAAGGACCGGCTGGAAAGTGCCGGTAGCGAAACCACCCTGGTGCGCGTGCAGCGTTGACCAGTTCTCTTGAAGCTGGTGCTGCGCGCTGAACTTTTGCGCTCGGCACCGATCCGACCCCCCACAAGGAGTGATTTGCAATGAAACGTCGTGAGTTTTCGCTGGCTTCAGCGGGTGTGCTGGCTGGTTCCACGCTGGCCGTAGGCCATACCGGTAGCGCCCTGGCGCAGGGCAAGCCGCCCGTGGCGGGCACGGATTACCTGGTGCTGGACAAGCCAGTCGCCACAGAAGCGCCGGCCGGCAAGGTCGAGGTGATCGAGTTCTTCTGGTACGCCTGTCCGCATTGCAATGCGTTTGAGCCCACCTTGGTGGAGTGGCTCAAGCGCCTGCCCAAGGATATTGCCTTCAAGCGTGTGCCAGTGAACTTCCAGGACAGTTTCATCCCGCCGCAAAAGCTGTACTACACGCTGGAGGCTCTGGGCCAGCTGGACGCACTGCATGGCAAGGTGTTCAACGCTATCCATGTGGAGCATCAGCGGCTGGACAAAGATGATCTGGTGATCGCCTGGGCCGTGAAGCAGGGTCTGGACAAAACCAAGTTCACCGAGACGTACCAGTCTTTTGGCGTCAGCACCAAGGTGCGTAAGGCATCCCAGCTGCAGCAGGCCTACCAGGTCGCGGGCGTGCCCGCTTTGGGCGTGGCCGGCAAGTTCTACACCGATGGCAGCCAGGCGCAAACCATGCCGCGTGCATTGGTTGTTGTGGAATATCTGGTGGCCGAGCAGCGCAAGAAAGCCTGATTCCGGCATGGCCGGCAAGGCCGGAGAGATGAAAAAGCCCGCGTCAGCGGGCTTTTTTCTGGCTACGTCCAACTCGGGGTGAGGGGCCGTTACAATGAATTGCAAGATTCGTGCCTCTATGAAAATCAACACCCTACTCTCACTGCTCGTGGTTTGTTTCGTCGGTCTAGGCGGAGCGGCCCACGCGGAAAAAGCCGACAAACTCAAGCCTATGAATATCGAGGCGGACGCGGCGCGTTATGACGATCTGAAGCAGACCAATGTCTTTACCGGCAAGGTGGTGATGACCAAGGGCACCATCATCATCCGTGGCGCCCGCGTCGATGTGCGCCAGGATGCCGAGGGCAACCAGTTCGGCGTGGTGACGGCGGAGCCGGGCAAGCTGGCGTATTTCAAGCAAAAACGCGACGGCCTGGACGAATACATAGAAGGCGAGGGCGAAACCATCGAGTACAGCAGCAAGCTGGACAACGTGCGCTTCATCAAGCGGGCCATTTTGCGCCGTCTGGTCGGCAGCAAGGTGAATGACGAAATCACCGGCGAACTGATCGTCTACGACAACACCACCGATGTATTCACCGTGGACAGCGGCACAGCCGGCAGCAATCCCGGTGGCCAGAATGGCCGCGTACGCGCCATGTTGACACCCAAGGCTGCAGCGTCGGCTGCTAGCGGCGCGGCACCTGCCGGGCCAGCCCCGGTGCTGCGTTCCACCACCACGCTGGAGGGCGTGAAGAAGTGACGGCGGTGGTGGAGTCGGGAGAAAGCCGCCTGGAGGCGCGCCATCTGCAAAAAGCCTACGGCAAGCGCAAGGTCGTGAAAGACGTGACGCTGGCCGTCAAAAAAGGCGAGGTGGTCGGTTTGTTGGGCCCCAACGGCGCGGGCAAAACCACTTCCTTCTACATGATCGTGGGCCTGGTGCGGGCTGATGGCGGGCATATTTCCATCGACGGCCAGTCGGTGGAGCACATGCCCATCCACCGGCGTTCGCGCCTGGGCCTGAGCTATCTGCCCCAGGAAGCCTCGATTTTCCGCAAGCTCACGGTGGAAGAAAATGTGCGCGCCGTGCTGGAATTGCAGCACGACGAGGCCGGCAAGTCCCTCACCCGCACCGAGATCGAAAAGCGCCTGACGGCGTTGCTGCAGGATTTGCGGGTGGAGCATTTGCGTGATTCGTCGGCCATGGCCTTGTCCGGTGGCGAGCGCCGCCGCGTGGAAATCGCCCGTGCCCTGGCCACCCAGCCGCGTTTCATTTTGCTGGACGAGCCTTTTGCCGGTATCGACCCGATTGCGGTGATCGAGATCCAGCGCATCATCGGCTTCCTGAAGTCGCGTGGCATCGGCGTGCTGATCACCGACCACAATGTGCGCGAGACGCTGGGCATTTGCGACCACGCCTACATCATCAGCGACGGCAATGTGCTGGCCGAGGGTACGCCGTCCGAGATCGTGGACAACGCCGATGTGCGTCGCGTCTACCTCGGCGAACATTTCAAGATGTGATGCTCCGATGAAGCAAGGCTTATCCCTACGCGTTTCACAGCATCTGGCGCTGACGCCCCAGCTGCAGCAGTCCATCCGCCTGCTGCAACTGTCCACCCTGGAACTGAGCCAGGAAGTGGACCAGATGCTGGACGACAACCCGTTTCTGGAACGCAATATGGACGAGGCTGCACGCGAGGAGTTCGGCCTGGCCCAGTCCGACACGCCGGTCAGCACAGGGGAGCGCGAGGCTGAAATTGCTACAAGTTCTGTAGCTGAATACGCAAGTGAATCCAGCGCAGAAGCCCCAAATGATGCCGAATCCCCTTTAACTGGCGGTGACGACACCAGCTGGGACGGCGATGGCACTTCCGAGATCAAACCCGACGACAGCGAATGGGGCGGTGACGCCCCGGCGCGCCAGAACAACCTGGGTGAAGACGGCGAGATGGACGCCACCGAGCTGGCCCGCAACCAGGAGTCGCTGACCAGCTTTCTGCACCGCCAGGCCCTGGCCCTGCGGCTGGGGGAGGTGGACCAGGCAGCGCTGCGCTTTCTGATCGAATCGCTGAACGACGACGGCTACCTGGAAGACGATTTCGAAACCCTGGCGCGTGGTCTGGCGGGCGACGACGCCGAGGCCGTGGAAGAGCTGGTACACCGCTTCACGGTGGCCCTGAGCCTGCTGCAAAGCCTGGAGCCGGCGGGCGTGGGCGCGCGGCATCTGGGTGAATGCCTGTTGCTGCAGCTGGAGGGTTTGCAGCCCGTGCTGGGCGATGACCCGGCGCGCAAGGTGGCCATGCGCATCTGCCGCCAGTCCATGGACCTGCTGGCCCGGCGCGACGTGAAGCGCCTGGCCCAGCTGTGCCGCGCCACCGAGACCGATATCAAGGCTGCCATGGCGCTGATCGCCCGGCTGGAGCCCAAGCCGGGGCGGCGCTTTGTCGATGTGGAGCGCAACATCGTGGTGCCCGACGTGATCGTGGTCAAGGTTGGGCGCGGCGCCCAGGCCCGCTTCCGGGTACAGCTGAATGCCGAGGTCATGCCGCGCCTGCGCGTGCACGACATCTACGCCAATGCGCTGCGCCAGCACAAGGGGGGCGGCAAGGATTCATCGAACAACGCCGCACTGCAGCAGCGCCTGCAGGAGGCGCGCTGGTTCATTAAGAACATCCAGCAGCGCTTCGACACGATTTTGCGGGTCAGCAACGCCATCGTGGAGCGGCAGAAGAACTTCTTCAGCCACGGCGCGCTGGCCATGCGCCCTCTGGTGCTGCGCGAGATCGCCGACGAGTTGGGACTGCACGAGTCCACCATCAGCCGCGTGACCACCGCCAAATACATGGCCACGCCCTACGGCACCTTCGAGCTGAAGTATTTCTTCGGCTCGTCCCTGGGGACGGAGACCGGCGGCAACGCCTCCAGCACCGCGGTGCGGGCGCTGATCAAGCAGTTTGTCTCGTCCGAAGACCCAAAGAAGCCGCTCAGCGACAGCCAGCTGTCCGACATGCTGAAAGAGCAGGGCATTGAATGCGCGCGCCGTACCGTGGCCAAGTACCGCGAAGCGCTGCGCATAGCCCCCACGAACCTGCGCAAAGCGCTGTAGAACATGCTCTCCCCCAGGCCGCGTGCACGGTATGCCGCAGCTGGAGGAAAGAGCTTCGCCCCGCTTGCCCCAGGCTGCGTAGCGTGACACCATGGAAATAACGATATGAACCAACTCCAATTATTTTTACCCTGCGCCGCCGGCGTGGAAGAGCTGCTGGCCGAAGAGGTGCACGGCATTACCGGCCTGCAGGGCGAAGACCTGCGGGTGATGCGGGGCGGCACGCTGGTGCGCTCCTCCTGGCGCGACGCGATGCGCTTGAACCTGCACAGCCGCCTGGCGCAGCGCGTGCTGATCGAGCTGTCCAACACCGAATACCGCAGCGAAAAAGACCTGTACGAAGCCGCCAGCAACGTGGCCTGGGAGATCTGGTTCACGCCCAAGCAAAGCTTCAAGATCGAAGTCACGGCGCAGCACAGCCCGCTCAATTCGCTGAACTTCGCCGCGCTGAAAGTGAAGGACGCGGTGGCCGACCGCTTCCGCTTCAAGACCGGCGTGCGCCCCGACGTGAATGTGCAGTGGCCCGATGTGCGCATCTACCTGCACCTGACCACCGAGCGCGCCACCATCTACATTGACACCTCGGGTGACGCGCTGTTCAAACGTGGCTGGCGTGAAGACAAGGGCGATGCGCCGTTGAAGGAAACCCTGGCCGCCGCCATGATCGCCGCCAGCGGCTGGGATGGCACCACGCCCCTGTACGACCCCTGCTGCGGCAGCGGCACCATTGCCATAGAGGCCGCGCAGATCGCCTGCAATATTGCGCCCGGCAGCCTGCGCCGCTTTGGCTTTGAGAAGCTGTTGCCCTTCCAGCCCCATGTGTGGAGCGTCATTCAGGAGCAGGCCCACGCCGCCGAGCACGAGCCGGAGACGCAGATCTTCGGTAGCGATGTGGCCTTCCGTATGGTCGATTTCGCCACCCGCAATGCCGAGCGCGCGGGCGTCAGCGGCGTGGTCGAGTTCCGTGGCGGCGATGCCTTGCAGCGCATGCCGCCGGCCGAGTCCGGCGTGATGTTGCTGAACCCGCCCTACGGCGAGCGGATTGAGGTGGCAGGTGTCGCGGGCCGGCGCGAAGCTGCACAGACCGAGGACGGCAGCGCCGACTTCTTCCCCCAACTGGCCACCCACTGGAAGCGTAACTACGCGGGCTGGACCGCCTGGATGCTGACGCCCGACCTCAAGCTGCCCGGCAAGATGCGCCTCAAAGAGTCGCGCCGCGTACCCATGTGGAACGGCCCCATCGAATGCCGCCTGTTCCGTTTCGACATGGTCGCTGGTTCCGCCCGTCGTGGTGCGGACGCTCCCAAGGATGTCTGAGCCGCAGCCAGTGCGCAATGCGGTGCTGGACACCAACATCGTGCTGGACATCTTTTTGTTCGACGACAAGGTCGCCAAGCCGCTGAAACCCGCGCTGGAGGCGGGCCAGCTGCGCTGGCTGGCAACCCAGCACATGCGCAATGAGTTGGAGCGGGTGCTGGACTACGCCCACCTGGTGCCCAAGCTGGCGTTCTACCAGCTGACCGCTGCCGACGTGCTGGCCGCGTTTGACCGCCACACCACGCTGGTAGAGGTGGCGCCGCGTGTCCCACTGGTCTGCAAAGATCCGGACGACCAGTGTTTCATCGACCTCGCTGTGGCCCATCGCGCCCTGTTGCTGAGCAAGGACAAGGCTGTACTTTGTATGAAAAAACGCCTGCTAGCGCACGGTGTATCTGCGCAGAAAGCTATCTAAATAATAGCAATTGGCGTCTGCTTCAGTGTCTTCTCGATGCGTAGCGAGCTGATTACTCCAGGGAACCCACGGAACCGGCTCTGCCGGGCCGTAGGGTTCGCCCCCTGCAAGGGGGTTGGCGAAAACACGAAGTGTGGAGCCTGGGGGTGTACCTATTCTTCCATCTGCAGCTTGAAGCTGTCCGCGCTGGCATGCGGCCAGTAGAACTTGAACACATTCGGTAGGCTGCTGATGTCGCGGTCCAGCAGTGCATTCATGGCCAGGGGCGGCATGATGGTCACTAGCAGCTTGACCCCGGTTTCATTCACCCGGCGCACGATGTGGTGGGCGGTGATCTCATTCGGATGCAGCAGGCCGGCGGCCTGCACCATTTCCTTCAGTGCCTTCAGTGTGTTCTCGTGGAACTGGTGTACCCGTTCGGCCTTGTCGGGCACGATCAGCGCCTGCTGGCGCACCGGGTCCTGGGTGGTCACGCCGGTGGGGCAGTGGCCGGTATGGCAGGACTGGGCTTGCAGGCAGCCCAGGGCGAACATGAAGCCGCGTGCTGAATTGCACCAGTCGGCGCCCAGCGCCATCATGCGTGCGATGTCGAAGGCGCTGACCACCTTGCCCGCACAGCCTAGCTTGACGCGACTGCGCAAGCCCACGCCGCGTAGCGTGTTGTGCACCAGCTGCAGGCCTTCCTGCAGGGGGGCGCCCACGTGGTCGGTGAACTCCAGCGGCGCCGCGCCGGTGCCGCCTTCGGCCCCATCGACCACGATGAAGTCGGGGGTGATGCCTGTGACTTGCATGGCCTTGACCATGGCAAACCATTCCCAGGGGTGGCCTATGCACAGCTTGAAGCCGGTGGGCTTGCCGCCCGAGAGTTCGCGCAGCCGGGCGATGAAGAGCATCATCTCCACCGGCGTGTTGAAGGCACTGTGGGCCGAGGGTGACACGCAGTCCACGCCCTCCGGCACGCCGCGCGCTTCGGCAATTTCAGCGCTGACCTTGGGGCCGGGCAGCACACCGCCGTGTCCTGGCTTGGCACCCTGGCTCAGTTTGAGCTCGATCATCTTGACCTGCGGCTGGCAGGCATTCACGGCGAAGCGCTCGGGGTTGAATGTGCCGTCGTCGTTGCGGCAGCCAAAGTAGCCCGAGCCAATCTCCCACACCAGGTCGCCGCCGTGCACCTTGTGGTGCACCGAGATCGAACCCTCGCCGGTGTCGTGCGCAAAGCGCCCGCGCTGCGCGCCCTTGTTCAGCGCCAGGATGGCGTTGGCGGACAGTGCGCCAAAACTCATGGCCGAGATGCTGAACACGCTGGCGTCATAAGGCTGGGTGCAGTTGGAGCTGTCAGCCTGCAGGCCGGTCTGGCTGTCCAGTCCGATGGTGATGCGGAAGTCGTGGGTCGGCACCTCGGTCGGCGATACGGAATGGTTGATCCACTCATAGCCTTCGGCTAGCACGTCGAGCTGGGTGCCGAATGGGCGCTTGTCGATATCCCCTTTGGCGCGCTGGTAGACCAGGGCGCGCTGCGATCGTGAAAACGGCGTCGCGTCGTTGTCGGCTTCGATGAAATACTGGCGGATCTCCGGGCGCACGAACTCCAGCATATAGCGCATATGGCCTATTACCGGGTAGTTGCGCAGCACCGATTTTTTGGTTTGCTGAAGGTCATACAGGCCCAGGCCGACCAGACCCAGAAACACCAGCCCGGGCAGGGCGCCGGTGTGGAACACGAGCAAGCTGAACAGGCTGAGCAGCAAACCCATGATGCACATGCCGAACACGGTGTAGCGGATGGGGTAGATCGAATTCAAATAGTCCAGCATAAGGGTGTTTTCTCCTGGCGCGATGCTACTGGCTAAACTTGGGGTTTGCTATCCGAGAACACCATGACCGCCCCTACCGCTGCGCCTTTACAACCCGACGACTTCGATGCCCTGGACCTGATTCTGGAGGACTTGCGCGAGCGTTATGACGAAACCCCACAGTGGGAGTTTTGTGAAGGCTTCATGGCCGCCGTGGTGTGCTGCCGCAGAGCCATTCCGGCCAGCGAATATCTTCCGGTGCTGCTGGATATCGGCGAAGACGGTGAAGGCAGTTTTGCCGACGAAGCCCAGCGTGCACGCTTCATGGAACTGTGGGGCCGTCGCTGGAACGAGGTGAAGGCCGCACTGGATGAAAAAGATGTCAACAACCTGTCCGACGAGCGTGCCTACACCCCCGAGGTGCTGGATGTGCGCGCCATGATGTTGTCACTCAGCCCCGAAGAGCGTGCCGAGGCCTTGGTCGGTGAAGAAGAAGGCCCGCTGCCTTCGTTCGGCCAGGTCTGGGCATTGGGCTTCATGTTTGCAGTCGAGGCCTGGCCCGACGAGTGGGAAGCGCCGGCCAAGGACAAGGAGGCCGTGCAGTGGCTGGACGGCGCCCTGAGCGCCATCGTGGCCCTGACCGAGGACGACACCGGCCCGGCCGAGGTGTCGGCTTTCGGCCCTGAGGAAGAGGGCGGTGAAGAGCCGCCACCCAGCATGTCTGAGGCGCGCATGGAGGCCTTTGGCGAAGCCATGTGGGCGGTATATGACTTGCGCGAACTCTGGCGCTCACTCGGCCCCCGCGTGGAGCAGGTGCGTAGGGAACCTACCCCCGGTCGCAACGACCTGTGCCCCTGCGGTAGTGGCAAAAAGTACAAGAAATGCCACGGCGCCTAGCTTATTGAACACCCCCAGGCTGCAGTGCTTCGCATCTTCCGCCAACCCCCTCGAAGGGGGCGATGCCAGTGGCCTGGCAAAGCCAGTTCCACGGCATCTCTAGGGGTGTGCGTTCTGGCTGAAGCAGTGGGTTATGCCCGTATGCTGTGTCGCTTCACGGTTGCGCCAGAAATTTCTCCAGGTTCGTAGCCGCCAGTCGGCGTACCTTGTTGCGCAACAAAGGCGTCCAGCCCAGCAGCAGGCCGGGCGTGCCCAGTGCCTGGCGTGACCAGGCCCAGAAATCAAACTGGTCGGTGTGCTGGGTGATCAGTCCGGCCGCATTGAAGCGGAAGCGTCCGTCAATGCGGTTGTGCACCATGCGCCCGGTGGTGCTGAAGCGGTAGTGCGCCTCCCAATGCGCCTGGCCGGTTGTGGCGTCGGCCTGTAGATCGCGATATTCCAGCTTCCATACGTCCAAGCCCTTGCTACGGGTGGCGGCGCACAGCATGCGCCACATGCCGCCAACTTCGCGCCGGCCGCGCAGCGTAAATACCGGGTCGTTGAACTGCACATCCTCGGCATAGCAGCTGGCCATGGTGTCGGCGTCCAGGCGGGCGAAGGCAGCGTAGAAGCGCTCAAGTGTGTGCTGATGGGCATGCATAAAAATTTCTTCTCTATGTAAAACTTTGGCAGGGTAACGAATTTCGTAATATGGAGCGCAAATTCATTGGACAAATTCACGGGCTGACGACAAAGCGTCTATATTGCGGCTGCGAACCCTTTTAGCGGGTTCGCCAAGGTGACAGAATGCCGGTCTTTCAGCAAGCCTCCCGACCTGCAGTCGCGTCCTGCTCCGTGGTGCCGACACGCCATCGCCAATATTTAGCGAGGATATGTCAGCTGTTTTAGCCCGAATTCATGAGAGTGCCCGTTTGTGCAGTCCCTCAGTCCGATCAGCCCGGTGATTACTTTCCGAAACAGCCATAACGAGGCTATGCGGGGCACCCTCATCAGCCACCAGCGCGGCTCCATGGTGTTGGAGGTGTACAACCCCGACTCGCTGATGCAGGTCAGCGAGGTTTTGCACGAACTGACCGTGCGTTCCGGTCATCAGAGTATCTATACCGGCAAGGCTGTGGTGGTGAGTCTGTTGAATACCGGGTTGATGGCGGTGGTGTCGCTGAATTTGATGGACGCCTGGAACGATGTCGTGTTGATGCAACCGGGTGTGGCTGGCGTGGCCAGCGCAGCCGGGTTCTTTATCCAGGACTGGGAATCCCGTTTCAATGTGCGACGTGATTACCAGGTGGTGGTTAGCGAGATGCGCGCCTACTTTGCTGAGGTGGCACGCTGGGTGGACCAGATGGATGTGGCGGGCCGCCTGCCGCATGAGCCCGATGGCCGGGTGCAGCAGGATGTGTTCCAGGAACTGAGCTTGCCGCTACTGCGCAAGGGCCGCGAGTACTTGGAATGGTTTGACCGCGAAGCCTCCCTGGTGCCCGAGGATGCCGTGCCCCTGCACCGTGCGTTTGCCCAGGCGGCCATCCACCCGCTGGTTTTGCGGGCTCCGTTTGTGCACCGTACTTTTTCCAAGCCTTTGGGCTATGCCGGCGATTACGAAATGGTGAACCAGATCGTGGGCGACCCGCGCCAGGGCCCGACCAGCTATTTCCAGTTGGTGAATTTCATGTTCCTACAGGCTGGTGTAGCCCAGGCGCATCGCAATCGCATCGACATTCTGTACAGCCGCCTGGAGTCGTTGACGCAACAAGCAGTGCAAGCTGGGCGGCCCATGCGGGTTTTGAATATCGGCTGCGGGCCGGCGCAGGAGATCCAGCGCCTGGTTCTGCAATCTGCGCATTTCGACCAACTAGAGTTTGTGCTGGTGGATTTCAGCGAGGAAACTCTTGCCTATACGCGTGAAAGACTGGAAAGCCTTCAGCACAGCGGCAAGCAGCTGCACTTGCGTACGCAGCACGAGTCGGTAAACCAGCTGCTCAAACGCTCGGCCCAGGCCCAAGTGATAGAAGAATCAGACAAGTTTGATTTTGTGTATTGCGCTGGCCTTTTTGATTATCTGACCGATAAAGTGTGTGCCCGCTTGGTTAAATATATGGCTTTGCGCACCCGCGCAGGCGGTCAAATATTATTCACCAATGTGCACTCCAGCAACCAGGAGCGGCGCTGGATGGAGTATTTTTTGGAATGGCATCTGATATACCGCGACGAAAACGATGTGCGCAGAATATTGCCAGCCGGTTTGAAGGATATTGAAGTATTTAATGACGTCACAGGTGTCAATCTATTTGTGGAATCTCGAGTTCCTGCGCTTATTGGGCATTGATGCTTGAATTCATAACAAAGCGTAAAAACGAAGATTACCAGGCAGAGCTGCACAGCTATTTGATTTTCAATAGCCGGGCGGCCTGTTTGATGACTATGGGCCTGATCATGGCCGGATTGTCGCTGGATGCAGTGTTTTATCCGCTGCATGCTTTGGAATTTGCCCAAGCCCGGTTGCTGGCATGCCTGCTGATCGGCGCGGTACTGATGAGCTACCAGTTTGCTTGGGGTAGACGCAATATCAAGGCACTCACCTATTTTTGGCTGTGTGTGCCCCAGGTCATGATTGCCTGGATGATCTTTTATACAGAAGGCGAGTCCTCTATTTATTTTGTAGGCTTGACTTTTGTTTTGAGCGGCATGGCTTTTTTTCTGCCCATTACGTTAATCGAGGCCGGTTTGGCCGGCATTTTGACCTTGCTGGTTTATTGTGCGGCATGCATATCACGGACTGGCGGAATTCAAAATTTTCATGCCTTTTGGGGCAATATGATCTTCATGTCGTTTTACGTGTTGATCGGTATAGCCTTGGCGCTATATAACGAGCGCTGGCGCTGGCTTTCTTTTCAGTTGAAGAAAGAAATCCAGGAAAAAAACACCATCCTGCAAAGCACCAACCAGGCACTGGCCGATATTAAGGGTCACATGATGCAGCAGGAAAAAATGGCCGCCCTGGGTACGCTGGCGGCGGGCTTGCTGCATGAGGTCAATAATCCGGTCAATTACAGCCTGATGGCGCTGAATATGTCCATGATGGATGCCGCAGTCGTGAACAGCCCCGACCTGAAGGAAAGCCTGGGCGATGCCAAGGAGGGCATGCAGCGGGTGCAAAGCATCGTCTCGGACCTGAAAACCTTTGCCTACCAAAAGCCGGGTGACGACCCGGGCCGCATCTTTTTGTTTGAAAAAGCCCTTCAGTCGGCTCTGCGCCTGACTGGTTTCGAGCTCAAAGGCATTGCCGTGTCGGTCGAGCTACCCATGGACACCCATGTGCGCGGCGACGAACCCGCCTTGATCGGGGTGCTGATCAACCTGCTGGGCAATGCGGCGCTGGCGCTGCACAAGGCCGCGCGCAAGGCGCCGCGTATCGAGGTGCGGGCCGTGCGCACCGCCAGCCGACTGGAGGTGACAGTGCGCGACAACGGCACCGGCATCCTGCCCGAGCATCTGGCCCGCGTATTTGAACCTTTCTTCACCACCCGAGATGTAGGCAAGGGCCTGGGCTTGGGCTTGAGTGTGAGCTATGCCATCGTGCAGCGCCACGGTGGGGCATTGCGGGTCAGCAGCGAGCCCGGTGTATGGACCGAATTCGCTTTTGACCTGGGTCTGGCAACCGAAAATGCCTGAATCTAGTCCTTTTTGTTGATAACCCTGGCAAGATCACGCTATGCGACCTGACAAAATTCTGTATGTAGACGACGAACCCATGGCGCTCAAGTATTTTGAACGCCTGATCAGCCCCATGGCGCCAGTGCTGACCGCGCTTTCCGTGGAGGAGGGCAAGGCCGTGCTACAGGCGCGCGGCAACGAGATTGCCGTGCTGGTGTCCGACCAGCGCATGCCCGGCGCCCACGGCAACGAGCTGCTGCGCTACGCCCGTGACCACCACCCGGCCATGGTGCGCATGCTGACCACCGCCTACTCCGAGCTGGGCGAGGCCATAGAGGCTATCAACACCGGCGAAATCTACCGCTACATCACCAAGCCCTGGGACCTGGAGCTGCTGCGCGCGGATATCCGCAATGCGCTGGAGTTGTCCGACACCCGCTGCGAGCGCGATGACCTGCTGCGCGAGAAGATGGCGGTGCACCGCCAGCAGCTGCTGGCCAGCCGCATCTCGCAACTGGCTGTGGTGTGTGCCGGCTTTCTGAATGCCGACTACGAGCCTGGCCTGTTGGCCTATCTGCGTGCGGCCGAGCTGGCCGGCTGCATGCTGCCGCCCATAGACTGGCGCAGCATGGACCATGCGGAGCTGATGCAGTACGAAGCCCAGCGCAGCGTCTCCGTGGGCCAGGCCTTGGCACAGTGGCAGCCGCGGTTTGCCGCACTGGAAACGCCGGCGCAGGCGCTACAGGCTCTGGTCGATGCCCTGCCGGGCCAGATCAGCTTGCAGGGCGACACTGCAGTGTTCAACGGCCGCCATCCACTCACCTGGTTGCTGGAAGCACCGAGCCACGAGCCGCCATCCGGCCTGCTGGTGGCCTGGCTGGCCTGGCTGATGTGGTGGGGCAGCAATGCCCAGCTGCAGGTCAGCGGCCAGGGCCTGAGCGTGCGCCTGTCCGTGGGTGGCACACCCGCAGCACTGCCTTCGGACTGGATGGCCCTGGCCATCGAGCGCATCAGCCAGTCTGCGACGGAGTAAGAACTTGCAGCAGCTGCGCCACACGGCGCAGCGCATAGTTCACAGTGGCGGCGCGCACTGCGGCACGGTCGCCAGGGAAATGCTGCACCTCGGTATGCACCGCGCCTGGCAGGGCAAAGCCCAGCCACACCATTCCCACCGGCTTTTCTACGCTGCCTCCCGTGGGGCCGGCAACGCCAGTCACGGCAATCGCTACCTGGGCCCGCGCATGGGCCAGTGCACCGGCCGCCATGGCCCGCGCTACGGGTTCGCTGACAGCGCCATGCGTAGCAATCAGGGCGGCGTCCACACCCAGCATGTCGGTCTTGGCGGCGTTGGAGTAAGTCACAAAACCCCGGTCAAACCAGGCGCTGGAGCCGGCCAGGTCTGTGCAGGCGGCGGCAATCATGCCGCCGGTACAGCTTTCAGCCGTCGCCAGAAACCAATTATTTTTCAGCATCAAATCGGCCACCAGCGCAGGTGTTGCCTGTGCAGGATGCTCTGAGTTTGATAGCGTATCCATCACCAGGCCCTCCAGGCTGCAATCACCAGCAGCGTGCAAAAAGCCGCCACCAGGTCGTCGAACATGATGCCGAAGCCACCGCGCGCGTTCAGCCCCTTGAAGGCCCGGTCGGCCCAGGCCACCGGCCCGGGTTTGGCTGCGTCGAAGTAGCGAAACAGCCCGAACGCCACCGCCTGCCCCAGCAGCCCTACCGGCATCACCAGCCACAGCACCAGCCAGAAGGCTGCTACCTCGTCCCAGACTATTGCGCCGGGGTCGGCCACGTTCATGTGCCGCGCGCAGACAGTGCAAGCCCACCAGCCCACCACAAAAGACGCGGCAATCAACCAGCCCATTTGTGCCGTGGTCAGCAGCGGCTGGATCACCAGAAACGCCAGCCAGGCCCACAATGTGCCGGCGGTGCCGGGGGCGATGGGGCTTAGCCCAGAGCCAAAGCCCAGGGCCATGAAATGGGCGGGATGCGAAAGCAGAAACCGGGCGGTGGGGCGGCGCATGGGCGACGCGGAAGAAGGACTATCCATGGCGGTCGATTATCCGGCAGCCCCGTATCATTCGCGGATGACCGCATTGCATATCTCCTCCCAGTTCGATGGAGGCTCTATCCAGGTGCTCAGCCTGGCCGACCCGCAAGACATCCAGCTGAACATCCGCCCCGACAACGCCAGTCCCTACGCGCAGTGGTTTTACTTTTGCCTGCAGGGTGCCGCTGGCGTGCCGGTGGTGATGAAATTCCTGAACGCAGGTCAAAGCGCCTATCCGCCCGGTTGGGACGGCTACCGCATCGTCGCCAGCGTGGACCGCCAACACTGGTTTCGCCTGGATGCGCAGTACGACGGCCAGGTTATGACCGTGGCCACCACGCCCGGCCACAACCGCATGTACTTCGCCTATTTCGAGCCCTATTCGCACGAGCGCCACCTGGACCTGCTGGGCCGGGCCGCCGCCTCCGACTTGGTGCGCGTGGAAAGCCTGGGTGCCACGGTCGAGGGCCGCGACATGACCCTGCTGCACGTCAACGATGCGCAATTCGCCACGCCGAAAAAGAAGGTCTGGCTCATCGCCCGCCAGCACCCCGGCGAAACCATGGCCGAGTGGTTCGTCGAGGGCTTTCTGGACCGCCTGCTGGACCGCCAGGACCCCACCAGCCGGGGCCTGCTGCAGCACTGCGAATTCTTCGTGGTGCCAAACATGAACCCCGACGGCGCCGTGCACGGCAACCTGCGCACCAACGCCGCCGGCGCCAACCTCAACCGTGAATGGCGCCGCCCCAGCCTGGACACCTCGCCCGAGGTCTTCCATGTGCGCAACAAGATGGAGGCAGTGGGCGTAGACCTGTTCCTGGACGCCCACGGCGATGAGAATTTGCCCTATAACTTCGTCGTCGGCACCGAGGCCAACCCCGGCTTCAACCCACGCATCGAGGCCCTGCAAAACACCTTCAAAGCCGCCTGGCTGGCCGCCAGCCCGGATTTCCAGACGGAAGTCGGCTACCCCCGCGCCGCGCCCGGCCAAGCCAACCTCAGCCTGGCCACCAACTGGGTCGGCCAAAACTTCGACTGCCTGGCCTTCACGATCGAGATGCCATTCAAGGACAACGCCAACTTGCCGGATCTGGAACGCGGCTGGAACGGCGAGCGTTCGCGTAAGTTAGGGGCTAGTGTGCTAGCGGCTGTCAGGGCGGTGGTTGGGGGGTAGAAAAGGTCGCTGGCGCATATGTTGTCTGCGCTGGAGGCTATTTAAATCGTAGCAATGTGTGACGTGCGCGCTTTGCCTTTGCGAGCCTGTTCCTTGGACGATTAGGTCTTACTTTGACTGGAGCAAGATTCTTGCGTGCAATTACCCAACAATACTTTTTATGAGTGCGAATAGTCTGGGAACAATCGCCAGAGCGAAGAGTGTGGGTAGTCCGTAGGCAACAAGTTTGCTTGGCCAGCCTGGGTAATGCTCTTTGAAGCGGCGAACCTCAGACCATAAAGATTGGCTAGAACCCTTCGGGAGTGGCGGCAGAGGATATCGGAAGTGAAACCAACCAATGCCAACGAAGAACGCCACGACAGCAAGAATGGAGAGTGCACCCGAAGCGGCTTTCCAGTTGCCAGAGGCGGTAAGTAGAAGAGCGAGAAGACTGAGGGCGGCAAGGACGATTGTGACGAAGACTTTGAATGCGGTGCTTATGGAGGTACTGTAAAGGGCTGAGCGCCCAGTACTAGCGAGGCAAAGCTGAATCTCTCCGATTTTTTGGGGAAAGGCAGTGCTGGGCCTGTCCTTTGACAAGCTTAGGCCGAACGGTTTGCGCGGGGCGCTGAAATTTGAAGAAAATGGGTCACAGCGCATATCCAACCAACGCAAGCAGCTATCTAAACCGTAGCAACCTCAACCCATTCCCCACCACCAGCAAACTGGCCCCCACGTCGGCAAACACTGCCATCCACATGGTGCCGGAGCCCATCAGCGTGAGCACCAGGAAAACGGCCTTGATGCCCAGGGCGAGGACGATGTTTTGTACCAGCAGGGTGTGCGTGGCGCGGGACAGGCGGACGAAGCGGGGGAGCTTGCGCAGGTCGTCGTCCATCAGGGCTACGTCGGCGGTTTCTATGGCCGTGCCGGTGCCGGCGGCGCCCATGGCGAAGCCTATGTCGGCGCGGGCCAGGGCGGGGGCGTCGTTGATGCCGTCGCCCACCATGCCGACCCTGCCTTGCGGGCCATGTTCGGTCAACGCGGTCTCGATGCGCTGCAGCTTGTCCTGCGGCAGCAGGTCGCCGTGGGCTTCGGCGATGCCGACCTGGTCGGCGATGGCGCGGGCGGTGTGGGTGTTGTCGCCGGTCAGCAGGCTGGTGCGCACGCCCAGGGCGTTCAGCTCCTGGATGGCCTGGCGACTGCTGTCTTTGAGGGTATCGGCCACGGCGAATACGGCCAGCACGCTCTGGGTGTTGGCCAGCAGGATGGCGGTCTTGCCTTGCGACTCCAGCGCGGTGAGCTGGGCTTCGAGCGCATCGGAGCACAGGCCTTGTTCGTGCACCAGGCGGTGGTTGCCCAGGGTGTAGCGTGTGCCCGCGATCTGGCCCTGGGTGCCGCGCCCGGGCAGGGCTTCAAACTGGTCCACGGTTTGCAGGGCGATGCCGTCGCGCTGTGCGGCCTGGGCCACGGCGCGGGAAACGGGGTGGTCGGAACGGGTGGCCAGACTGGCGGCCAGGCTGCGTGCGTCGGCTTCGGTTGTTTGGCCTAACAGGGCAAAGTCGGTCTGCACCGGTTTGCCGTGGGTCAGCGTGCCGGTCTTGTCCAGCGCCAGCCAGGCCAGTTTGCGGCCCTCTTCCAGGTACACGCCGCCCTTGACCAGAATGCCCAGGCGCGCGGCGGCGGCCAGGCCGCTGACGATGGTGACGGGGGTGGAGATCACCAGCGCACAGGGGCAGGCGATCACCAGCAGCACCAGGGCTTTGTAGATCCAGCCCAGCCAGTCGCCGCCGAGCAACAGCGGGGGTAGCACCGCGACGGCGACGGCCAGGGCAAAGACGATCGGGGTGTAGACCTGGGCAAATCGGTCCACAAAGCGCTGGGTGGGTGCGCGTGCGCCCTGTGCAGCCTGCACCGCGTGCAGTATGCGGGCCAGGGTGCTGTCGCCGGCGCGGGCGGTGACGCGGTATTCAAACGAGCCGGTGGCGTTGACCGTGCCGGCAAATACGTCGTCGCCCTCGGCCTTGTCCACGGGCAGGCTCTCACCGGTGATGGGAGACTGGTCGATGGTGGAGCGGCCTTGGGTGATCTGGCCGTCCAGCGCCAGGCGTTCGCCGGGTTTGACGCGCACCTGGGCGCCCAGGGTCACCGATTTGGCGTCTACCTCGCGCCAGCTGCCATCGGGCTGCTGCACGGTGGCCTGCTCGGGGGCGAGTTGCATCAGGCCCTGGATGGCGTTGCGCGCGCGGTCGAGCGAGCGGGCTTCGATCAGTTCGGCCACGGTGAACAGCACCATCACCATGGCGGCTTCGGGCCACTGGCCCAGCAGCAGCGCGCCGGTGACCGCGATGCTCATCAGGGCGTTGATGTTGAGGTTGCCGTTGCGGATGGCGATCCAGCCCTTCTTATAGGTGCTCAGCCCGCAGGACAGCACGGCCATGATGGCCAGCAGCGCCGGCACCCAGACCGGCAGCCCGGCCCAGTGGCTGGCCTCGGAGGCGATGGCGGCAATGCCAGCCAGCGCCAGCGGCGACCAGGGTTTGGCGGGTTCGGGGGCAGGAGGCGGGGCTGCCGCATCGGCCAATTCGGGGGTGAAACCCAGCGAACGCACGGCGTCCAGGATGGCGTCAATGGCCTTGGGCGCGTGCGTGACGGTCAGCACACGCTGCATGAGGTTGAACTCCAGGCCGGTTACGCCGTCCATGCCGCCCAGCTTTTTGCGCAGCAGGGCTTCTTCGGTGGGGCAGTCCATTTGCAGGATGCGGATCGGGGTGGTGCTGCCCTGGGCGCTGCTGACAGGTGTTGCCAGCTGCTCCATTGCCGGCGCCTGCGCACAGCAACTGCTGGCGGCGTGGTCGTGACCATGCTCATGCGCATCACCATGTGTGTGGTCATGGTGCGCATGCGAATCGTGGTCGTGTGTGTGGGCGGGCATAAGGGCTTTCTGGATAGCGTTGCGCCCATTAGACAAGCTGAAGTTACTATAGAGTCAACCCCATTCTTGGATAGCCTTATGAAAATCGGCGAATTGGCCCAGGTGGCCCAGTGCACGGTGGAGACGGTGCGCTACTACGAGAAGGAAGGGCTGCTGCCCGCGCCGGCGCGCACGGCGGGCAACTTCCGCGTGTATGGGCCGGAGCATTCGGAGCGCCTGCGTTTCATCCGCAACTGCCGTGCGCTGGATATGAGCCATGAAGAAATCCATAGCTTGCTGCGCCTGGCCGACAAGCCAGCTGAGGGCTGCGGCGCCATCAATGCGGTGTTTGACCAGCACATCGCCCATGTGGACGAACGCATACGCGAGTTGACCCAGCTGAAACAGCAACTGGCGGGTTTGCGCGAACGGTGTAGCAGCGAACAGGCTTCGGATGCCTGCGGCATCTTGCAGGGCCTGGCGGCGATGGAAGTGGAATCCCGGCCCGAACGGCATACGCACCTGGGTTGAAAGTGCTGCACGTCAATAGGTGCCTAAATGAATGCTGGCGCAGATAGATAGTGCGCAGCATGCTACTTAAAATGTAGCAATTGATGGTGTTTCCCATGCTGGCAGGTCAATGCCAGCATGGTCGTTCAACCCCACCATAGGGTTTTCGGCCTGGTTCTTGCTAAATGTCCCAGGCTTGGCCTTGAGGCCTTACGCCAGGGGACACGGCAGCGGTGACCCGGAGCCGAAGGAGCTTTTTAGGCGCGGTTTTGCAGTTCGTGGCGGTCGGCTGCGGCGAACAGATCAGCGGCGAAGCCACGGTCGGTGTCGGCGTAGCTTTCGGCCAGCATGCGGACTTGTTCGGCTTCTTCGAACACGGTCAGGGCACGTGGCGCAGCTGTCTTGAACAGCGTGGCGTGCAGAGCGGAAAACAGGTTGGACGTGGCGGCGAAGAATTCGCGGGCAGCGGAACTGACGGCAGGTGCGGTTGCGGAACTGGTCAGTTGGTAAGCATTGGTAGTCATGGTGGTTACTCCTGTACATCGGGTTGACGTTGGAGTGAATTATAGGGTTAACCCTAGATTCGGTCCATGAAAATCCTAGGGTTAACCCTCTATCGTGATTTAGATCACATGCTGTTGTTTTTATTCCAAAACCGTTTGACGTACGGCATGTTCCCAACGCGCCATCAGTTCGGTCGCCCGTGCGGTGCTGAGTGTGGGCAGGAAGCGCCGCTCGGCGCGCCACAGCGCGGATAGCTCCTCGGTATTACGGTACACGCCCACGGCCAGACCGGCCAGGTAGGCGGCGCCCAAGGCGGTGGTTTCGGTCACGGCAGGGCGTATCACCGGGATGCCCAGCAGATCGGCCTGGAACTGCATCAGTAAATCATTTACACAGGCACCTCCATCCACCCGCAGCTCGGCCACCGGCGTGCCGCCAGCTTGCACTGCGTCGCGGCCCATGGCCTGTAGCAGGGCAGCACTTTGGTAGGCAATGCTTTCCAGCGCCGCCCGGGCGATGTGGGCCAGTGTGGTGCCGCGGCTCAGGCCGGTAATGCTGCCGCGCGCATCCGGCTTCCAATAGGGCGCACCCAGGCCGGTGAAGGCCGGCACGAACATCACGCCGCCCGAGTCGGGCACGCTTTGCGCCAGGCTTTGTACCTCGCCACTGTTATGGATGGCATGCAGGCCGTCGCGCAGCCACTGCACCACCGCGCCGCCCACGAAGACGCTGCCTTCGGTGGCGAATTCGGGCTGTGCCGTGGGTTGGGCCGCACTGGTGGTGAGCAGGCCGTTGTGGGATGTCTGGAAGGTGCTGCCGGTGTGCATCAGCATGAAGCAGCCCGTGCCATAGGTGTTCTTGGCCATGCCGGCTTTGAAACAGGCCTGGCCGAACAGCGCGCTTTGCTGGTCGCCGGCCACGCCGCCGATCGGGATGGCCTGGCCCAGCAGTGCGGGGCTGACATCGCCGTAGATGGCGCTGCTGGGTTTCACGGAGGGCATCAGGCTGGCAGGGATGTTCAGTGCGGCCAGCAGCTCGGCGTCCCACTGGTTGCTGTGCACATTGAACAGCATGGTGCGGGATGCGTTGCTGACGTCGGTGGCGTGCACCTGGCCTTCGGTCAGCTGCCACATCAGCCAGCTGTCGATGGTGCCAAAGGCCAGCTCGCCGCGTTCCGCCTGGGCGCGGGCATTGGGCACATGGTCCAGCAGCCATTTCAGCTTGGTGCCCGAGAAATAGGCATCGACCAGTAATCCCGTCTTGCGTTGGATTACATCGGCCAGGCCATCGGCGCGCAGCTGCACGCAGGTGGGCTCGGCGCGGCGGTCCTGCCAGACAATGGCGTGGTGGATGGGCTGGCCGGTCGCGCGGTTCCACACTACCGTGGTTTCGCGCTGGTTGGTGATGCCGACGGCGCGGATGTCCTTTGCCTGCAGCCCTGCCTTTGCCAGGGCTTCGCGGGCGGTGCTGAGCTGGGTGCGCCAGATCTCCATCGGATCATGCTCGACCCAGCCGGGTTGGGGAAATATCTGGGGCAGTTCCAGTTGCGCCTGGCTGACGATGTGGCCGTCGGCGTGGAAGACGATGCTGCGGGAGCTGGAGGTGCCCTGGTCCAGGGCGAGCAGGTAGGTCATGGTTGTGTGGCGAGGTGACAGCGGACTTGGGCGTCGCGCAGCAGGGATGGAAAGGGGTCGGGTACCGGGCCGTCGGTGAACAGGCGGTCGATCTGTGACAGGCTGGCCACTTCCACCATGGCCGCGCGGTTGAATTTGCTGCTGTCGGCGGCCAGCCAGACTTCGCGGGCGTGGCTGATGATGGCCTGCGAGACCTTCACTTCGCGGTAGTCGAAGTCGCGCAGCGTGCCATCGGCTTCAATGGCCGAAATGCCGATCAACGCAATATCCACCTTGAACTGCCGTATGAAATCGATAGCAGCTTCACCCACCACGCCGCGGTCGCGCCCGCGCACCACGCCGCCGGCAATGATGACTTCACACTGCGGATTGGCGCTGAGGATGGTGGCTACGTTCAGGTTGTTGGTGATAACGCGCAGCCCTTTGTGTTGCAGCAGGGCCTTGGCAATCGCCTCGGTGGTGGTGCCAATGTTCAGGATCAGCGAACAGTCGTTGGGCACCTCGGCCGCCACTGCGCGCGCAATGCGGGCCTTGCCTTCGGCGTGCAGGTTCTCGCGCTGCGGGTGGGCGATGTTCTCAATCGTCGAGCTGGGTACGCGCACGCCGCCATGGAAGCGCGTCAGCAGGCCATCGTCGGCCAGGCGCTGCACGTCGCGGCGTACGGTTTGCAGTGTGACGCCGAGCTTGTCGGCCAGCTGGTCTACGGTGAGAGAGCCCTGGGCCTGTACGGCCTGCAGCAGCAGCAGTTGTCGGGGGTTGGGGTTCACGGGGTTTCGTTTCGGAAAAAACTAGCGCTTGACTTTAAAACGAAAGACAAAGAACGTTCTAAGGGTTGCTACCGATAAAAAAGAAACACAAACGAACAATAATCATCAAATTCGAAAACGCAAGTTTGTAAATTCGGCAAAGGATTGTGATGCAGTTGAGCTTAGAAGGCGTCAGCAAAAAGGTGGGGGCACAGACCTGGCTGTACGAGATGGGTTTGGCGCCTCAGCCCGGTGCCGTGACCGTGTTGCTGGGCGCAACCCAGGCGGGCAAGACCAGCCTGATGCGCATCATGGCTGGGCTGGACGTGCCTACCCATGGGCGGGTGCTGGTGGACGGTGTGGACGTGACCGGTCAGCCGGTCCGCGAGCGCAATGTGGCCATGGTCTACCAGCAGTTCATTAACTACCCCTCGCTCACAGTGCGCGACAACATCGCCTCGCCGCTGAAGCTGCGCGGCGAAAAGAACATGGACCAGCGCGTACGCGAGCTGGCCGAAAAGCTGCATATCGAGATGTTCCTCGAGCGCTACCCAGCCGAGCTATCGGGCGGCCAGCAGCAGCGCGTGGCACTGGCCCGGGCGCTGGCCAAGGCGGCACCTCTGATGCTGCTGGACGAGCCGCTGGTGAATCTGGACTACAAGCTGCGCGAAGAACTGCGCGACGAACTCAGCTCGCTGTTTGCCGCGGGTGAATCCACTGTCATCTATGCCACGACCGAGCCGGGTGAAGCCTTGCTGCTGGGAGGCTACACCGCGGTGATGGATGCGGGCGAATTGCTGCAATACGGTCCCACGGCCGAGGTATTCCACCGGCCCAAGTCGCTGCGCGTGGCGCGGGCTTTTAGCGACCCACCGATGAATCTGGCTGCAGGTCATACGGCGGCTGGCGGCGTGCAGTTGCAGGCAGGGCCGCTGCTGGCCCTGGCCTTGCCGGCTACGCAGGCCGGGAGCTTGACGGTAGGCCTGCGCGCCAGTGCGCTGCGGGTGCAGCAGCGCCCCGGTGACGTGGCCCTGAACGGACAGGTCGAGCTGGCGGAAATCTCCGGTTCCGACACCTTTGTGCACGTGGCGACGCCGATTGGTGAACTGGTGGCCCAACTCACCGGCGTGCATTATTTCGAACTGGGGGCTGCATTGACCTTGTATTTTCATGCCACCCAGGCTTATGTGTTTGATGGTCAGGGCAGCTTGCTGCTGGCCCCGGTCCGCCAGGGAGCTGTGTAATGGCCCGCATTGAACTGGACCTGGCGCACGCCTACCGCGCCAACCCCACGCAAGATAGCGACTACGCACTGCTGCCCTTGAAGATGAGCTTCAACGATGGTGGTGCCTATGCCTTGCTCGGCCCCTCGGGCTGCGGCAAGACGACCATGCTGAACATCATGTCCGGTCTGCTGGCGCCATCGCAGGGCACCGTGCTGTTTGACGGCAAAGACGTGACCCTCGCCTCGCCGCAGGAGCGCAACATCGCCCAGGTGTTCCAGTTCCCGGTGATCTACGACACCATGACAGTGGCTGAAAACCTGGCTTTTCCACTGCGCAACCGCAAGGTGCCGCAGGCGCAGATCGACAAGCGCGTGGGCGAAATTGCCGAGATGCTGGAAATGAGCGGCCAGCTGAACCAGCGCGCCGCCAACCTGGCGGCGGACGCCAAACAGAAGATCTCGCTGGGCCGAGGCCTGGTGCGGCCCGACGTGTCGGCCGTGCTGTTCGACGAGCCGCTGACAGTGATCGATCCGCACCTGAAATGGCAGCTGCGCCGCAAGCTCAAGCAGATCCACCGCGAGCTGAAATTGACGCTGATCTACGTGACCCATGACCAGGTGGAGGCGCTGACCTTTGCCGAGCAGGTGGTGGTGATGACACGTGGCCGCGCCGTGCAAGTGGGCTCGGCCGATGCCTTGTTCGAGCGGCCCAGCCATACCTTTGTCGGTAACTTCATCGGCTCGCCGGGGATGAACTTTTTGCCTGTCCATGCTTCGGCCGAAACTTTGCAAGTCGCCGGTGCGCAATGGCAGCTGCCACGGGCGCTGCCCCAGGGTGCGTTAAAGCTGGGCGTACGGCCGGAATACGTCTCGCTGGCACAACCCGCCACGCGGGGGGCTCTGCTGTGCACGGTATCGAAGATCCAGGACGTGGGCACGCATGTGATGCTGACTGCCGCGGTCGATGGGCAGGTGCTCAAAGCCCGGCTGAGTCCCGAGGTGCAACTGCCAGCGGTGGGTGAAGTGGTCTGGCTGCAGGTGCTGGGCGAGCACACCTGCTTTTATAAGAACGAGGAGATTGTGCAATGAACGCCGTGCCGAACCGCTTCAAACAAGTTCGCGCCCCCTTGGGGGGGAGCGCCACCGCTTTGGCGGCAAGCGTGGGGGCTATATGAGCACCACAACCAAACCGGTGAACCAGAAGGCCTGGTTCTTGATCTTGCCGGTGCTGATCTGCGTGGCGTTTTCTGCCATTGTGCCGCTGATGACGGTGGTGAACTATTCGGTGCAGGACATCATTTCACCCGAGCGGCGTGTGTTTGTGGGCACCGAATGGTTTGTCCAGGTGATGCGCGACGAGGAGCTGCATGCCGCGCTGTTGCGCCAACTGGTTTTCTCCTTGTCGGTTCTGGCGGTGGAGTTGCCCTTGGGCATCTTGCTGGCCTTGTCCATGCCAGCCGAGGGTTTGAAGGCGTCGGTGGTGTTGGTGATCGTGTCGCTGTCCCTGCTGATTCCGTGGAACGTGGTGGGCACTATCTGGCAGATTTTTGGCCGTTCCGACATCGGTTTGCTGGGGGCTGCGCTGCAGGGCATGGGTATCGACTACAGCTACACCGGCAACGCCACCCATGCATGGCTGACGGTGCTGGTGATGGATGTGTGGCACTGGACGCCGTTGGTTGCCTTGCTGGGTTATGCGGGTTTGCGTTCAATACCAGATGCCTACTACCAGGCCGCGCGGATTGACGGTGCCAGCAAGTTTGCGGTGTTCCGCTACATCCAGCTGCCCAAGATGCGTGGTGTGCTGATGATTGGCGTGCTGCTGCGCTTCATGGACAGCTTCATGATCTACACGGAGCCCTTTGTGCTGACGGGTGGTGGGCCTGGCAATGCGACCACCTTCCTGTCGCAGTTCTTGACGCAGAAGGCTGTGGGCCAGTTTGACCTTGGGCCTGCTGCTGCGTTCTCGCTGATCTACTTCCTCATCATCCTGCTGCTGTGCTTCATCTTGTACAACTGGATGCAGCGCGTTGGCACCCAAGAGAAAGAAGGCGGTCAATGAGCGCAGTGCAGGGCCGTCCCAAACAAGCTCGCACCCCCTTGGGGGGCTGCGATTACACGAAGTGCATCGCATGGGGGTCACATGTCTAAGCCAAAATTTCAGAAGCGGACGATCTTTCTGTTCGCCTACATCATCTTCGCCCTGGTACCCATCTACTGGATGGTGAATATGTCGTTCAAGACCAACCAGGAGATCGTGGCCAGCTTTTCGCTGCTGCCCCAGCATTTCACCTGGGACAACTACCGCACCATCCTGACGGATTCGTCGTGGTACTCGGGCTATATCAATAGCCTGATCTACGTCAGCATGAATATGGTGATCACGCTCACCGTATCCCTGCCTGCGGCCTATGCGTTCTCGCGCTACAGCTTCCTGGGCGACAAGCATGTATTCTTCTGGCTGCTAACCAACCGTATGACCCCGCCTGCGGTGTTCTTGCTGCCGTTCTTCCAGCTCTACACCACCGTAGGCTTGATGGACACGCACTTGGCGGTGGCGCTGGCGCACTTGCTGTTCAGCGTGCCCCTGGCGGTGTGGATTCTGGAAGGCTTCATGAGCGGCATTCCACGCGAGATCGACGAGACGGCTTATATCGACGGCTATACCTTCCCACGCTTTTTCCTGACCATCTTCTTGCCACTGATCAAGGCAGGTGTGGGTGTGGCGGCATTCTTCTGCTTCATGTTCAGCTGGGTAGAACTGCTGCTGGCCCGCACCCTGACCAGTGTGAATGCCAAGCCTATCGTGGCGACCATGACGCGCACCGTGTCGGCGTCGGGCATGGACTGGGCCACGCTGGCGGCGGCCGGTGTCTTGACCATTGTCCCAGGCGCCATCGTGATCTGGTTTGTGCGCAACTACATCGCCAAGGGCTTCGCCATGGGGCGGGTGTGATTGGTCTAACAGGAGATTTGTATGTTTGAGTGGATGGCTTGGACCTTGCCGGTCGCAGTGTTCTTTATTTGTATTGCGCTGATGTTGGTGGGCATGACGGTGTGGGAGATCAAGTCGCCCACAACCTTGCGACGCGGCTTCTTGCCGATGGACACCACGCGCGGCGACCGCTTGTTCATTGGCTTGCTGAGCGCGGCCTATGTGAATCTGGCTTTTGTGGGATTGAGCGGCAAGTTTGCCGAGTGGTTCCAGCTGGACGGTGACCCGTCCATATGGATCAGTTTTGTGCTGTCCGTAGCCCTGCTGATGGTGATCATGCGCAAGGGCTAGGCATGGTGTTCCGAGGATCCGGCTTTTACTGCCCCCAGAGCCGAGCACGCCTTTCGTTGAATGGGGGTGTATACCAATGAGGAGACGAGACATGAAGATGCGTTATTCCATACTGGCCATCGCCGCAGCTTGTGCGCTGACGGGCCATGCGTTCGCCGACGAAGCGGCTGCGAAGAAGTGGATCGACAGCGAGTTCCAGCCATCGACCCTGAGCAAGGACAAACAGGCCGCTGAGATGAAGTGGTTCATCGAAGCCGCGAAGAAGCTGCAAGCCAAGGGTGTCAAGGAAATCTCGGTGGTGTCAGAAACCCTGACCACGCATGAATACGAGTCCAAGACCCTGGCCAAGGCGTTTGAAGAAATCACCGGCATCAAGGTCAAGCATGACGTGATCCAGGAAGGCGACGTGGTCGAGAAGCTGCAGACTTCCATGCAGTCGGGCAAGTCGATTTACGACGGCTGGATTTCGGATTCGGACCTGATTGGTACCCACTACCGTTACGGCAAGATATTGGCGCTGTCGGACTATATGACTGGCGCGGGTAAGGAGTTCACCGATCCAGATCTGGATTTGAAGGACTTCATCGGCACCAGTTTCACCACGGCGCCCGACAAGAAGATGTACCAGCTGCCGGACCAGCAGTTCGCCAACCTGTACTGGTTCCGTGCCGACTTGTTTGCGCGCCAGGACCTGAAGGACAAGTTCAAGGCCAAGTATGGCTACGACCTGGGCGTACCACTGAACTGGAGCGCCTATGAAGACATCGCCGCCTTCTTCAGCGAAGACGTGAAGACGCTGGATGGCAAGCCCATCTACGGTCACATGGATTACGGCAAAAAAGATCCATCGTTGGGCTGGCGTTTCACCGATGCCTGGCTATCGATGGCGGGTGCGGCAGACGTAGGCATTCCAAATGGCATGCCTATCGATGAATGGGGCATCAAGGTGGCCGATGACAAATGCACGCCGGTGGGTGCATCGGTGTCGCGCGGTGGGGCGACCAACTCGCCAGCGGCTGTGTACGCTTTGACCAAGTACATCGACTGGATGAAGAAGTACGCGCCCAAGGAAGCCATGGGCATGACCTTTGGTGAATCCGGTCCAGTGCCAGCACAAGGCCAGATCGCCCAGCAAATCTTCTGGTACACCGCTTTCACGGCCGATATGGTGAAGCCCGGTCTGCCCGTCGTTAATGCAGATGGCACTCCCAAGTGGCGTATGGCGCCCGGCCCGAATGGCCCGTACTGGAAGCAAGGCATGCAGAACGGCTACCAGGACGTGGGTTCCTGGACCTTCTTCAAGGACCACGACGCCAACAAGGTCGCGGCGGCCTGGCTCTACGCCCAGTTCGTGACCAGCAAGACTGTGTCTTTGAAGAAGTCGATCACTGGCCTGACCTTCATCCGCGACAGCGATATCCGTGCTGACTACTTCACGCAAAACGCCAACAAGTACGGCGGCCTGATCGAGTTCTACCGCAGCCCAGCACGTGTGGCCTGGACGCCGACCGGCACCAATGTGCCCGACTACCCCAAGCTGGCACAGCTGTGGTGGAAGAACGTAGCTGAGGCGGTAACGGGTGAGAAAACGCCGCAGAAAGCCATGGATAACCTGGCCGATGAGATGGACAACGTGATGTCGCGTCTGGAACGCGCTGGCATGGCCAATTGCGCGCCAAAGCTCAATCCCAAGGGTGATCCCAACAAGTATCTGAGCGATGCACATGCCCCGTGGAAGAAGCTGGCGAACGAAAAGCCTAAGGGCGAAACCATTGCCTATGACACCTTGTTGAACGCCTGGAAGAACGGCAAGGTCCGCTAAGCGCGTAACAGAGATGCAATAAGCTCTGCAATGGCTGCGTGGCCCTCTGCGCCACGCAGCCCTTTTGGTTGGCATGCTTCGCGCATGTCAACTTGTTTGATTGCTGGAATCTTGGTTTATGACGCTTGCCCCCTCGCCCCGATCGACTTTGCGCACTGCAGTAATGGCGCAGCTCAGCGGGCCTGCTCAATTCGATGTGGTGGTTATCGGCGGTGGCGCGACAGGTCTAGGGGTGGCTCTGGATGCAGCTTCCCGCGGATTCAGCGTGGCCTTGATCGAATCACATGACTTTGCCAAGGGCACTTCATCGCGTGCAACCAAGCTGGTGCATGGCGGTGTGCGTTACTTGGCCCAGGGCAATATCGCGCTAGTGCGTGAAGCCCTGCACGAACGTACCACGCTGCTGCATAACGCGCCCCATCTGGCGCAGCCGCTGGCGTTTGTGATGCCGTCCTACAAGCTGCTGGACACGCCCTTTTACGGCATAGGGCTCAAGATGTACGACGCTCTCGCCGGTAAGGCGGGCCTGGGGTCCACAGAATTTTTGGGTAAAGAAAAGACCCTGCACTATCTGCCGACTGTACGTGCGCAGGGGCTCAAGGGCGGGGTCAAGTATTGGGATGGCCAGTTTGACGATGCCCGTTTGGCATTGGTGCTGGCCCGCACTGCGGCCGACCAAGGGGCTGTGGTGGTCAATTACTGCGCCGCGACCGGTTTGTTGCATGAAGACGGCAAGGTGGCGGGCGTGCATTGCCAGGACCGCGAAACCGGTGCCCACATGACGCTGCGCGCAAGGTGTGTGGTGAATGCCACCGGTGTCTGGGTGGACGAATTTCGCCAAAAGGACGGCGACGCAACAGGTCGCACCGCCAAGCCCATGGTAGCGCCCAGCCAGGGTGTGCACATCGTGGTGGACCGTGAATTTTTGCCAGGTGACCATGCGATGCTGGTGCCGAAGACCGCCGATGGCCGGGTTTTGTTTGCCGTGCCATGGTTGGGCAAGACCATTCTGGGCACCACGGATACGCCGCGCCATGACCTGGACCGTGAGCCTTTGCCGTTCAAGGAAGAGGTGGAGTTCATTTTGGGTGAATCAGGTAGATATTTGAGCCGGGCACCTACCCGGGCCGACGTGAAAAGCGTCTGGGTTGGCCTGCGTCCGCTGGTCAAGCCGCAAGATGAGGATGGCGGCAATACCAAGGGCATCAGCCGCGAGCACACGGTGTTGGTCAGCCGCAGCGGCATGGTCACGGTGACCGGCGGCAAATGGACCACCTACCGCGCGATGGCCGAGGACGTGTTGGACAAATGCTTTGGCGCGGAGTTGCTACAGCCGCGCAAGCCGGTCTGTACAGCGACCTTGCGCCTGATTGGCGCGGGCACGGTGCCTGCGGGGGGCTTGCAGCACAAAATGAGCGATGCGCCGGGCTTGCAAGCCTACGGTACAGAACAGGATCTGGTGCGGTCTCTACCTGGTGGTGGGCGCGCGCTGGGCGGAGGCCTGAGCGAAGCCATGGTGCGCTTTGCTGCCCGCTTTGAATATGCCCGCACGGTAGAGGACGTGTTGGCGCGCCGTAGCCGGCTGCTGTTTCTGGACGCGCGTCAGGCCGCCTCCTTGGCGCCGGCGGTGGCAGACATCCTGTTGCAAGAAACCGGTGTGGACCCGCAGACCGAGGCGTTTTTGACCCTGGCCGAGCAATACGCCACCTTGCCTGCATGAAACCCCTGGCGCAATGGCCGCTCGCGCAGCGGCGTGGCGTGCGGGGTGTGCTGACGGATATAGATGACACCCTGACAACAGACGGTGCGATCACCCCCGACGCCTTGCAGGCTTTGCAGGATTTGAAGTCTGCTGGTTTGGCGGTGATTGCAATTACCGGGCGCCCGGTGGGTTGGAGCGAGCCGTTTGCCCAGTCTTGGCCGGTCGATGCCATCGTTGCCGAGAATGGCGCCGTCGCGCTGATAAATAGCAAGGAAATTGGCATTCAGCGCAGTACTCATCTGCGTCAGGCGCTATCAAAAATATATATACAGGATGCTGTTACGCGGCAAGCCAATAAGGTGCGCATGCAGAGGCTGGCAGAGCGCGTGCTGGCCGAAGTGCCCGGTGCTTGCTTGGCCGAAGATTCTGCGGGCCGGGAAACCGATATCGCCATTGACCACAGCGAATTCAGCCATTTGTCGCCGGCCCAGATCGCCCAGGTGGTTGCCGTCCTGGAGGAGGGAGGCATGCGCGCCACCGTCAGTTCCATCCATATCAATGGTTGGTTTGGCGAGCACAACAAGTGGGAGGGCGCGCGCTGGATCGTGCAAACCCTGTTTGGGCGGGCGCTGGAGGCGGAAATGGATCGCTGGGTCTATATAGGTGACTCGACCAATGACCAGCGGATGTTCGAGGCGATGCTGCAAACCGTGGGCGTAGCCAACATCCGCAGATTTGAGGCTGATTTGGCATTTAAACCACAGTACGTAGCCGAAAATGAGCGGGGTGCGGGCTTTGCCGAGATCGCAAACGCCGTTCTGGCGGCATTTCGACCTGAAAAAACATAATTGGCGTTGCTGTGCATGTCTTTTATATGCACGCAGTTGACGCGCTTTTAAATATTCTGCATAATTGCGGGCTTCGCTCCTAAAAAGCGATGCTTCTGCCCAAAGGAAGCGCTATGAGTGGTTTGTAGCGTGGACGACGGGCCCAAGACTGATTGCGTGCTGCGGCTTAGGCTGAGGCACTCGATGCAAGTTGGGAAAACATAGACATGATCCAAACTGAATCCCGGTTAGATGTTGCCGACAATACCGGCGCGAAATCCGTTCTCTGCATCAAGGTGCTGGGCGGGTCCAAGCGTCGTTACGCTAGCGTTGGCGACATCATCAAAGTGAGCATCAAAGAAGCCGCTCCACGTGGTCGCGTCAAAAAAGGCGAGATCTACAGTGCAGTGGTGGTGCGCACGGCCAAAGGTATCCGTCGTGCAGACGGTTCGCTGGTCAAATTCGATGGCAACGCAGCTGTGTTGCTGAATGCAAAGCTGGAGCCCATCGGCACCCGCATCTTCGGACCAGTGACGCGCGAATTGCGCACTGAAAAGTTCATGAAGATCGTGTCCTTGGCCCCTGAAGTTCTGTAAGGACGCGACATGAACAAGATTCGCAAAGGCGACCAAGTCGTCGTGCTCACCGGGCGCGATAAAGGCAAGCGCGGTACTGTCGCGCTGCGTAAAGATGATTCTTACCTGTTGGTCGATGGTATCAACATGGTCAAGAAGCACGCCAAGCCCAATCCCATGAAGGGTGAGGCTGGCGGCATCGTCGAAAAGAACATGCCAATTCACCAGTCCAACGTAGCCATTTTCAATGCTGCTACTGGTAAGGCTGATCGTGTTGGAATCAAGGTGCTGGCGGACGGCAAGCGCACACGCGTTTACAAGTCCAGCGGCGAAGAAATCAAGGTGGCATGAGCATGGCACGTTTACAACAACACTACCGCGAAAAAGTCGCTCCAGAGTTGATGGCCAAGTTTGGCTACACCTCGGTGATGCAAGTTCCACGTTTCACCAAGATCACCTTGAACATGGGTGTGAGCGAAGCCGTATCCGACAAGAAGGTTATGGACAACGCCGTTGCTGACCTGACCAAGATCGCTGGCCAAAAGCCTGTGGTGACAAAGGCCAAGAAGGCTATCGCCGGTTTCAAGATCCGCGAAGGCCAGGCCATTGGTTGCATGGTGACTCTGCGCGGCGTTCAGATGTTTGAGTTCCTGGACCGTTTCGTGACCGTGGCTTTGCCCCGTGTACGTGACTTCCGTGGTATCTCCGGTCGCGCTTTTGATGGCCGTGGTAACTACAACATCGGCGTAAAAGAGCAGATCATTTTCCCTGAAATCGAGTACGACAAGGTTGATGCCTTGCGCGGTCTCAATATCAGCATCACGACGACGGCAAAGAGCGATGAAGAGTGCAAGGCACTGCTCGCTGGTTTCCGTTTTCCGTTCAAGAACTGAGGTGACGTGTGGCTAAAAAAGCTTTGATCGAGCGCGAGCTCAAGCGTGACCGTCTGGTCGCCAAATATGCAGCTAAGCATGCGGAACTGAAGGCAACTTCGAACGACGCAAAGAAAAGCGAAGAAGAGCGCGCAGTAGCCCGTCTGGCTCTGCAACAGCTCCCACGTAACGCGAACCCCACTCGCCAACGCAATCGTTGCGCGATCACGGGTCGTCCACGTGGCACGTTCCGTCAGTTCGGTCTGGCCCGCGCTAAGGTGCGTGAGCTGGCTTTCGCTGGCGATATCCCCGGTATGGTTAAGGCCAGCTGGTAAGTAAGGCAGGAGAACTAGACATGAGTATGAGTGACCCCATTGCCGACTTGCTGACCCGTATCCGCAATGCGCAAATGGTAGCCAAGACTACCGTATCGATCCCCTCTTCCAAAGTGAAGGTGGCGATTGCCCAAGTGCTGAAGGACGAAGGCTACATTGACGGCTTCAAGGTGAAAACCGATGCTGGAAAAAGTGAGCTGGAAATCACTTTGAAATACTACGCCGGTCGCCCAGTGATCGAACGTATCGAACGCGTAAGCCGTCCTGGCCTGCGTGTTTACAAAGGCCATGATGCCATCCCTCAAGTCATGAATGGCTTGGGCGTGGCGATTGTCACCACCCCCCAAGGCGTGATGACCGACCGCAAAGCCCGCGCTACCGGCGTTGGCGGCGAAGTCTTGTGCTACGTCGCTTAAGCAGGAGAAATAGCAAATGTCTCGCGTAGGAAAAATGCCTGTTGCCATCCCCGCTGGTGTGGATGTGGCAATCAAGGACGACCAAATCAATGTCAAGGGCACCGGCGGCACGCTGTCGTTGACCCAAAATGCACTGGTCAAAGTGGTGAATGATGCCGGCAAGTTAACCTTTGCCCCAGCGAATGAATCACGTGAAGCCAATGCCATGTCGGGCACCATGCGTCAGCTGGTAAACAACATGGTTGTTGGTGTGACCAAGGGCTTCGAGAAGAAGCTGAGCCTGATAGGCGTGGGCTACAAAGCCGCCGCTCAAGGTGCCAAGCTGAACTTGGCTGTGGGTTACTCCCACCCCGTTAATATCGATATGCCTGCTGGTATCACCGTTGCGACGCCCACCCCGACAGAAATTCTGATCAAGGGTGCGGACCGTCAACGCGTTGGCCAAGTGGCTGCTGAGATTCGTGCGATTCGTCCTCCCGAGCCTTATAAGGGCAAGGGCATCCGTTATTCGGATGAGAAGATCACGATCAAAGAAACCAAGAAGAAGTAAGGAGCCGCAACATGTTGACCAAAAAAGAACAGCGTCTCCGCCGTGCTCGCCAAACCCGCATTCGTATTGCGACCCAAGGCGTTGCACGCTTGACGGTAAATCGTACGAATCTGCACATCTACGCCAGTGTTATCTCTGGCGACGGTGCCAAGGTTTTGGCCAGCGCTTCGACTGCAGAAGTTGCGGTTCGCAAAGAACTTGGTGGTTCTGGCAAGGGTGGCAACACAACTGCTGCTCAAGCTATCGGCAAACTGATTGCCGAAAAAGCCAAAGCCGCTGGTGTTGAAAAAGTAGCGTTTGATCGCTCAGGTTTTGCGTACCACGGCCGCGTCAAGGCGCTTGCCGATGCTGCCCGCGAAGCTGGCTTGCAGTTCTAAGCAGATCGGAAAAAATCATGGCTAAAGTTCAAGGAAAAATGCAGGGTAAGGCTGAAGGGCCTGAGGACGGTCTGCGCGAGAAGATGATCGCGGTGAACCGCGTGACCAAGGTTGTTAAAGGCGGCCGAATTCTCGGTTTTGCAGCTTTGACCGTGGTCGGCGACGGCGAAGGCCGCGTTGGCATGGGCAAGGGCAAGTCCAAGGAAGTTCCAGCAGCTGTTCAAAAGGCGATGGAAGAAGCGCGTCGCAATATGGTCAAGGTGACCTTGAAGAACGGTTCCGTTTTTCATAAGGTGACCGGTCAGCATGGCGCAGCCAACGTAATGATGGCTCCGGCTCCCAAGGGTACCGGCATCATTGCAGGCGGCCCAATGCGCGCTGTCTTTGAAGTAATGGGTATCACCGACATCGTTGCGAAAAGCCACGGTTCGTCCAACCCTTACAACATGGTGCGTGCAACTCTGGACGCCTTGCGTAACTCGACCACTCCAGCGGATATTGCAGCCAAGCGCGGCAAGAACGTTGAAGAGATCCTCGCTTAAGCAAGGGCATTGATATGACAACGCAACAAACAATCAAAGTGACGCTGGTTCGTAGCCCTATCGGCACGAAAGAATCGCATCGCGCTACCGTTCGTGGTTTGGGTCTACGCAAGATTCGCAGTGTTAGCGAATTGCAAGATACGCCTGAAGTCCGCGGCATGATCAACAAGATCAGTTATCTGGTCAAAGTCCTCTAAGGGATGACGATGGAACTCAATGGCATTAAGCCCGCAGCGGGCGCAAAGCACGCCAAGCGTCGCGTCGGTCGCGGCATTGGCTCTGGCCTGGGTAAAACCTCAGGTCGTGGCCACAAAGGTCAAAAATCGCGTGCCGGTGGTTACCACAAGGTAGGTTTTGAAGGCGGTCAAATGCCTATGCAACGCCGCTTGCCAAAGCGTGGTTTCAAATCGCATTTGCTGAAGTTCAATGCTGAAGTGACTCTCACTGCTCTCGAGCAACTGGGCGCAGCAGAAGTTGACGTCATGCTGTTGAAGCAAGCTGGTTTGATTGGTGAATTGGCCAAAGTCGTCAAGGTCATCAAGACTGGCGAATTGACCAAGGCTGTCAAATTGACCGGTATCGGCGCTACGGCCGCAGCCAAGGTTGCGATCGAAGCTGCTGGCGGCAGCTTGGTTTGACTTTACAGTTGAAGGAAATATTCGGTGGCAACTAGCGCTCAAATTGCAAAAACGGGTAAGTTTGGTGACCTGCGTCGCCGCTTGGTGTTTTTGTTGCTGGCGCTGGTTGTGTACCGAATTGGTGCGCATATTCCGGTTCCCGGAATTGATCCAGCACAACTGCAACAGCTTTTCAAAGGGCAGCAAGGTGGCATATTGAGTCTGTTCAATATGTTTTCGGGTGGCGCTTTGTCGCGCTTCACAGTATTTGCCTTGGGAATCATGCCCTATATATCGGCCTCCATCATTATGCAATTGATGGGATATGTGGTGCCGATGTTTGAGCAGATGAAAAAGGAAGGCGAATCTGGTCGTCGTAAGATTACCCAGTACACACGCTATGGAACGTTAGGTTTGGCGTTGTTTCAATCCTTGGTAATTGCAACAGGGTTGGAAAGTTCGCCTGGTTTGGTTTTGTCGCCTGGTTTCGGTTTCCGTATGACGGCTGTTGTCAGCTTGACAGCAGGAACCATGTTCTTGATGTGGTTGGGTGAACAGATCACTGAGCGCGGTTTGGGTAACGGTATTTCGATTCTGATTTTTGCCGGTATTGCTGCGGGTTTGCCTGGCTCTATTGGTGGACTGCTGGAATTGGTGCGGACTGGTGCGATGAGCATTATTTCTTCCATTTTCATTGTTGCTGTAGTTGCATTGGTTACCTACTTCGTTGTTTTCGTTGAACGGGGTCAGCGCAAGATTTTGGTGAATTACGCCAGAAGGCAAGTTGGTAATAAAGTTTATGGTGGTCAGTCTTCGCACTTGCCGTTGAAGCTAAATATGGCGGGCGTGATTCCTCCAATATTCGCATCTTCCATCATCTTGTTGCCAGCCACAGTAGTGAACTGGTTTAGCACCACGGAATCGTTGCGTTGGTTAAAGGATGTGGCAGGAATGCTGAGTCCCGGTCAACCAGTCTACGTGCTGTTTTATGCAAGTGCGATAGTGTTTTTCTGCTTTTTCTATACGGCCTTGGTTTTCAATAGCCGTGAGACAGCAGATAACTTGAAGAAGAGTGGCGCTTTTATTCCTGGTATTCGGCCTGGTGAGCATACAGCGCGTTATATAGACAAAATTTTGCTCCGCCTGACTTTGGCTGGCGCTGTCTATATCACCTTTGTTTGTTTGATCCCTGAAATACTGGTGCTTAAATACAATGTGCCGTTTAATTTTGGTGGTACTTCGCTGTTGATTATTGTTGTAGTGACCATGGATTTCATGGCCCAAGTGCAGAACTACATGATGTCGCAGCAATATGAGTCATTGCTGAAAAAGGCAAATTTCAAATCTTCAGCAGGTACTTGATAAGAGTATTTGTAGGTGATGCCCTACGATTTTTCGCAGGCTCGTATTGTGTTCTGCCCGATATAGGTAGGACTGGCAAAAAAGTTTTAGGAGAGTTATATGAGAGTTTCAGCTTCGGTTAAGAAAATATGCCGTAACTGTAAAGTCATCCGCCGCAAGGGTGTGGTTCGTGTGATCTGTACAGATCCCCGTCACAAACAGCGTCAAGGTTGATAGAAAAGTTTTAGAGGACGCACATGGCACGTATCGCTGGTATTAATATTCCGCCGCAACAGCATGCAGAAATTGGCTTGACGGCCATTTTCGGCATCGGTCGCACACGCGCTCGCAAGATTTGCGAAGCATGCGACATTGCATATTCCAAGAAGGTCAAGGACTTGACCGACGCAGATCTGGAAAAGATCCGCGACCAGATCGCTCAATTCACCATTGAAGGCGATTTGCGTAGAGAAACCACGATGAACATCAAGCGATTGATGGACATCGGTTGCTACCGTGGTTTCCGCCACCGTCGCGGTTTGCCTATGCGTGGTCAGCGTACCCGTACCAACGCCCGCACCCGTAAGGGTCCGCGTAAGGCTGCGGCGTCCCTGAAGAAATAAAGAGATTGAGAGATCACTATGGCAAAAGCTCAGCAAAGTAATGCATCGCAGCGCGTGCGTAAGAAAGTTCGCAAGAACGTTTCCGATGGCGTGGCCCACGTGCATGCTTCTTTCAATAACACCATCATCACGATTACCGATCGCCAAGGCAATGCCTTGTCCTGGGCTTCGTCCGGTGGTCAGGGTTTCAAGGGTTCGCGTAAATCTACACCGTTTGCTGCCCAGGTTGCATCGGAAGTGGCTGGTCGTGCTGCCATTGAGCAAGGTATCAAGAACCTGGATGTAGAAATCAAGGGTCCTGGACCTGGTCGTGAATCGTCTGTCCGTGCATTGGGTGCCCTCGGTATCCGTATCACGTCCATCGCGGATGTGACGCCTGTGCCGCACAACGGTTGCCGCCCTCAAAAGCGTCGTCGGATCTAATTCCAGATCAACATTTCTGGGTACGTTTCTAAATAAGCCCACCGCCGTCTGTATTGATCAGACGGCTCCCGCGGATTTTTCGCGGAAGATAATATAAAAGGAAGCTCAAGTGGCACGCTATCTCGGCCCCAAGGCCAAACTCTCTCGCCGTGAAGGCACCGATCTGTTCCTGAAGAGCGCACGCCGTTCGATCAGCGACAAGGCTAAGTTCGACTCCAAACCTGGTCAGCACGGTCGTACCTCTGGTGCGCGTACTTCTGACTTCGGTCTCCAACTGCGCGAAAAACAAAAAGTAAAGCGCATGTATGGTGTTCTGGAGCGCCAGTTCCGTCGCTATTTCGAAGAAGCAGATCGTCGCAAGGGCAATACCGGTGCAAACCTGTTGTTCCTGCTGGAGTCCCGTTTGGACAACGTCGTGTATCGCATGGGTTTTGGTTCCACGCGTGCTGAAGCACGTCAGTTGGTGTCCCATAAGGCTATCACGGTAAATGGTCAGTCGGTGAACATCCCTTCTTACATGGTTAAGACTGGCGACATCGTCTCCGTTCGCGACAAGTCCAAGAAGCAGAACCGTATTGTTGAAGCCCTGCAATTGGCACAACAAGTTGGTTTGCCTGCCTGGGTGGAAGTGAGTGTCGAGAAAGCTGAAGGTACCTTCAAGAAGGTTCCTGATCGCGACGAGTTTGCTGCTGACATCAACGAATCTCTGATCGTTGAGTTGTATTCGCGTTAATTCCGCATTTTTCGTTTGATTTTGTTCCTAGGCTGCGGGGCACTGCAGTCTAGAACCAACACTTGCCTTACCGGTGTAACGAGCTGGGGGTATTGAGAGGAAGCATGCATGCAAACTAATTTGCTGAAACCCAAAGCCATCAATGTTGAGCAATTGGGACACAACCGTGCCAAAGTAGCGCTGGAGCCATTTGAACGTGGTTACGGGCACACGCTGGGCAATGCGTTGCGTCGTGTGCTGTTGTCGTCTATGGTGGGCTATTCAGCGACTGAGGTGACGATTGCAGGTGTTTTGCATGAGTATTCTTCGATCGATGGCGTTCAAGAAGACGTTGTCAACATTCTGTTGAATCTCAAGGGCGTGGTTTTCAAATTGCACAACCGTGATGAGGTTACGCTGAGTCTGCGCAAGGACGGTGACGGTGTTGTTACCGCTGCCGACATCCAAACTCCGCATGACGTGGAAATCATCAATCCAGAACATGTCATTGCGCACCTGTCGCAGGGCGGCAAGCTGGACATGCAAATCAAGGTTGAAAAAGGCCGTGGTTATGTTCCAGGTAGCATGCGCCGTTATGCGGATGAGCAGACTAAGTCGATTGGCCGCATTGTTCTGGATGCATCTTTCTCCCCAGTGAAGCGCGTAAGCTACACGGTGGAAAGCGCCCGCGTTGAACAACGTACCGATCTGGATAAGCTGGTGGTTGAGATCGAAACCAATGGTGCGATCTCTGCAGAAGATGCTGTGCGCGCATCGGCTAAAATCTTGGTCGAACAACTCGCGGTGTTTGCGCAGTTGGAAGGTAGCGAGTTGGCCGGCGTATTTGAACAGCCTGCACCACGCGGTAGCACTCAATTCGATCCTATCTTGTTGCGTCCTGTAGACGAGCTGGAATTGACGGTTCGCTCTGCAAACTGCCTGAAAGCTGAAAACATCTACTACATCGGTGATCTGATTCAGCGCACCGAGAATGAGTTGTTGAAGACTCCCAATCTGGGGCGTAAGTCCTTGAATGAGATCAAGGAAGTTTTGGCTTCCCGCGGTCTGACTTTGGGAATGAAGCTTGAAAGCTGGCCACCTGCTGGCCTCGACAAGCGTTAATTTAAAAATGTCCTGCAAAGGACAACGTGCAACGCGCAGTACCTGATCCGGCTGCGCGTCAAAATAATTGAAAGGAATGCACCATGCGCCACGGACACGGACTTCGTAAACTTAACCGCACTAGCTCGCACCGCCTAGCTATGCTGCGCAACATGATGAATTCGTTGATTGAACACGAAGTCATCAAGACCACTTTGCCCAAGGCCAAGGAATTGCGCCGCGTGATCGAACCCATGATCACTTTGGCCAAGGAAGCAACTGTTGCGAACCGCCGTCTGGCGTTCGACCGCCTGCGCGATCGCGATAGCGTGACCAAGCTGTTCAATGATCTGGGCCCGCGTTTCAACGCCCGTCCAGGTGGTTACACCCGTATCTTGAAGATGGGTTTCCGTGTGGGCGATAACGCGCCTATGGCATTGGTCGAGCTGGTCGATCGTGCTGAGACAAAAGAAGTTGTAGAAATATCAGCTGACCAAGAATAAGCTGCTATAATAGAAAAATACCGCGCGATGGAGCAGCCTGGTAGCTCGTTGGGCTCATAACCCAAAGGTCGTAGGTTCAAATCCTACTCGCGCAACCAGTTTCGACAAGTATTTGTCGTGAATGAAAAAACCCACCTTGAGTGGGTTTTTTCATTTCTGGATCTTTCAGTTTCTAACGCCATCCAGCAGCGATTTGTAGTCTCAAAAGTACAGAGCTCACAGCAGGGAATGTCCCGCTGCATGCTTTTAATTACCTTGTTTGCATGCACGCTCTTGCTGCGCAAGCTCCAAAGACTTTTCTGTAGTTTGGGCATCCATGCCGTAGCTGTCCGCAAATTGTGCAGGGGTTTGGCCGCTACCTTCAAATGCTTTCAGCAAAGCTTCTCGTTTGGCGGCTTCAGCGCCATGCTCTGTGTAAGCCTCATCTAACAATGCATTCCAGGCTTCCAGCGGTGGCTTGACGCGCTCTGCATAGTCGCCACGGCTGAGTCCTGATGCTTCAAAGGCATTTCGTAGCCGTAAGCGCAGTTTGGCTTGGGAGGCCGCGCTCTGGCTGTTGCGGTCCCGGCGAGCGACTTCCATGATGGCCTGGTGCACGTGTTCTGGAGCCATCTCTTCCACAGCTTGGCCATCCAGGCCGTGGCGTGGTAGGCCGCTAGCCATCCGGTCCAGATAACGCGTGGAACGTGTGTGTTGGCCCAAGGCCTCACGTAAGGCCTTGGCTTCCAAGGCCTCAGGATGGGCTGCGACCAATTCATGGAAGATGCCTAGCTTGAGGGGCACTACGCGGTCGCCAAAAACCTGGGGATACAGATTGCGCAGTACATCCAGCAGTGGGTGCACGGTGCGGCTGGGTTGTGGGGCACGTGCGGGGCGTGGCTTTCGTGCGATCTTGGAGGCAGGCGACGGAGCGAGGGGAGTGGTCACAGGAAATGGAGTGTTCTGAAAGTGGAAGGGCGCCAGTCTGCGTGCCCCGAGGCCCCTTATTTTCAACCATAAGCTGGATAGTCGCAGGCGACCGTTTGGTGAGGTCCATCGGTAGGGCTCAGATATATGTTGCATGGGGGCAACATTTATGCTCGGCGAGTGGGTGTTGTCATGGTTTTCAGATGCCCCGCAATGCGGAACGTCGCTCCGTAGCTGCGACAATCGGCGCTCTCGAAAATTTGAAAGTATTCATGGCTAAGAAAGCACCCGTGGTTCCCGCAGCGCCCGTAGAGGCAGAACGTACCCAACCCCTGCCCATTCCTGAAACCAAGTTCAAGACTATTTGGCAGGTAGTCGGTGCACCAGCTGCCACTGCGGCTAAAAGCAAGTCGGAGAAGAACGCCGTCGCTGCCTAAGCGATTGGGGTTTCAGGCATTTCAGCTGGGATGTCCAACGCGACTTCCACCCAGCAATCGTAAAACGTTGGCGCGCGTCCCAGGTCGGTCAGCTTTTGGCTGGTGAGCTGGTTCACGTTGCTGCCGTCCAGGCCTAGTTTGCGCCACCAGATACCCAGCCCGTTGACGACTCCGTGACGGGCTCGGGGCGATACCTTCGCCTTGCAGCGGTACATCCCACGCTGGTTGAAGACACGGACGACCGCTCCGTTGCTGATGCCGCGTGCCCGTGCGTCATCCGCATGGATTTCCAGCAAGGGTTCGCCTTCGATGTCGCGCAGGCTGGTGACGTTGACGAAGCTGGAGTTGAGAAAATTGCGTGCCGGCGGCGAAATCATGGCCAGCGGATAGTCTGCAGAGGCGCCTGCAGCCTCGTAGTTCGGCAGGTAATCGGGCAGGCCATCCAGGCCCTGCGCGGCCAGGCGTGCGCTGTAGAACTCGCATTTGCCCGAAGGCGTGGGGAATTGCCCTTGCGTAAACGGCGCGTCCGGTAGCGCGATGGTGGCAAAACCTTGCTCCAGCAAGAGCTGAAAATCAAGCTGCTCGCCGTAGGCGGTGCGGCACAAGGTTTCGTCGCTGTCGCTGAAGCAGGGCTCGTCAAAGCCCATGCGGGCCGCCAGCTCGCGAAAGATTTGTGTATTGGGTTTGGACTGCCCCACGGGTGCGATGGCCGGCCGGTTCAGCAGCGCATCGGTATGGCCGTAGCCGCTGTGTACGTCCCAGTGCTCCAGCTGCGTGGTGGCTGGCAGGATGTAGTCGGCGTAGTCGGCCGTGTCCGTCTGGAAGTGTTCCAGCACCACGGTAAACAGGTCCTCGCGCGCGAAGCCTTGCACCACCTTGCCGGATTCGGGGGCCACGGCCACCGGGTTGCTGTTGTAGACCAGCAGGGCCTCGATGGGTGCTGCAGACGTGTCTAGCAAGGCGTCGCCAATCGTGCTCATATTGATGGTCCGGGGTTGCCGGCCGGCCAGTAGGTCAGGGCGTTGCAACGCGGTGCGTTGTACCGGGAACAGCCCCGAGCTGCTCATCAGCACGCCGCCGGCTCGATGCCGCCAGGCGCCAATCAACGCGGGCAGACTGACCACGGCCCGCGTGGCATTGCCACCGCCCCGGGTGCGCTGCATGCCGTAATTCAGGCGGATAGCGGCGGGCTGCCCGTCCAGAAAGCATTGGCCGTAATCACGGGCCAGCGCCTGGATTTGCTCCACAGGTATGCCGCAGACTTCGGCGGCGCGCTCTGGCGGCCATTGCAGTGCGCGTTCGCGCAGCCCCGGCCAGCCCAACGTGTGGTCGGCCAGATAGGCGTGGTCCAACCAGTCGTGGGTGATCAGCTGGTGCATTAAGGCCAGGGCCAGGGCCGCGTCGGTACCCGGGCGCAGGGCAATGTGTTCATGGCACTTTTCTGCGGTTTCGGTTTTGCGTGGGTCTATGCAGACCAGGCGTGCGCCGTTGCGTTTGGCTTGCTGCACATAGCGCCAGAAATGCAGGTTGCTGCCGATAGAGTTGCTGCCCCAGATTAGGATCAGCTTGGACTCGGCAAAGAACTCCACCCTCATACCCACCTTGCCGCCCAGCGTCTGCAGCAACCCTTCGCCGCCGGCGGATGCGCAGATGGTGCGGTCCAGCAGCGAGGCGCCCAGTTTGTGGAAAAAGCGTGCGGCAATGCTTTCGCCTTGTACCAGGCCCATGGTGCCGGCGTAGCTATAGGGCAATATGGCCTCGGGGTTGCGGGCGGCGATGGACTGCAGGCGTGCGGCGATGTCCGCCAGCGCCTCGTCCCAGCTGACGGGGGCAAACTGGCCCGATCCCTTGGGGCCCGTGCGCTTGAGCGGTTGCAGCAGGCGTTCGGGGTGGTAGGTGCGCTCGGTATAGCGCGACACCTTGGCGCACAGCACTCCGTCGGTGTGCGGGTGCGCCGGATTACCCTGTACCTTGAGGGCGATGCCATCCTGCACCGTGGTTAGCAGGGAGCAGGTGTCCGGGCAGTCGTGGGGGCAGGCGCCGCGCACCTGGTGGGTGCTGCTGGATTCGGGTACGTGCATGATGGTTAATTCGCTTCTGACAGAATGGACCCATGATAAATCGCCGACATTTTTCTATTGCCGCTGGGGTTGCTGCCATGGCGGGCAGCCCCATGGTGCGTGCCCAGTCCAGCGGGAAAATCGTGTTGGGCCAATCTGCAGCACTCAGCGGGCCTGCAGCCCAGCTGGGTATCCAGTATGCGCAGGGTGCCCAGCTGTACTTTGACCACGTGAATGCCCAAGGGGGGATTGCCCAGCGGCAGATCGAGCTGCGCTCGCTGGATGACGGCTACGAGCCTGACCGCTGCCTGGAAAACACCCGCAAACTATTGGCTGCCGACGTGCTGTCTCTGTTTGGCTACGTAGGTACGCCCACCAGCCTGATGGCGTTGCCGCTGGCGATCCAGGCCAAAACGCCTTTCGTGGCGCCGCTGACCGGCGCCATGTCGCTGCGTGATCCATTCAGCAGATATGCTTTCCATGTGCGGGCCTCGTACCAGGACGAAACCGCCCGCATCGTCAAGCAGCTGACCCAGCTGGGCCTGGACCGTATCGCGGTGTTTTACCAAAACGACGCTTACGGCAAGGCCGGGTTGGACGGCGTGAATCTGGCCCTGTCCAAGCTGGGCCGCAAGCCGGTGGCTACCGCCACGGTGGAGCGCAATTCCGTCGATGTGGCGCGTTCGGTGGAGATACTGCGCGCCGCCACACCGCATGCGATTGTGCAGATCAGTGCCTACAAATCCTGTGCCGCTTTTATTCGTGGGGCACGCAAGGCAGGCTATGGCGGGCAGTTTTTCAATGTGTCCTTTGTCGGAACCCAGGCCCTGGCCGACGAGCTGGGCCGCGACGCCGCGGGCGTGGTGGTAAGCCAGGTGGTGCCGTCGCCGTACAGCGCGAGCACGCCACTGGCCCACGGCTTCGTGGAGGCGGTCAAGGCCGCGGGCGGCGATGCCAAGGCCAACTTCTCCAGCATGGAAGGTTACCTGGCCGCCATGGTGATGGTGGACGGCCTGAAGCGCGCAGCGGCCGGCAAGGGCCTGTCCCGTGAGTCGGTGGTGAGCGGGCTGGAATCGCTGGGCGCACAGTCCTATGGGGGCTTCTCCGTCACCTTTTCCTCCACCGACCACGTGGGGTCGAGCTATGTAGACCTGTCCATGCTGACCGGCGATGGGCGGGTACGCACCTGAAGGAGCCAAGCCATGTCCATCATTGAAGCCATTGCCGAGCAGGCCCCCGGCATCGCAGCACTGCGCCGCGACCTGCACGCCCACCCGGAGCTGAGCTTTCAGGAGGTACGCACCGCCGACCTCGTGGCGCGCCAGCTGACCGAGTGGGGCATACCTTTCCACCGCGGCTTGGCCGGTACAGGCGTAGTGGGCATGGTGCAGAACGGCACGTCCAAACGTGCCATCGGCCTGCGCGCCGACATGGACGCGCTGCCGCTGCAAGAGTTCAACACTTTTGCGCATGCCAGCCAGTACCCCGGCAAGATGCATGCTTGTGGCCATGACGGTCATACCGCCATGCTTCTGGGCGCGGCCCAGTACCTGGCCGAGCACCGCAACTTTGACGGCGCGGTTTACCTGATTTTCCAGCCGGCCGAGGAAGGCGGCGGCGGCGCCCGCGACATGGTGCAAGAGGGGCTGTTCGAGCGCTTCCCCATGGAAGCCGTGTTCGGCATGCATAACTGGCCGGGCATGGGGGAGGGGCAGTTTGCCGTCAGCCCCGGGCCGGTGATGGCGTCCAGCAATGAATTCAAGATCACCATCCACGGCAAGGGCAGCCATGCCGCCATGCCGCAGATGGGGGTGGACCCGGTGCCCATTGCCTGCCAGATGGTGCTGGCCTTCCAGACTATCATCAGCCGCAATAAAAAACCCATAGACGCCGGGGTGATCTCGGTCACCATGGTGCATGGTGGTTCGGCCACCAATATCGTGCCCGACAGCGTCGAGCTGCAGGGCACGGTGCGCACCTTCAGCATCGAGGTGCTGGATTTGATCGAGGCGCGCATGCGCCAGATTGCCGATAACCTGTGCAGTGCCTTTGACGCGCGCTGTGAATTCGAATTTGTGCGGAACTACCCGCCCACCATCAACCACCCGATGGAGGCCGGGTTCGCCCGCAAGGTGATGGAGAGCATCGTCGGCCCCGAAAATGTGGTGAAGCAGGAGCCCACCATGGGCGCCGAGGACTTCGCCTTCATGTTGCTGGCCAAGCCGGGCGCTTACTGCTTTATTGGTAATGGCGACGGCGACCATCGTTCCATGGGCCATGGCGAAGGGCCTTGCACCTTGCACAACCCTAGTTACGACTTCAACGACAGGCTGCTGCCCCTGGGCGCCACCTACTGGGTGCGATTGGCCGAGATGTGGCTGGCATCCGCGGATTCGACTGCTTCAAAATAGATAGCTGCTCGCGCAGGTATTTCCTGCGCTAGAGGCCTAAAAAGCCCTTAACTTTCAGTGTTGAAACGCAGCGCCGCCAAGGCTAGCAGGCCGTCGAAAATCAGGTTGTCCACCAGCTCGAATTGCACTGACATGCTGGGCGCCATCTTCCAGCCGGCACCGCCGGTCATGTAGCAGGCCGGCTCCATGCCACAGTGCTGGCGCACGTGCTGCACCATGCGCTCTACCGCGCCGGCGATGGCGTAGGTGCCGCCGCTGGTCAGTGCGTCGCTGGTATTGGTGGGGAACAGGCGCACCTCGCCGGTGGGCACGTGCAGGCCGGCCGTACCGGACTCCAGCGCGCGCAGCATGATGCCGTGGCCCGGCAGGATCAGGCCGCCCAGGAACTTGCCGTGTTCGTCGATGGCCTCCACCGTGACCGCGGTGCCCACCATCACCACCACCATGGGTCGGGTCTGCCCCTGGGCCAGCATGCGGTGGCGGGCACCCACCATGGCGACCCAGCGGTCGGCGCCCAGGCGGGTGGGGTGGTCATAGCCATTCGTCAGGCCGGCCTCGGCCGCACTGGCCACGACCCACTGCGGGGCGACGTCCCACAGTTCCATCTGCTCATGGACGCGGCGCTTGACGGCGTCGCCAGCGACGATGCAGCCCAGCATTCTGTCGGGGGCACTCAGCCCGGCCCAGGGGCCTTCGGCCAGTTTGTCTATGTTCTCCAGGAATTCCGCGCCGTGGGCCAGCAAGGTCGCGCCGGGGTGGGGGACTTCGTACAGCGACCACTTGAGTCGGGTGTTGCCAATGTCGATGGCGAGAAAACTCATCCTGCGGTCTCCGTATTCTTTGCGCGCATTATCGGCGCCCTCCCGTCGGTGGTTTGCGGGCGCTCAGCCCTGGCGCCAGGGCAGGCCGTGGAAGCGCCAGCCGCCTTTGTGGCCGCGCTGGGCGTCGCCGTCCGGGTCGCCTTCAAAGCCTTCCAGGATGTTGTAGGCCTGTAGGCCCAGCTCGGTGGCGCGCTTGGCGGCGGCTACGGAGCGCACGCCGCTGCGGCACAGGAACACCGCCTTCTGGCCACCGGCCAATGCCGCTTGCAGGCCGGCGTCGAAGCCGGGGTTCAGGGCCATGCCCGGCCATTGCTTCCAGGCCAGGGCCACGGCGCCGGGCACAAAGCCTACCCATTCGCGCTCGGCATCGGTGCGCACATCGATCAGCACGGCCTGGCCGGCCTGCCACCAGGCGCAGGCCTGCTGGGGCGTGACGTCGCCGGCATAGCCCTGGGCGGCGCGTACGCCGTCGGCCTGGGCGGGTGCGCCGGCGTCGTGGCGCAGTCCGGAGTGCAGGTTGGCGGGCACGGCTTCGTCCATGCGTTGCGGGCGGGGGAGGTTCAGGGCGTCCATGGTGGCGGTAAATTCTTCCAGGGTTTTATGCGCAATACGCGGGTTGTGGGCTTTCTCGGCGCCAATCGTCGAATGGCTTTGGCCGCGGTAGTCGTGGCCGGGCCAGACCACGGTGTCGTCGGACAGGGTAAACAGAATCTGCGTGATGCTGTGGTACAGGGCTTCGGCACTGCCGGACTGGAAGTCGGTGCGGCCGCAGCCGTTGATCAGCAGGGTGTCACCGGTGAACACGTGGTTGCGCCACACAAAGCCCATGCTGCCGGCGGTGTGGCCGGGCGTGTGCAGAGCCTGCAGGGTTTCGCTGCCAAAGCTGAGGAAGTCGCCATGCTGCAGCTGCACTGCCGCGCCGGTGATGCCGCAGCCAGCGGGTGCGGCGGTCTTGGCGCCGGCATGCTCGGCCAGCAGGCCGGCGCTGGTGATGTGGTCGGCATGGGCATGGGTTTCCAGCGTCCAGACCAGGCTCAGGCCTTGCGCGGCCAGCAGGGCCAGGTCGCGCTCCAGCTGGGTATCTACCGGGTCGATGATGGCGGCGGCCTTGCTGGCCGGGTCGACCAGCACATAGGTGTAGGTGCTGGACGCGGGGTCGAAGAGTTGTATGGGTTGCATGGCTTGGAGTGGGTGCGAGCCGGATAGGAGCTATCAGCATAACGCCGAACCTGCATAGTGTTGTAGTTGTGTGAAAAGCGACCTATGCGGCAAAATCTCACGTAACAAACGGATACATGGGCAGCCCAATTCATACAATGGCCCTGTTGATGGAGATGAGATCGGCCGAGACAGCAATTGGATCAAATGAAAGCAAATAGTTCTTTGCGCTCCGATGTGGCGCCTCGCGGATGGTTTGCCCAGTCAGGCGGATTGCAGCGATGGGTCGCTCAGGAGCGTGCGTGCGCGTGAAGTTATTTGGCCGGCGCCTGGGCGCTGTTTGGGCCGTTGCGGCGCTGGTGTCGGGCGCTTGCATGTCGCGCGCCAATGCAGAGGACAGTGTTGGCGTTTTGGATGTGACGCAACGGCCGTTTGAAGAGCTGCTAGACACCGAAATTGTCACCGCTGCCAAGCTTGCCAGGCAGGTCAGCGATGCGGCTTCTGCGGTGTCCATTGTGACGGCGCAAGACATCCGGGACTATGGCTACCGTACGTTGGACGACATATTGAGCAGCATGCGGGGGCTCTACATGGCGCATGACTTCCGTTATGCCTATCTGGGCGGTCGGGGCTATGGCGATCCTGGCGATTACGCTGGGCGCATTACCTTGCTGATTGACGGCTATGCAGCCCCCGAGAATTATTTCGGCCAAACCTATTTTGGTGAGGATGGTTTTCTTGACGTGGAGTTGATTGACCGCGTGGAGTACATCCCCGGAACCGGCTCCAGCAGCTATGGCGGCGGCGCATTCCTTGGGGTCATCAACGTAATTACCAAGAAGGGCGGGGACTTCGCGGGGGCCCAGGTTGCGCTGGATTTCGGCAGTCATCATCTGCAAAAGCAGCGCGTGACGATGGGGCGTCGATTTGAGAACGGCGGGGACTTGCTGCTCTCCATCTCAAATTACCGCAGCAATGGTTATGACATTCCGATTGACCCCGACTCTGACGCCAAAGGCCTGGGGCAGAAAGAGAGCAACCAGCGTCTATTTATCAAAGGCAGCGTCCAGGGCTGGACACTGACGGCAGCTATGGTGCGGCGCCCGGTTGCGATACCGGGCAGCCCCGAAGACGTCTCCACCGACTCCAGCGGCTTTACCAGTTTGAAGAAGGATTCTGACCTGAGCCCAGGACTCAAATTGTCCAGCCATGTCTATCTGGGCCAGTACCTTTACCATTCCAATTTTGATGGAGGGGGCACGGAGTCCAGTGATGGCCGGTGGTGGGGCGTGGATAACAAGCTTGTCAGCAACGCGTTCAAAGGGCACACCGTGGTTGTGGGTGCAGAACTGCGCAACGACTATCGGCAGCTCTACCAATTCAGTACCCCAGACTCTGATCCCTATGTGGACGACCAGCAGCGCAAAACAGTTAGTTTGTACGCTTATGACGACATTGCGTTAGCGGCCAATTGGCAGCTTAACCTGGGGTTGCGCCACGATCACCGAAATAACGGTACAGGCTTTACCAGCCCCCGGATTGCCCTAATTTGGACTCCTACCCAAGGTAGCGTTCTCAAACTATCTACGGGGATTGCCCATTTGCAACCCACGCCGAATGTGGAGTCGTTTGTACCGGATGCACCTATCGAGCGCCTGCATAACACCGAGCTGGTGTGGGAACAGCAACTGGCCCCCACCACGCGGCTCATTACCTCGGTGTATAGCTACAACATAGACCAGCGAACCATTGTTTCGCCCATTTCCACCCATGGCGTGGAAGCCGAGCTGGAGCACCAATGGAGCAACGGCACGCGTCTGCGCACCAGCTATGCGTGGCAGCGGGCACGCAAAGATGACGGTACTTGGCCGGTTGATTCGCCCTACCACAACGCGAAGTTCAACTTCACCGTACCCCTGGTGGGCGAAAAGCTAAGACTCGGCACGGAGGTACAGGTTCTGGGCCGACGTTTGCGGTATGACCACGAAGAGATACCCACCTCGGTCATGACCAACCTGGCTTTGACGTCGCGAGATTGGTGGCCGAACTGGCAAGTCAGCCTGAGTGTGCGCAATGCCTTCAACAGCAGCTACACCGACGTGAAAAACCCAGGTAACGGCCTGCAGGTGTATCACCGGGATGGCCGCAATATTTGGCTGCAGATCAGCCGGGACTTCAAATGATGGGCCGTATCCTGCTATGGCTTGTCCTGAGTTTGCCGCTTGGGCTGGTGGCCCATGCGCAAACAACGCCGGCCGTGCCTGAATACACCATGAAGGCGGCATATATCTATAACTTCGCCTTGCTGACGACCTGGCCCGCATCTCCGTCCAACACCTTTAATTTGTGTTTGTATGGGCAGGACTCTTTTGGTCCTGCGCTGGATGCGCTGAATGGCAAAGAGGTCAGCGGTCAGAAAATCCAGGTGCGGCGTATCGAGCATATTGAAGATGCCTTGCAATGCAGGCTGATTTTTATCAGCGAAACCAGTAACACCCGCGTGGCCCTGCTGGTGAACACCATTGGTCGAGCCCCCATATTGACCGTGGCCGACGACGGTTTGCCGTGGACTTCGGGGGCCATGATCAGTCTGGCGCCTGAGAATCGTAGGCTGGTTTTTGAAGTCAATGCGGCTGCTACCAAATTGGCTAATCTTCAGCTCAGTTCCAAGCTATTGAGGTTGGCTTCACGGGTCGTTTCTCCATGAAATTTTGGGATTGGTTTCACGATCAATCTATACAGCGCAAGCTCAGCGGGATCACAGTCATGGTGATCTTGGCCGCCATGTTGCCCATTGTCAGTGTCACCCTGGGGTACGAATACCTGGCAGTACGTCAGGCTGCGCTGAAAGAGTTGCAGGTGCAGGCGGACATCATTCGGGACAATGTTGCAGCCGCGTTGGCCTTTCGGGATCTTTCGGCTGCTAAGGAGGTTCTGGACACCTTGCGTGCATCGCCCAATATTTCCCGTGCCGTGTTGCTGCTGCCTGATGGCAGCTTCTATGCCCAATATATGGTGAATGGCAAGGCTCCCCAGGCGTTGTCGGTGGCGAATCTGGCGGACGGCGAAACCATTTCCTGGAACGGGATGGGGGTGGTGCGCCGCGCATACCTCAAGCACGAGGCCGTTGGTTGGCTGCTGATAGAAAGCAGCTTGGATGCTTTTTATATGCGCATCCAGTGGTATGCGATGGTCATTTTCATCAGCACGCTGGCCGGTGTGGGGTGCGCGCTGTGGCTGGCGCGCCGCCTTATTGCGCGCATCATTGACCCCCTGTCGCGCCTGGTCGCGCTGACCCACCACGTGGCCAATAAAGAGGACTACACCCTGCGTGAAATCGTCGAGAGCAAGGACGAAATTGGCGACCTGTCGCAGGCGTTCAATACCATGCTTTCGCATATCCATGAGCGCGATGTGCGGCTCAACCAGCTGGCCTACTATGACAACGTGACCCGCCTGGCCAATCGGCATTATTTCAAGGAGCGGGCCGAACAGGCTGTGGGAAATGCATTGCGTTATGGCGGTCGCAGCTGCCTTATGTTCATTGACCTGGATCGGTTCAAGGCGGTGAACGACACCTTGGGGCACGACATGGGCGATGAATTGCTGCGGTCTGTGGCGCAGCGGTTGACCCATACTTTGCGCAACAACGACGTGGTCTGCCGCATCGGCGGAGATGAGTTCGCCGTCATTCTGGAAAACGTCAAAAGCCTGAACGATGTTGCGCTTCTGGCGCAGAAAATGGTCCATGCATTGGCGCAGCCATTTGTGCTGGACGGCCATGAGGCCCTGATCGGCGGCAGCATTGGTATCAGCGCCTGCCCGGACCATTCCCACACCATGGCCGAACTGCTGCGCTGTGCAGATATCGCCATGTACCAGGCCAAGTCACTGGGGCGCGGGCAGTTCTGCATCTACCGCGCGGATTTCGAGGCTACGGAACAGTAACCCGGCTCAATCGTCCTTGCGCGTCCAGACCGCGAACAGCGCCTTGGCTTTGAACCAGGCGCTGGTGCGTTCGTCCGACAACACGTCCAGAAAGTCCGACAGGCGCTTGGATTTGACCATGGTGTAGACCGTGAGCACGGTGGTCAGCACAAAGGTGATGGCGAAGATCCACAGCCGCCGGTCCAGCGGGGCGTCGGCTTCGGCCAGCAGGTTCATGCCCAGGAAGCCGGTAGTAACGGTGCCGATCAGGCCGAAGATGGTGACTACGGTGAGGCGCACCACGGTGTTGGCCTGGCGGCGCAGGCTGTCGGCCTCCAGGTACTGGTTCATCTCGGCAATGCGCTCCTTCACCTCGGCATACAGCGGGTCCAGCCCCAGGTGCTGGGCGCACATCTTGAACAGCGCACGCACCTGGGCCTGTTCGGACACCTCGTGGAACCAGTAGCGGTGGGTGAAGCGCAGAAAGCTGGAGAAGCCGTAACGAATGGCCCGCTTGAAGTGGCGCACGCTGTCGGCGTTGCTGATGTCCAGGTTCTTCAGCGCCTCGGCCATGCGGTCGGAATACATCAGCAGCGCAGCCTTCTGGAAGTGCGCGATCAGAAACACCAGGAAATGCTGGTGCCGGAACTGCGCCAGCACACCCCGGTCGCGGCATGTGTAGAAGCTGCTGCCCGCCTCGCCCAGAACCACCATGGCGTGGCCGTTGCACAGATAGCGGGTATTGGGCGCAGCACCACCCTCGGCCCAGAAGCGGTCGTAGCAGTACTTTTGCTCGAAGTCGGCCAGGTGCTGCTCGCCGTAAGGCAGCTCGCAACTGCCCGCAGGCTCGTGTGCCCCGGAGCCGGTAACCAGGCCCAGGCGGATGAAATCGCTGCGGCTGAGGTCGCGTGGCCGGTCCAGTGCCAGGTAGGCCATCAAGGGCATGCGGTAATACTCGATCTGGCGAAAGCGCAGCGGCCCTTCGTGGTCGGAATGGTCACCCACCAGGGGCTGCATCACATAGTCCCAGTGGGCCGACAGGCGCGGCGCACGGCGCGTGCTGACGTGGGACAAAAACGCGTCGCGCTCGTGGGCATCGGAGGCGGCCAGCACCTGGCCCTGGGCGTCCAGCCATTCGGCGCGGGCCAGGCAGTGCAGGGCCTGGCCTTGCGCGTCCCAGCCAGCCGGGTAGGCGCGGCCAAAGCGGTACAGCAGCTCCTGGGCCTGGGCCAGTTCCAGGTGCTGGGCCGTCACTTCTACGTTCAGTAGCACCAGGTCCACGTCCAGAAAGAAATACAGGTCCACATGCACGATGTCCAGCGTGATGGGGGCGTCGCCGGGGCGCGGTACCACGCGTACGGCGGCGATGTCGTGGCGGCGGAACACCCGCATCGGCGAGCCGTGGGCCACGCCGTGCGCGCCGTGCTTGGGCCGGCCTTCACCGTATAGAAAGCGCTGCACATAGGGCAGAAAGCTGACGAACTCGTTGTAGTGCCGCTCGTGGAAGCGGCTGCTGTCGCCGGTGAACTCGTCCACCACCTCCCGCCAGGGCGATGTGTCGCCCATGCTGGCCAGCAGCTCCCAGGGCTTGGCCACACCACCTTCTTGGCCCCGCACCGGCATCAGGCGCACGGGCCAGAGCAGGGCCTGCTGTAAATGTTCTACGCGGGGGGCTGGGATAGCGGGCATGGTGTGTGCTGCAACGTGGATGCGTTGCACACAGTGTAGGCCGCCGCGCAGCCTGCGGGGCTGGGAAATTCCAGGCTTGCAGTTGGCGCCTGTTTGCTATATAAAAAATAGCTGCTAGCGCACGTGATATCTGCGCTAGCGGCCTATTTTTTATAAATTTAGCTGCTGGCCAGCAGGCTGCGCGCCACGGCCTCTGCGACCTTGATGCCGTCCACCCCGGCCGACAAGATGCCTCCAGCGTAGCTGGCGCCTTCGCCCGCCGGGTACAGGCCGCGCACGTTCAGGCTTTGGAAGTCTTCGTCGCGGGTCATTTTGAGGGGTGAGGAGGTGCGTGTTTCCACGCCGGTCAGCACCGCGTCGGGCAGGTCAAAGCCTTTGATCTTGCGGCCAAACACCGGCAGCGCCTCGCGGATGGCGGCAATCGCATAGTCGGGCAGGGCTGCATGCAGGTCGCCCAGCAGCACGCCGGGCTTGTAGGACGGTTCCACGCTGCCCAGCTGGGTAGACGCGCGTCCGGCGATGAAGTCGCCGACCAACTGGCCCGGCGCTTGGTAGCTACTGCCGCCCAGCACATAGGCGTTGGATTCCAGCTGGCGCTGCAGCACGATGCCGGCCAGCGGGTGCACTTGTTGGCCGGGGCCGGGCGCGGGCGGTGCCACATCGCCCAGCGTGGCGGCCCAGGCTGCCGGGTCGAGCGGATAGTCTTCTGGCGTGATGCCGACCACGATGCCGGCATTCGCATTGCGCTCGTTGCGGGAATATTGGCTCATGCCGTTGGTGACCACGCGGCCCGGCTCGCTGGTGGCGGCCACCACCGTGCCGCCGGGGCACATGCAGAAACTGTAGACAGCGCGGCCGCGTCCTTCACCATGTTGTGCGTGGTGCACCAGCTTGTAGTCGGCCGCACCCAGCAGTGGGTGGCCGGCATGCTGGCCCCAGCGCGCGCGGTCGATCAGGCCCTGCGGGTGTTCGATGCGAAAGCCGATGGAGAACGGCTTGGCCTCCATGTAGACGCCGCGCGCGTGCAGCATCTGGAAGGTGTCGCGCGAGCTGTGGCCTAGGGCCAGCACCACCTGGTCGGCGCGCAGCTGGTAGCTCTGGCCGGTGGCCTGGTCCAACACGGTGAGGCCGCGCATGTGTCCATCTTCGATCTGCACGTCGGTCACGCGTTGCTCGAAACGGATTTCGCCGCCCAGGGCGATGATCTGCTCGCGCAGGTTCTCCACCACTTTCACCAGTTTGAAGGTGCCGATGTGCGGGTGCGCGGCGATCAGGATTTCCTCTGGTGCGCCGGCTTTGACGAACTCGCGCATCACCTTGCGGCCCAGATGGCGCGGGTCCTTGATCTGGCTGTACAGCTTGCCGTCCGAAAAGGTGCCCGCACCGCCCTCGCCAAACTGCACATTGCTCTCGGGCTTGAGCACGCTCTTGCGCCACAGGCCCCAGGTATCCTGGGTGCGCTGGCGCACCGTGGTGCCGCGCTCCAGCACGATGGGTTTGAAGCCCATCTGCGCCAGCACCAGGGCCGCAAAGATGCCGCAGGGGCCAAAGCCCACCACCACTGGGCGTACGGGCAGATCGGCGGGGGCCTGGCCTACCGGGTAGTAGGCCATGTCGGGCGCGGGGCGCAGGTGCGGGTTGTCCGGGTGGCGGTGCAGCAGGTCGGCTTCTTGAGCGGCATCCACCAGCGCCACGTCCACGATGTAGACCTGCATCAGCGTGGCTTTGCGCGCGTCGAAGCTGCGCTTGTGGATGGTGAAGTGGGCAATTTGCGCCGGAGCCAGGCCCAGGGTGTGAGCCACCAGGGCAGGCAGCGCGTCCTCGGCGTGGTCGAGGGGGAGTTTGAGTTCGGAAATGCGGATCATGGGGTGCCTAAAGGCTTGTAGTTATCAAGCAAGAGGGGGCGATTTTACGAGAGCAGGGTGGATTCAGCCATGTACTGTGCGCGAGTCTGGAGGGGCCTGCTCCCGGTCGTGCATGCCGTAGTCGCGCACCACCTGGGCCACGCGCAACCGGTAGCCGGTAAATATCTTTTGCCGCCCGGCCTGCTGCGCCTGGCGGTGGTTGTCCAGGGCGCGCCACTGCTTGACGGCCTCCTCGTCGCGCCAGAAGGACAGCGACAGCAGCTTACCGGGCTGGCTGAGGCTGCTGAAGCGCTCGACGGAGATGAAGCCGTCCATCGCCTCCAGCTGCGGGCGCAAGGCTGCGGCGGTGTCCAGGTAGGCATCGAGCTGGCCGTCGCGCGGTTCGACCTCGAAAATCACCGCTATCATGCTGCGCCCTCCACGGCCTGGGCCGGCACGCCCAGGGTGCCGTCCACCACTTCGACAAAGCTGCGTTCCTCGCGCAGGATGAACTTGTGGGCCTGGGCGAAGGCGAAGTTGGCGCGGCCCTCGGCGTCGGTCCTCAGCCGGGCACGGTAGCGCTCGTAGGCGGCCAGCGAGTCGAAGGCGATTAGGCCCCAGGCCTCGTAGTTACTGCCTTCCAGTGGCAGGAAGTAGCCCACCAGGTGGCCGCCGCAGCGGGGGATGATGCGGCCCCAGTTTTCGGCGTATTGCTGGAAGGCATCGCGTTGGAACGGGTCGATTTCATAGCGTATGCAGCAGGTGATGGTCATGGGAGTGCTTTCAGTGGTGATGCTCCAAAGATAGTGGCTTGACGCCATGAAACGGTTCGCTGAAGATCGAACCATGAAAGACGGACCCAGCATTGCCCGCGTCGCCGCGCTCATCGGCGACCACGCCCGCGCCGAGGTGCTCACTGCCCTGATGGCAGACCGCGCGCTCACCGCCACCGAGCTTGCCGGCATTGCCGGCGTGACCAAACAGACCATCAGCGCGCATCTGGCCAAGCTGGTGGAGGCCGGTCTGGTGGCCGTGGACAGCCAGGGCCGGCACCGCTACTTCCGCCTGGCGGACCACGACGTTGCGCATTTGCTGGAGTCGCTGATGGGCGTGGCTTTCCGTACCGGCGCGGTGCGCCTGCGCTCCAGCCCGCGCGAGCCGGCCCTGCGTAAGGCGCGCATCTGCTACGACCATCTTGCCGGTGAAATGGGTGTGCTGGCCTACGAGGCCTTGTTGGGCCGGCAGCTGTTGCAGGCCCAGGCCAGTGGTGTGCAGCTCACAAAGTCAGGCTACGGCTGGTTTACCGCGCTGGGTGTGGATGCGGCGGCTGCTCAGGCGCAAAAGCGCGCTTTTTGCCGGCCCTGTCTGGACTGGGGCGAGCGTCGCCACCATCTGGGTGGCGCCTTGGGGGCGGCATTGCTGCAGCGCATTTATGCACTGGGCTGGGCTCGGCGCGATGCAGATTCACGTGTGATCCGCTTCACACCGCCGGGCGAACAGGCGTTTCGTGCGCTGATGGCCTAATTAGGCCGCCAGCGCTTAGCCGGCGCGTACGACACCGCAGGCGATGCGCGGGCCGGAGTTGCCTGTGGGTTGGGTGGTGTAGTCGTCCGCATCGCGGTGCACGATCAGGCCGTGGCCCACAACGTCGTGTGGGCCGCTGCCCACCGATAGGCTGGTGGACTCAAAACTGAATTTCGCCACGCCTTGGGCATCGGCTTGCAGGCTGGGCAAGTCGCCCGCGTGGTGCATTGCACTGCTGGCTGCCCCGTGGGCGTGGCCGTCAGGATTGAAATGGCCGCCAGCGCTCATGCCGTCACCGCTGGAGCAGTCACCCTTTTCGTGCAGGTGAAAGCCCAGCGTGGCGTTGGGCGCCAGGCCGCTGATGTTGCCGCTGACCAGCACCTTGCCTGGCAACTGCTTGAATTGCACAGTGCCGGTGGCGGTATTGCCTTTGGTGGGCTGCAAGGGGGCGCTGGCCATGGGCGCCGGTGGCGTGCTGGCGCAGGCGGCGAGCAGGCCGATGGAGGCAAGAGCGTAAAACAGGTGGTGGCGCATGGCGGACTCCTTAGGCATTGCGGGTTGACAAGCAGCCTGCATGCTAAACCCAATGCGTCGGCCTCAGGAAGCTGTCAGGGCTTCTGAGGAGGATATTGACCGCGTCTCAAATGGGCGCACGGCTGGGCGTCAGGAGGCGTGTCGCCGCCACACCAAGAGCCGCTCCCGGATATCTTCTTCATCCTGTTGGGCTTGCAATGGTTTGACCAAATCGCTGCGGCTGACGATGCCTACCAGGCGCTGTGATCGGTGATCGGCCAGCACGGGCAGGCGCTCCAGCCCGTGCGCTGCCATGCGCCGGGCTGCCGTGCGGCAGGTTTCCTCCGGCAAGGCGGATACAGGTGTCGCCTGGGGGAACAGATCACTTGCAAGCTGTGCCGCGGGGGCTGGGTTTGCCAAGGTATGGATGTCCAGCATGCCTACGTAGCGGCCATCGGCCTGGACTACGGCAAAGGCGCGGTGCTGCTGTTGGGCGCCAAACCAGCGTTCTGGAATGTCGGTTAGCGGCGTGCTGGCCGGTATGGTCTGCACCTGGCGGGTCATGGCTTCATCGACGCGGGTACGTTCCAGCGGGTCCATCCCGTATTCCCGGTGCACGTGGCGGCCCCGGCGGTCCAGGCGCTCGGTCATGATGGAGCGGCGCATCAGCAGCACGCTCAGGCCGTGCGACACCGTGCATGCCAGCAGCAGCGGCAGCAGGGCGTTCACGTCGCCCGTCAAGCCGACAGCAAAGACTGTGGCCGTCAGCGGTGCACCCAGCGCACAGGCCAGCATGGCTGCCATGCCCACCAAGGGCCACACCGCGGCGTCCGTGCCTGTCCAACCGTATGCCAGCACCGCGCCCATACCCGCTCCCAGCATTAGCAGCGGCGCCAGCACGCCACCCGAAGTGCCCGAGGCCAGGGCGATCACCCAGATGATGGCCTTGACTGCCAGCAGGGCCAGTATGCTGGCCAGCAGCAGGCGCTGGTTCAGCAGGTCGCTGATCACGTCGTAACCCACACCCAGGGCCCGGGGCTGCAGCCAGCCGCCCATACCCACGGCCAGACCCCCGATGGCCGGCCACCACATCCAATGCAGGGGCAGGCGGTGGAAGGCGTCCTCCATCGCATACAGCGCGTTGGACAGGCCGGCCGCCAGCACTGCGGCCAGCAGCCCCAGCAGCACGCAGGCGAGTAGGGTCGGCCAGCTGGCGACCTGGGTTTGCAGTGGAAACAAGGGCCCGGCCTCCAGCAGCAGTGGCCGCACAAAGCCCGCCACGGCGCATGCGATGGAGACGGCTAGCAGGCTGCGCGGGCGCAGCTCAAACAGCAGCAGCTCCACGCCCAGCAGAACGGCGGCCACAGGGGTTCCAAACACGGCCGTCATGCCCGCCGTAGCGCCCGCGACCAGCAGGGTCTTGCGTTCCGATGCCGACAGGTGGAAGAGCTGGGCCAGCAGCGAGCCCAGGGCGCCGCCGGTCATGATGATGGGGCCTTCGGCGCCGAAGGGGCCGCCCGAGCCTATAACGATGCCCGACGCCAGCGGCTTGAGTACGGCGACCTTGGCCGACATGCGGCTGCGGGCAAACAAGATGACTTCAATCGCTTCAGGAATGCCGTGGCCGCGGATTTTTTCCGAGCCAAACCTGGCCATCAGGCCGACCAGCAAACCACCGACCACCGGGGGCAGGATGCTCCATGCACCGAGGTGGTTTGCTGCGGGTGACTGGTCTGCAGTGGATAGCGTCTGGAAGAAAAATAGATTGGTGCAGGTGTGGATCAGCGTCAGCAGCAGCCAGGCCGCCAAGGCGCCCAACACGCCTACGGGAACGGCCAGGCCGGCGGTCAGCAGCATGCGCCGGTCTGCGGCGTAATCACGGTTGGGGGTCGCGGTGTGGTCCATATCAGTTTGCTGTTGTGCTGGCCGGGCCCAGGTGGGCCAGGCTGGTTTCGTACAGGGCGGCCATCACATCGGTTTGCGTGACCATGCCCACCAGGCGGCGCTGGGCGTTGACTACCGGTATGTGGTGCAGGCCCGCATCGGCCATCAGCGACACCAGCTCACCCAGCGGCGTGGTGTCAAAGGCCGTGGTGACCGGTGTGGTCATGATCTGGCCCACCACCTCGGCCTTGCTGGAGTGCGTGTGCGGGGTGCGCAGCAGCAGGGCACGCAGTCGCGTGGATAGGCCTGGATAGCCATGGTCATCAATCTGGCGCAAAAAGCTGGAGCGCGTGACGATGCCGATAACCCGTCGCGCCCGGTCCAGCACAGGCAGGGCTTGCACCTGGTGGGTGTGCATGCTGTCCCAGGCTTCGGCCAGCTCGGTGGCGAACTCGGCGGACAGCACATCCTTGGACATGATGTCGCTGCATTGTTTGGCACCAAAGCGCCGGCGAAAGGCCTGTGTTTCCGTGCGGTGGAACAGCGCTTCCAGGTCGTCAAAGCTCACGTCCAGCACCTGGTTGTAGTCCTTCAGCACGGTCTGCAGGTCTTCAGGCGTGAAGCCCAGGCGAGCGGTGGGTACGGCATCGCTGGTTTGGTGCGGATGCGGGGCGTCGGCGCGCTGGGTGTGTGGGTAGCGGCGGCCGGTGGCTTTGTTGTAGAGCAACGCCGCCAGCAGCAGGAGTGCCGTGTTCAGCGCCACCGGATTGGCAACGAAGCCATAGCCTGCTGCTTGGATTTGTGGCCCACCCAGTACGGCGGTCAGTGCCACCGCACCGCTGGGCGGATGCAGGCATCTCAGCCAGAACATGGCTGCGATGGACAGGCTGATGGCAAGGGCTGCAGCCGCCACCGGCATGGGGATGAGCTTGGCGCAGCTGACGCCGATGACAGCTGCGAGCAGATTACCCCCGGTAATGGACCAGGGTTGTGCCAACGGGCTGGCCGGCTGGGCAAACAGCAGCACGGCTGATGCGCCCATGGGCGCGATCAGCCAGGCGGCGGCCAGGGTCAGACCCATGGCCTGGGTGCTGAGCCAGCCGGTCAGTGCGATGCCGATCAATGCACCCAGGCTGGCCCGCAGCCGCTCGGCGTTGTTGACCGAGGTGGTCGCGGGGTAGAGGTTCAACAGCCACAATGGAGGGGAGAGCTTCATGCGATATGGATGCCACACAAAACTGCAATTACATCACATTGTGATGTAATTGCCTGCCTTGAGCGAACCTATGCCCCCACGCCCCAAGACCCTTGCCAAAGCCGACTACGAGGCTCTATCGGAATTCCGCTACCAGCTGCGCCGGTTTCTGCGTTTCAGTGAGGACGCCGCCCAGTCCGAAGGGCTGACTCCGCTGCAGTACCAGTTGCTATTGCATATCAAGGGCTATCCAGGGCGCGAATGGGCTACGGTGGGCGAGCTGGCCGAGCGGTTGCAGACCCAGCAGCATGGTGTGGTGGCACTGGTGTCGCGCTGTGAGGCTGCCGAGCTGGTGACCCGCTCAGCCAGCGCTGTGGACCGGCGGCAAGTGGAGGTGCGGCTGACGTCCAAGGGCGATACCTGCTTGCGCCGCTTGGCCGAGCTGCACCACAAGGAGCTGCAGTCACTCAGCGGTGGCTTTCAGGTGGCAAATATTTCGGCGTTCAACGACCAGTTGTGAAGCTGGCGTATGCATTTTTACGCTACCTGGTGCCTGAGTAGCAACTTGTAAAGGCTGTGTGATCGGCTTGCGTGTCTTTGTATGTGACGGGTAAACTTCCATTCACGCCTGCGCAGCCACGCAGAGGCCGCTTCCTTATCTACCAACCAGCCGGGGACGTATGAGTATTCAGCGTACAAATGGCGTATCCAGATATGCCCAAGTGCTTGCAGCACGCGCCTCCGGCAGCAATATCGACAAGTATGGGGTGGTGGGGGCTGCGGCCATTGGTGTGACCGATGCCGTCGCGCAAGGCGTGCAGAGCCTGGGGAACGGCATCAAGTCGGTGGCGCAAAGCACCGTCAATCTCGAAAACGCAGTGCAGTCGGTATACAAGGGTGTGACCCGTGGGGGACTCGCATCTGCCAGTGCCATTGCGGCCTATTCCACCGGAGCCGCTGCAGCGGTCAAGAACACGCTCAGCAAATTAGTGTGACCGCAGGGGAGGGCGCCCCTGCTTCTTTTGATCAATTGGCCAGCAACTGGCGCAGCACAAATGGCAGGATGCCGCCGTGTTGGTAGTAGTCCACCTCAATAGGTGTATCGATGCGCAGGCGTACGGCTACGTTTTGCTGCGTGCCATTGGCGCGGTGGATCACCAGTTGCACATCCATTTGTGGCTGCAGCGCGCCGTCTACCAGCACGTCAATGGTTTCGTCGCCGCGCAGGCCCAGGCTTTGCCAGCTGTCGTCTCCTTTGAACTGCAGCGGCAGTACGCCCATGCCCACCAGGTTGGCGCGGTGGATGCGCTCAAAGCTGCGGGCAATCACGGCTTTGATGCCCAGCAGCTGCGTGCCCTTGGCCGCCCAGTCGCGGGACGAACCCGTGCCGTATTCCTCGCCGCCAAACACCACGGTGGGCACACCTGCCGCCATGTACTTTTGCGCCGCGTCGTAGATAAACAGCTTCTCGCCGCTGGGTTGGTGCAGCGTCAGCCCGCCTTCGACCTGTGAGCCGTTGGCGTCTAGTGGCAGCATCAGATTCTTGATGCGCACGTTGGCGAAGGTGCCGCGCACCATCACGTCGTGGTTGCCGCGGCGCGAGCCGTAGCTGTTGAAGTCGGCTTTGGGTACCCCGTTGGCCAGCAGCCACTGGCCGGCCGGTGATTTCTCGGCAATCGAGCCAGCCGGCGAGATGTGGTCGGTGGTGATGGAGTCGCCAAACAGTGCCATGGGGCGCGCACCGGTAAAGCCCGCAGCTGCTACGGCGGGCTGTTGGGTGAAGCCGCCAAAGAAGGGCGGTTCGGCAATGTAGGTGGACTGCGGCCAGTTGTAGACCTGGCCGGTGACGCCCTGGATGCTGCTCCACAGCGCACCGGGTTCGGCCTTGACCTTGTCGTAGTTGGTGCGGAAGGACTGGGCGTTCATGGCGTAGTGCAGCTTTTCGTCGATCTCAGCCATGCTGGGCCAGATGTCGCGCAGGTACACGTCTTGGCCCTTGTTGCCCTTGCCCAGCGGCTGGGTAGCCAGGTCGGTCATCACATTGCCCGCGATGGCATAGGCCACCACCAGCGGAGGCGAGGCCAGGAAGTTGGCCTTCAGGTTGGGGTGGATGCGGGCTTCGAAGTTGCGGTTGCCCGACAGCACGGCAGCACACACCAGCTTGTTGCCAGTGATGGCAGCATTGATTTCGGGCGTGAGGTCACCTGCATTGCCAATGCAGGTGGTGCAGCCATAGCCCGCCAGGTAGAAGCCCAGCTTTTCCAGGTAGGGCAGCAGGCCGGCTTTTTCCAGGTATTCGGTGACGATGCGTGAGCCGGGTGCCAACGAGGTCTTGATGTGCGGCAGCACTGTCAGGCCGGCTTCTACGGCTTTTTGGGCCAGCAGGCCTGCGGCCAGCATGACGCTGGGGTTGGAGGTGTTGGTGCAAGAGGTGATGGCGGCAATCAGCACGTCGCCGTTGCCGATGTCCACGCCGCCGCCGGATGGCAGTGGGTAGCGCGACAGCAGGGTTTCGGCCGCTTGGTTGAAGCCGTTAGCTTCGTTGGGTTGGCTGTACAGCGTGCTGAAGGTGCTTGAGAGCTTGTCCAGATCAATGCGGTCCTGCGGACGCTTGGGGCCGGCCAGGCTGGGGACGACGGTGCCCAGGTCTAATCGCACGACTTTGCTGTAGTCGATATCGCCCGGGTTGGGCATGCCGAATAGGCCTTGCGCCTTGTAGTAGGCCTCGAACAAGGCAATTTCGGCATCGATGCGGCCCGTACCCTTGAAGTAGGCCACGGTCTTGTCATCCACGGGGAAGAAGCCCATGGTGGCGCCATATTCCGGCGCCATATTGCCAATGGTGGCGCGGTCCGGCACAGGAATGGACGCCGCGCCAGGGCCGAAGAATTCGACAAACTTGCCCACCACTTTTTCGGCGCGCAGGATATTGGTGACAAACAGCACCAGGTCGGTGGCGGTTACGCCCTCGCGCAGCGTGCCGGTCAGCTCGAAGCCCACCACATCGGGTGTCAGCATGTACACCGGCTGGCCCAGCATGGCGGCTTCAGCCTCGATGCCGCCCACACCCCAACCCACCACGCCGATGCCGTTGATCATGGTGGTGTGGCTGTCGGTGCCGACCAGCGAGTCGGGGTAGTACACCGGTGCGGCAGCTGTGTCCTTGGGGTTTTTGTAGACACCGCGCGCCAGGTATTCCAGGTTTACCTGGTGCACGATGCCAAAGCCGGGCGGCACCACGCGGAAGGTGTCAAAAGCCTGCATGCCCCATTTCATGAACTGGTAGCGCTCATGGTTGCGCTGGAATTCCAGCCTCATGTTCAGGTCCAGCGCCTGGGGGGTGCCGTAGTAGTCCACCATCACCGAGTGGTCTACCACCAGGTCTACCGGCACCAGCGGCTCTATGGTCTTGGGGCTTTGTCCCAGCGATGCGGCCACGCTGCGCATAGCGGCCAGGTCGGCCAGCAGGGGGATGCCGGTGAAGTCCTGCAGCACCACTCGGGTCACGACAAAGGGGATTTCATCGGTGCGCTCGGCAGTGGGGGACCAGTGCGCCAATTGCGCCACGTGCTCGGGCGTCACCTTTTTGCCGTCGCAGTTGCGCAGCACCGATTCGAGCACGATGCGTACAGATACCGGAAGTCGATTCACGCTGGGGAGCCGCTTGGCCAGCTCCGGCAGCGACCAGTACTGGCCGGACTCACCCGTAGCGGTGGTGAATGTTTGCAGGGCGGGCGCGAACGCGTGGGGAGATGGGGCTGTCATGGAGGCTCCTGTTTTTTTGACACAGGTTCCAACATAGCAGGCTTCGATGAACCTGGTTGTCAGCAGGGATGCCGTTTACCGACGGCGGTGGTCGGTGCGGGATAGGCCATCGGCAGCGGCATGTCGCCGATGGCCTGGTCTGCTACTGCGTGGTGGCTACGGCAGCCGCTCCCGTGCCTGCGGCATAACTTCCGGTCTGCGTCAGGGCGCCTGTGCTGCTATTGATGCTGTAGGTCGAGACAGTGGCGGCGTTGGAATTGGCTACGTAGACAAATTGGCCCGTGGGGTCGGCGGCCACTGCATACGGTTTACTACCGGTGGCAAAGCTTTCTACCGTGGTCAGTGCCCCTGTGCTGGTGTTGATGCTGTAGGCGGTCACGGTGTCGGCCTCCGAGTTGGCCACATAGAGGAACTTGCCCCGCGGGTCTACCGCTACCGAGCGGGGTGCCGTGCCTGCGGTGTATGTTCCCACGGTGGTCAATACTCCGGTGCTGGTGTTGATGCTATAGGCCGAAACCGTGTTGTTGAAGCTGCCGGAACCGAAGTTCGCCACATAGGCGAATTTACCGGTGGGGTCTATAGCGATTGAGCGGGGGCCTGAACCGGTTGCCACCGTGCCAATGGCCGTCAGCGTGCCGGTGCTGCTATCCACTGTGTAGGCGGAAACCGTGCCGTCGCTGTAATTGCTGGCGTAGGCGAATTTACCCGAGGGATCCACTGTGACGGAGCGCGGACTGGCTCCCGTTGCGACCGTTCCAAGTGTTGTCAAGGCGCCAGTGGTCGTGTCCACGGTGTAGCTGGAAACCGTGTTGTCGATGGAGTTGGCCACATAAGCGAATTTGCCCGAGGGAGCGAGGGCAACGGTGGTTGGGTTATTGCCGGTCGCGGAGCTGCTGCCAACAGTACTCAAGGCGCCGGTGCTGGTGTCAATGGCGTAAGTCCACAGGGTGTTGTCATTGAAGTTCACCACATAGGCAAATTTGCCCGACGGCGCAACCACGACCGAGTCAGGAGCCACGCCTGTCGCATAGGCGGTGCCTACCGAGGTCAAAGCCCCCGTGTTGGTATCGACCGTGTAGGCCGACACTGTATTTGCACCGCTATTCGCTACGTAGGCAAATCGCACTGAAGGTGTGGTGCAAGTCACCGCGATATTGGTGACGGACGCACTGGCCGTACCGCTACCGTTACTGACGGTGCAGGTCTGGCTGGGCAAGCTTGGCTGGCTACTGACTGTGACGCTATAGCTGGCCCCCACGGCCAGGGCCGTGGCCATGGTGAAACTGCCGTTTGCGGAGATGGCGAGGTTGTCGCCCGCGTTGTTTTGCAGCACCAGGCCTGAACCCGTGAGGCCGCTGACGGTGCCACCTATGCTTACGGTGCCAGAGGTACCGCTGCTACTGCCACCGCCGCCACTGCCGCAGGCGGCCAAGCTAATGGCAAGAGCTAGCGCAAAAGTAGTTGGCGCGCATGCGCGAAAGAAGCTTGTTGAGATGAGGGAGTTTTTCATGGCCTGTCTTTTTGCACAGGCAACAATTGCCGGCTTTTTAGAATACCGTGAAATTGGAATTCTTTGCGTTTGTATATGTAAACTTTACGTATTCGACGTGGTCAAAACCCCGGTTTTTAGCGGGTCAGTACATAGTCCGCCAGGTAGCGCCAGTCTGGTACGGGTACTTTTTTGGACGAGTGACAGATGCTGAGCCGGTCCAGCACGATCTCACGCCCCACGTATTCATCGGCCAGTTCCTGGCACAGCCGGGCGTTGTCCGGTTGCGCTTCGCCATAGGCCAGGCTCAGGTGGGGAAAGGGTGACAAGCCTAGCTTTGTCTGGCTGAAGGCTTGTGCCGCAGCCTGCATTCCCTTGAAGGCGGTGCAGGGGGCAAAGCGCAACACCATACAGCGGAAGAAATGCGGGCTGCATTCCACTGCCTCCACCCGCCAGCGCTGTGCCGGTATTTTGCGTGCCAGGGGCGCCAGCATGTGGCGTAGTGCGTCCAGCGGCTGGGCCAGGTCGCCCTGCACCGTCACGTGCGGGGCGAAGCGCTCGCTGCCGCGCAGGGCCGCCAGGCGATCAATCGTCTGCAGCAGCGCGGCTTCATCCGGTGCTGCGGGGCGTAGCCAGATGGAGTATTCAGCGGGCACCACCATGGGCTTATTTCCCCACGCCCGCCAGCACATCGGCCTTCAGGAAACGCTCCACAAACAGCATGAACAGTACCGATGGCACCAGCAGCAAGAGTGCGGTGATGGATGCGATCTGGTAGTTGCCTTCCATGGCCGCGTTCAGCATGGTCAGCGGCAGGGTGTGCACATCCGGCACGCCGACGAAGAAGGTGCCCGAGAACTCGTCCAGCGAGATCAGGAATACGAAGATGGCGCTGGCCATCAGCCCGGGTGCCGCCAGAGGCAGGGTCACAGTCAGGAAGGCGCGCAGCGGAGATGCACCCAGGTTGCGCGCGGCTTCCACCTGTTCCTGGTGGATGGCGGCGAATGAGGCCGAGGCGATCCACACGGCGAAGACCAGACCCTGTATGGCATGCACCAGCATGACGCCCCAGATGGTGCCGGTCAGGCCCAGGCCGTAAAAGATGCGCGCGATATTCATGTGCACCGCCACCGTAGGGAAGGCCTGCGGCAGCAGAAAGAACAGCAAAAACAGGTTGCGAAACGGCAGCGTGCGTTTGGACAAGGCGTAACCGGCGGGAATGGCCACCGCCAGGCTCAGTAGCACCGTCAGCACCGCTATCAGCAGGCTGGTGGTCAGCGCACGCATGGCGCCGGCTTCGGGGCGGAACACCTTGTTCCAGAAGGCGAAGCCCCAGCGCACCGGCAGCTTGGCCGGGAAGTACCAGGCTTCGGTGACGGTCCAGATCAGCATGTTCAGCAGCGGGCCAAAGACGGCGATGGCTAACAGGCCAATGAGCAGTACCTGCAGCAGCGAGCCCACGAAGTCCGGGGTGCGGGAATGGCTGAGCTTCATTTGGGTTGCCCGCCCGTGCGCAGACCTTGGCGCAGATAGAACCACGCGGCCACTCCGCTCATCGCAAACGCCACAAAGCCCAGCGCGTTGGCTACGCCGTAGTCGCCATAGGAGTTGACGCGCCAGGCCATGTCCACAGTCAGCAGCGTGGGCGAGCCGGCGATGATCATCATCGGCACCGACAGCGCCGACAGCATGGTCACAAAAGACAAGATCAGACTGACCCACACGGTGGCCATCACCTGCGGCAGCACGATTTCCAGCAGGATGCGCAGCCGCCCCGCACCCAGGCCACGCGCCGATTCGATCATGGAGCGGTCCATGGAGGCCATGGCTCCGCTGATCAGCAGCGCGGCAAACGGCAGCTGCTTCCACACAAAGGTGACCGCCACGCCACGCCAGTCCAGCAGGCTCATGGCATTTAGCGGCTCCACCAGGCCCGCCGCCATCAGTGCGTTGTTCAGCATGCCGTTCTTGGCCAGAAAGGTGCGCATCAGCTGGGCCGCCACCACAAAGGGAATGAACAGTGGCCAGCGGTAAATCCAGCGCAGCGCAGCTACCGCGCGCTGGTTTTCACCCAGAGTGAGATAGCCCGCAATGGCCACCGCCAGCACGCCCACCAGCGCGGTAGACAGCACGGTGACGATCGCTGTCAGTGTGATATCGCCACCATACAGTGCGAAGGCCTTGGAGAAATTACCCAGGTCCCAGCCGCCCGTGCCTTCATTACGGAAGGCATAGGTGAGTGAAAACACCAGCGGGTAGACAAACAGCAGACCCACCATCACCAAGGCGGGTAGCAGCAGGGCCAGGGCGGACAAAAGTTCGGAAGGTCTGCGGTGCATCGCTTAGCGTGCTTAGTTCTGTACCTGGGCTTCGTACTGCTCGCGCAGGTCCTTGAAATAAGGCGCCAGCGGGAAGGGCTTGCCATTGCGTGCCAGGTCGGCCGGGGTTACGTCCACGAACAGCTGGTTCCAGATCTTGGGGTCCAGTACGGGTTTGACCACATTAGCGTCAATGCCCGGGTACCAGTTGAAGCGCCGCACAATGCCGTCGGCCTGCACTTGCGGGCTGGTGGCCAGGGCGATGAATTTCTTGGCCAGTTCCACGTTCTTCGCCTTGGCCGGGATGGCGTAGTAGTAGGGCTGGCCAGGCATGCCGGGCGACAGGATTTTCAGCTTCATGTTGGGTGCCAGACGGCCCTCGGCCTTCCAGCTTTGGAACATGTCTACCCACACCGGGCCCATGGCGATTTCGCCGCGGTTCAGCATGTCCAGCGTGCCGGCGTTGCCGGGGGTGAAGACCACCTGCTGGTTGAAGCTTTTCAGGTCGGCGAAAGCCTTCTTCCAGCCGGCAGGCGACTTGCCGTCGTACGGGCCCTGCTGCACGGTCTCGGGATTGCCGCCGTAGGCATACATCCAGCCCACCACAAAGGCCACGCCCGACATGCCGCCCTTTAGACCGTTGTAGCCAAAGCTCTTGGGGTTCTTGGCCACAAAGGCACGCAGCTCGTCATAGGAAGCGGGCGGGGTCTTGATCAGGTCGGGGTTGTAGGCCAGCGCAGTCTGGCTTTCAAACATGGGCATCACGTAGCCGTCCACATTCACGCCCAGGGCCTGCTTGGCAGATTGGCTGACGGCGTACTTGCCGGTGGGGATGCTGTCTCGGTATTTCAGCAGCAGGCCGTCGCGCACCATTTCGCCGGTTTTTTGCTGATTGGGCACGATCACGTCGGTGTCCCAGGTGGCGGCGCCAGCAGCTTTCTGGGCCTGCAGTTTTTCCATCATCTTTTGCGAACCGGCATCGTCCGGGCCGGTGCCGACGACACTGACCTTGACGCCCGGGTTCAGCTTCTCGAACAGCGGGCCCAGGTAGTCGGTCACGTAGTCCACCATGTTCTGCGAGCCGCCGCTGATCACATGCAGCGTGGTGGTCTGGGCCTGTGCGCCCAGGGACAGAGTGCCCAGCGCCAGGGCAATGGAGGCAGCGAGTGTGCGGCGAAGTAGTGGCATGGAGTGCTCCTGTGTAGCAATTAAAAAAAAGGGACTCAGGCCTGTGCCGAGGCACGTGGGTAGATGTGCAGCGCGTGGGCGGGAATGCAGACGGTAACGGTGTCGCCGTTCGCCATGGGGCGCGGGTGGTCGATGAAGAATGCGCCGCATTCGGTCGTGATTTCGCAGCGGTAGCCGCCGCCCAGGTAGCTCACCTGGTGGATGCGGCCGGGTATCTGCAGGCTGTCATCGGTCTGCGCGTCGGGCGCGCCGAGACTCGCCATTTCGCTGCGGAAATGCACTTGCGCCGGGCCCTGCACCGGCGTGCTGGCGGCGCACCACACCTGGGCCTGCGGTACGCGCGGCACACGCAGCTGTACGCCGCTGTTGTCGGCCTGGGCTTCACAGTGGATGGTGTTGTCGGCCCCCATGAAGGTCGCCACGTACGGTGTTTGCGGGCGCTGGTATACGTCTTCCGGGGCGCCGATCTGGGCAATGCGGCCCTGCTCTAGTATCACCACCTGGTCGGCCATCACCATGGCTTCTTCGCGGTCGTGCGTGACCAGGATGGCGGTGACGCCCAGCGCGCGCTGGATGGATCGGATCTCGTGGCGCATCTGCAGGCGTATGCCGGCGTCCAGATTGGACAGCGGCTCGTCCAGCAGCAAGATTTCAGGCTCCACCGCCAGGGCGCGGCCCAGGGCCACGCGCTGGCGCTGCCCGCCGGACAGCTCGCCTACGCCGCGCGCACCAAAGCCTTGCAGGCCCAGCATCTGCAGCAGCTTGTCTACGCGTTGCTGGATCTCGGCGCGCGGCACGCGGCGCAGCTTCAGGCCGTAGCCAATGTTTTGCGCCACGCTCATGTGTGACCACAGCGCGTACGACTGGAACACCATCGCCATGCCACGGCGCTCGGGCGGTTCGTGCAGGATGTCCTGGCCCTTGACTGTGATGCTGCCCGCCTTGACGGGGTTGAAGCCCGACAGGGTGCGCAACAGCGTGGTCTTGCCGCAGCCCGACGCGCCCAGCAGGGCCACGAAACTGCCCGGTTCAATATCCAGGTCAATGCCTTTGAGCACTTCGTTCGCGCCATAGGCTACGCGCAGGCCGCGCACGGAAATAATCGGGTTCACAGCGGGCTTCTTTGTCGGACGTCGTTTGACTACAGCAAACGATATCCACAAAACATGACTCTTGCGTGACGGGAAAACCCTTTATCAGTGACAGTCTTGCGACAAGGCCTGCCAGGTGCTGCAGCTACAGCTGGGCGATGGCCGCGCGCAAGTCGTCCACGTTCAGCACCTCGGACAGCACCTGCGGCGCGCTGCCGGGCTTGTACAGCACATACACCGGCACACCGTTGCGGCCCAGCTGGCCCAGGGCGGCGGTGATGGCCGGGTCGCGCCGGGTCCAGTCGGCGCGCAGCAGCTGCACGTTTTTGGCGTCCAGGTCGGCCAGTACGGCGGGGTGGGCCAGGGTGGTGCGCTCGTTGTATTGGCAGGTAATACACCAGGCGGCGCTGAAGTCCACCATCACGGGCTGGCCGGCGGCCAGGGTCTGCTCGACCTGGCCCGGCTCCCAGGCTTGCCAGCGGCCATCGGCAAGGGCGCGGACAGGCGGCGCCAGTTGTGTAATGTTATGGCCGATGGCGAAGGCCAATACTGCGGTGGCCGCTATCGAAACAATAGCGTATGTGGTGTTTTTCTGGCGCAGCGTCCACAGCACCACCGCCACCCCGGCCAGTAGCGCCAGCAGGCTGGCGGCTCCCGACATGCCGCTTTGCTGGGCCAGCACCCAGACCAGCCAGGCCACCGTGGCCAGCATGGGAATCGCCAGCAGCCTGCGCAGGGTTTGCATCCAGGCGCCGGGGCGTGGCAGCAGCCGCGCGACGGCCGGGCTCAGGCTGGCGGCCAGGTAGGGCAGGGCCATGCCCATGCCCATGATGGCAAACACCGGCAGCGCCTGCACGGCGGGCAGGCCCACGGCAAAACCCAGCGAAGCCCCCATGAAGGGAGCGGTGCAGGGCGAGGCCACGGCCACCGCCAGCACGCCGGACAAAAATGCGTTCAGCGCCGGATTGCGCGCCTGCAGCGTCACCACGCGGCTGGGCAGGAACTGGCCAAATTCGAAGAGCCCGGCCAGGTTCAGCCCCACCACGGTGAACAGCACGGCCAGCCCCGCCACCACGGCCGGTGACTGCAGCTGAAAGCCCCAGCCCAGCTGTTCACCGCCCGCGCGCAGGGCCAGCATCAGCCCGCCCAGCGCCAGAAAGGACAGCACCACGCCTGCGCTGTAGGCCATGCCGTCCACGCGGTGGCCCCGGCGGTCACCGGCATGCTGCGCAAAGCCCATGACCTTGATGGCCAGCACCGGGAACACGCAGGGCATCAGGTTCAGTATCAAGCCACCCAGCAGCGCACCCAGCAGGGCTGCGCCCCAGGTCAGGCTGGGGGCTGTGGGGATTTGCGATGCCGCGCTGTTCGCCTGCAAGGCGGCGGCCAGGGCGGGCGACACCGTGGGTACGGCGGCCACGGCCGGCCAGCGGCCGCTCACATTGGCCAGCGTGCGAAAGCCCCGACGGGGCTCGCCATCGGCCGTCACCAGTACCAGCGGCATTTCGTCCGGGCTTTGACTGCGCTGGGCGGACAGAGGCACGTCGGCAGTCCACACATCGCCTTCCCAGTTCTGGGTGGGTTCGGCCGCGGTTTCGGTGATTTCTGGGGTTTCGGGGAACAGTTGCAGTGTTTTGCCGCGTATTTCGGGCGGCAGGTCGGTCACGCTGACGCGCAGGGTGTTGCCCTTGAGCACCACATTGCTGCGCGCCACCAGCGGTTCGGGCTGGGCAGCTTGTGCGGCGTTAAAGGCGGCAGCGTTCAGTCCGGTGGAGCTTTTCACCGAGATCTTCAGTACAAAGTCGCCTTCTTGCGGAATGCATTCCTTGCGGCAGACCAGCCAGGCGGCGTGCAGCTTGACCTCCAGGTCGCTGGCCAGCAGCGAGGGCTTGAAGGCCGGGGTGATGGTCAGTGGCACGGGTAGCAGCACCGTACCCTCGTAGCCGTAGTTGGCCAGTGTGCCCACCGGAATCTTGTGCGGCAGCGGCCAGGCGATGTCGCCGGCGGTGACGCCAGGCGGCAGGGTCCAGCTCAACGTGGTGGGCAGGCCGGAGTCGCCGGCGTTCTTCCAGTAGGTGTGCCACTCGGGCTGGTGGCTGATCTGCAAGCCCACCCAGACCGGCTGGCCGGGCACCGCACCCTGTGGTGCGTGGGCCACCAGCTCGGCGTGCACCTGTTCGGTGTTGACTGTGGATTTTTGGGCGTTTGCGCTGATGGATATTGCGCTGGCAGCTATGAAAACGAGAGCGGTAAGGAGGCGATGCAGCATGGTGGGGCCAGAGTATGCCGGGTCGGAGCCTGTGCGCCCGGCAAAGTTCCGGAGTCTAGCCCGCGTCGAATACCGGCGGCAGCTTCTTTGGTGCCTTGATACGCAACTGCTTGTGCACACTTTCCCGGCCAAACACCACTTCGATATCGGCCACTGCCACGCCAAAAAGCGGTGCCAGAAAGCGCACCATGTGGTCAGTGGCCTTGCCGTTTTTTGGCGTGGCCGTCACGCTGACCTTCAGTTGCGTGCCCATGGGCTTGGCGATCGCGTCACAGCAGGCCGAGGGCTTGCCCAGGATGTTGACGATCAGTACATCACCGTCCCAGGCGAAGAAGCTGTCACCGGTGGCGTTACGGGGCTGTTGCATGGCCAGATTTTAGGCCGGCCCGTTTCCTGGCTCGGGCCGCTCAGAGCCCTTCCACAAAGTTGGCCACGGTGTCCATCACTTGGGTGGGGTTGCTGCTGTTCATTTGGGTATTGATGGATGCCACGCCATGCTCCGCGCCGTGTACCCGCTTCAGTACCAGCCGGCCACCGCAACTGGTCCAGCTGTCGATATTGCCGCTGGTGCTGTAGTTGTTGGCATCCAGCGTCTGCCCGCATAGCAGCGTTGTGCGGGTCTGCTGCTGCAGCATTTCGGCGATGACGGTGTTGTTGTCCCACGCCGGGAGCGAGGCGAGCACGACCGCCGGGTTGATGGTCCAGCTGGGCGCGGCCCAGGCGCCGGTGGTCTGCATCACCTCGTCGCTGTCGCCGATGATGCCCATATAGGGTTTTGCCGCGCTGCCCGGCTGGCAAGGAGTGGCCGGCCGGTTGAAGGTGGTGGACGCCGGGCCGGCCAGCGACACATAGCTGGAAAAGGTGCTGGGTGATTCGCACCACATGCGGTTGGTCATCACCCCGCCCATGGAGTGCCCCATCAGCGTGATGGTGTCGATGCCGTAGTCGCTGCGTATCTGCGCCGCCAGGGCCTGCAGAAAAGCCTTGTCATCCTGGCCTGACCGCATGGCGTAGTTGGTCCAGGTGGTGGCGCCCTCCTGTCCGTCTATGTGCTGGCCCTGGGGCAGCACCAACATGACATGGTGGGCTTGCAGCCAGGCCCAGTTGATGGTGGTGTTGCTGGCGCTGTCTGCCGTGCTGTTCAACCCCAGCTGGTAGGCGATGGCCGTCTTGTTGCCGCCGCCACCATGCAGCGCCACGATGGCCCGGGTGGCGCCCACCGGCTTGTAGATGTCCACAGCATGCGGAAAGCCACTGACTGTGGTCTGCTGCAGCTTCTCTGCGTCTACCGTGGTGGGGCTGCTGGATGTATCTCCGCTGCCACCGCCGCAGGCCGCGAGGGTGGTCAGCGTGGCCAGCACCGTGCTGCGCCCCGCTGACAGGAGCCGGATGTGGGAGAAGAGGGGTTTGGGCATGGTCGTCAATCCGTGGTCACGAGTGGAACCACGATTGTGCAAATGCCGGCCAGCCCGCGACGCTACGTTGCGTGACGAAATATGACACGCTTGTAGCATGCACGGCCCGCTGTGCGGCCCGCAGCCAGCCTGCTCAGTTCGGGTTCTTCAGCCTTAGCAGCCCCAGACCCAGCAGGCCAAAGGCGCCGCCGGTGACGCGGTTGAACACCTGGGCGCGGCGAGGGGTGGAAAACCAGCCCTGCAAGCGTGTGGCCATTAGCGAATAGACCACGTGTGAAGACAAAGCGCAGGCGGTAAATACGCTGGTCAGCTCCAGAAATTGCGGCAGCATGGGGGCGTCCAGGCGCAGGAATTGTGGAAACAGCGCGGTGAAGAACAAAATGCTCTTGGGGTTGGTCAGCGACACCAGCAGGCCCTGGCGGGCCAGCGCAAAGCGGGACTTGTGTTGCTGTGCCTGGGCCTGGGCGGCTTTGCTGAACACCGAGCCGGGATTAGTCCATTGGCGGTAGCCCAGGTACATCAGATATAGCGCGCCGGCGGTCTTCAACCCGGCAAACAGCCAAGCCGAGGTATGCAGCAAGGTGCCCAGCCCTGCCATGGCAATGCCAGACACCGTAAAAACCCCGATCGCGCTACCCACCGAGCTGCCTAGCAGCGTCTTGCGCAAGCCCCAGGCGATGGTGTTGGACACCGCCAATAACACGGCCGGGCCGGGAGTGAAGGCGGTAACCAGGGAAATGGTGATGAAAAGGAGCCAGGTGGTCGTGGTCATGGTGGGCTTGAGCGAACATGCGGGAGCATGGAATCTACCCGATTTGGTTGTTTGGTAGGGTCCCGCGCTGTGTATTAGTTGCCTGAAAAGCCAGGTTTCGGGAGGGCATTGCAAAGCGCAGGTAAATTGAGGGTTAACCCTAGTAAAACCCCTTGTGGCCCTGCAGAGACAGGCCTATAACGGAGTCGGTTGCAGCTTTATGGCACCCGTAGCAACCAGCATCTGGCAGACGTACAGCGCCGCAGACACAACACAGGGTGCGGTTTTGAAAGGTTCCCATGTCAGACGGCTCTCTCCCCACATTCCGCTTCCCCGCAGGTACGCATATCGTTCAGGTCCAGCCCCCGCAGCACGGCCCGGTGACGTTGGAGTCGCCCGCCATGGAAGTGTTTACCGACTTGGCGCAGATCCGCGCCGCCACGGTGCAGCCGCAAACCTCGCTGGACCAGTCCGAACTGAAAATGATCTACCAGGGCGTGCGCCTGCTGTTCGTGGTGTCCGACATGCCCTCGGTGGACGGCATCCTGACATCGGCCGATATCGCCGGTGACAAACCCATGCGCCTGGTGCACCAACGCCAGATCAAGCACGAAGACCTGACCGCCTCCGACGTGATGACGCCGCTGGCCGAGATTGACGCCATCACCTTCGCTGCGCTGCAGCGCTCCACCGTGGCGGAGGTTGTTGCTACCCTGGTGCAGCGCGGTCGCCCGCACCTGCTGGTGATCGACACTGCCGACGGTGCGCCGCGTATCCGTGGTCTGGTGTCGCAAACCCAGGTGGAGCGCCAACTGGGCCATCCCTTGCCAGTGACGGCCATGGCGCAGACCTTCTCCGAGCTGGAGCAGGTGCTGGCGGGGCATTGATAGTCGCGCGTCGCAGCGCGACGCGAACCTTAGACGATGCCTGCACCCAGGGCTGGGAACACATCGGTGAACAGCAGGGTGATCAGTTGCTGCCCGGCCGGTGTGGACCAGTCCTGCGCAATCTCCGCCATCAGCGTGTTGGTGGCGGTCAGCACCACGCCTGCGTCGTGCATGCGCTGGCGCGAAAACTCTTCGGACAAGTCGCTGGGGGAGCCAGACGCATCCATCACGGCCTGCACGTTGAAGCCTTCTAGCGCGGCATCAATGGCTGGGAAGATCAGGCACACGTCGGTGGTGACGCCAGCCATGATCAGGTTTTTGCGGCCGGTCGCCAGCACCGCGTTGCGGAAGTCGGCGTAGGCCCAGGCATTCACTACGCCGGGGCGCTTGACGCGGGCTGCATGCGCTTCGGGCAGGATGTTGGCGATTTCCGGCAGGATCGGGCCTTGGGCGTTGGTTTCCTGGCTGGACGTGATGACCACCGGCATATTGAGTATCTTGGCCATCTTGGCCAGAGCAATCGACTGCTTGGCGGCCAGCTCCTTGTCAATGTTCTTGATCAGTTGCATGGTGCCGACCTGGTGGTCGATCAGCAGCAAGGCAGTGTTGTCGGCGGTGAATCGTTCAACTTTCATGGTGTAACTCCTAGGTAGTGAATGGAACGGGGCGCGTGGAATACCCGCCCCGGGAAGGGTGGCGAGCTGTTACAGCTTTCCCATATCGCCACGGTGGTAAGCGGCGGTAGCCGCGACAAGGTCCTGTTGGCTCGCAAAAGCCATGGGCCCGTTGGAAAAAATAGCTTGGTGCAGTGGTGCGCCGATGAACACGGCGACCTGGGCGCGCGCAGCCGGGGCGGCTAGCGTGTGCGTCCTGGCCTCGGCGTAGACGGGCAGGATCGGGGCGCCGAGATCGTCCAGACCGAAGCCTTGGCCATCCAGCGCTGCGCTGCCCGCGATCGGCATGAAAAAGGCGCGCTGCCCTGCAGGCACCGGCAGCACCAGCTCAGCGCCCGCCTCCAGCGTGATGTCCAGCAAAGTGGCTGCGGTGGGCGGCGCCAGCGGCGAGTGCAGACCGCCAAAGCTGCCCAAGGGCACGCGAACCTGGACGCCGGGGCGCTGCACCACGGGTACGTTTTGCGGGGCCAGCGTCAACGCGAACGGCGCTGCGTTCTGCCGGTCCTGCGGCAGGTTGACGAAGATTTGCAGCAGGTGCGCGGTGCGCCCTGGCACTGCAGGGTTTTCTTCGTGCACCACGCCGCTGCCAGCGGCGGTCCAATGCAGGCCGCCTGGCTCGATCAATGTGCGATTGCCCTGCGAGTCGCGGTTGGCAATACCGGTTTCCGAGTCGAGGAACAAGTACGTCACCGCCGAAAAGCCAGCGTGCGGATGCGGCGGAAACGTGGGTGCGCCCATCCAGGCGTGGTCTATGCCCATGAAAGGGTCCAGCGGTGCAGCTCCAGAGGCATGCAGGCGGTAGGCCTGGAAATGCGGGCCCCGGTGGGCGTGCTGCATGCGGGCGATGGGGATAGTCATGGTGGATTTCTTCTGGTGCGGATGCGATGGGTGTATCTTCGATTAATCCTCCTAAGAGATAAATACGTAAAAATGGCAATCATTGATCCATAAATGGCGTAATCAAGATGGAAATGCTGAACGACATGGCCTTGTTTGTGGAGGTCGCCCAGGCGCGCAGCTTTCGCCGCGCGGCCGACGCCACGGGGGTGCCGAACTCCACGTTGTCCAGGCGCATCAGCGCCCTGGAGAGGGCGATTGGCCTGCGCCTGCTGCACCGCACCACCCGCAAGGTGGAGTTGACCGAAGCCGGGCAGCTGTACTACGAGCGCTGCCGGCGCATCGTGGACGAGGCGCGCATCGCCCACGAGCAATTGGGCGAAATGCTGGCGCAGCCCAGCGGCGTGCTGCGCGCGTCGCTGCCGGTGGACTTTGCAACCATCTACCTGGCGCCGCTGATTGCCGAATTTGCGCGTCGCTACCCCGGCATCCGCTTTGATTTAGACCTCACGCACCGCCGCGTGGACCTGGTCGCTGAACCCTTCGACGTGGCCATTCGCATGGGCGAGCTGAAGGACTCGGGCCTGGTTGCCCGCCTGCTGGCCCGCCTGTTGGTGCAGGCCTATGCCTCGCCGCGCTACCTGGAGATATCTGGCGAGCCCATGCACCCCAGCGACCTGGCGCGGCACGCGTGCTTGGGCTTTCCCAAGGTCGGCACATGGACGCTGCACCAGGGGGCAGAAAGCGTCGAGGTGGAGGTCGGCGGGCGCTTGCAGATCAACAGCATCGGCATGCTGCGCCGGCTGGCCACACTGGACCAGGGCGTGATCCTGCTGCCTGGGGAGATCGCTGCGGACGAGCTGGCGGCAGGCCGCCTGCGCCGGGTTTTGCCGCAGTGGCAGAGCAACCCGATACCGGTCTACGCGTTGACCGAAACCCGCTTGCTGCCGGCCAAGACGCAGCGCTTTATTGAATTCCTGCAGGAGCAGCTGGGCTCGCGGGCTGAAGGGCGGGCGTAGCCGCGGTTCTCATTGGGAGAAAGCAATTTCGCGATCGGAGGTAACCGTAGCGACGAAGTTTCGCCCGTATGTCATAACCTTCTTACGGGTACTATGGCCGGTATTGGCCCCAACCGCCTGCCGGCTTCTCGCTACGGCAGACCCAAACGGTGGGCACTCCGTTCGCGCGCACCGTTCCGACTCCGCCGCGCCAGATCAGCCTGCATTGGGCTCCGGCAGCTTGGCAATCACCTTGATCTCGAAGTCGAAGCCATACAGCCAAGTCACGCCGACACCGGTCAGTGTCGGGTGCGGCGCCTGGCCCCAGTAGTCGGGGAACACCTTCCAGATGGTCTCGAACTTGGACGCCGGATCGACGATGAAGACGGTGACGTCCACCACGTCGTCAAAAGTGCAGCCGGCGGCTTTCAGGATGGCGTTCAGGTTGTCGAAGGCTAGGCGGGTCTGTGCTTCCAGGTCGGGCTCGGGCGAACCGTCTTCGCGGCTGCCCACTTGGCCTGAAACGAATAAAAAGCCGTTGGAGCGGACTGCTGGCGAGTAGCGGTTGCGCTCGTAGAGCGCCTGGCGGCCGGGTGGGAAAACAACGTCGCGTTGGGTCATGGCTGTCCTTGTAAGGAGTAAAAGATGGAGCAACTTTAGGGCGCCATGGCCGGCGGATAAACCGGCAAGTCCACCCATCACTGTTTGTAAAATCCAAACAATCGACAGCGTCAACGTAGGGGGAGCCGCGATGGACCGTTTTGATGCCATGCAGGCCTTCGCCCGGGTGGTGGAAACCGGCAGCTTTACCAAGGCTGCCGAGACCCTGCACATGAGCAAGACCAGCGTGACGCAGCTGGTGCAGCAGCTGGAGGCGCGGCTGCGCGTGCGCCTGCTGAACCGCACCACGCGCAAGGTCAACGTCACCGCCGATGGCGCGGCTTATTACGAACGTGTGCTGCGCATCCTGGCCGACGTGGACGATGCCGAGACCAGCCTGTCCAGCGCCGCCGCCTTGCCGCGTGGCCGGCTGCGGGTCGATGTGCCCAGCCCCCTGGCCCGCATGGTGTTGGTGCCGGCATTGCCGGCCTTCCACGCCCAGTACCCCGACATCCAGATCGACATGGGCGTCAGCGACCGTATGGTGGACATGATCGACGAGAGCGTGGACTGCGTGGTGCGCGGCGGCGAACTCACCGACCAGTCGCTGGTGGCCCGCCACGTTGGCGACCTGCAACTCGGCGTGTACGCCGCACCCAGCTACTTGGCTCAGGTCGGTACACCGCTGCACCCGCAGGAGCTGGAGGACACGCAGCACCGTGTGGTTGGCTTCCTGTGGGTGCGCAGCGGCAAGACCTATCCCTATGCAATGCGCCGCGACGGCGAGAGTGTCAAGGTGCAAGGCCGCTACGTGTTCTCGGTGGATGATGGCAATGCCTACTTGGCGGCCGGTCTGGCCGGTGTGGGCGTGCTATGGCTACCGGACTACATGGCCAAGCCGCACCTGACAAGTGGGGAACTGGTGCCCCTGTTTGTGGGCTGGCGCCTGGACCCGATGCCGCTCTACCTGGCTTTCCCGCCGAACCGGTATGTCAGTAGCAAGCTGCGGGTGTTTATCGACTGGGTCGTCGGGCTAATGCAACAGCATGCGCCTGTTGCCGAGCGGCAGGTTGCGTGAGCATGGCGCTGGGGGCTGGTTTTTAGATAAATCAGCCTTTAGCGCAATATCCACCTGTGGAAGATGCTACTAAAAATGTAGTGTTTTATGGCAATTGTGGTCACGTGCCAAAGCTATCCACGGCTATGCGATCACAACCGCAGGAACGCCAGCAGCGCATCGTTGAACGCTTGCGCGTGCGAAACGTTAAAGCCATTGCGGTGCACCGCTCGCTTTTACCAACTGGCTATGGTGCACCGCGTGGTGGGTGCGCAGGCCCGAGCCTTCGATGGGTACGATAGCATCTGCCTCGCCATGGATGACGAGCGTTGGCACGGTTATGCGCTGCAGGTCTGCGCGGAAGTCGGTGGTGCCGAAGGCGTCCATGCACGCTAAGGCCGCATACTGCGCCGACTGGTGGCACAGGGCGATGGCGTTGCTGCGCTGCGACTCTGTGACCTGCAGCACACCGTGGGCCGAGAAGAAGTCCTGGGTGACATGCGCGAAGAAGGCGTCGCGGTCTCGCTCCAGCGCATTCCTGCTTTGTTGTGCTTTGTGCGTGAGCGGACCATCGGGGGGGCGGCCGTTTGCATCAGGTAGGGCGGCACGGCAGCGGCAAACACCTGGCTGTGCAGGCGTGATTCGCCATGCCGCGCGATGTAGCGGGCCACCTCGCCCCCCGCCCATCGAGAAGCCCACCAGCGTCACGTCCTGCAACTCGCAGTGGTCCAGGACCCGCTGCAGATCGTCGGCCAGCAGGGACTTGACTTCGCGCTCCGATTCCTCGGGGTCCAGCGCGGTTTGTGTTGCAGGGTCCGGGTCTTGCGAGGGAATGCCGTGACCTGGACGGGCTTGCGTGGCGAGTTGTTGGCTGTATGCATGAATGTCTCCTGGGTGGTGGAGCGCGCATGCGTACCGCGCGAGGGCGATGGAGACAGACTTATTGGTAGCCGACGCCCATCACGTAGTCGCGCAGCAGCGCCTCTTCGTGGTTGCCTGCGGCCAGTAGCGCACGCAGTCCGTCGCGGGAGTTCACGACCCCCAGCAGCTTGCCGTCCGAGCGCACCAGCAGCACGTGGATGAGCCCGCGGGCATGCATCATGGTCAGAACATCGGACAGCAAGTCTTCTGGTGCGCAAGTGGTGAACCCACGCGTCATCACTTCACCTGCGCGGGTGGTGAAAAAGTTCGCTTGGCCCAAGCCCAGATGCTTGATCAGGATGGTCTCCGTGATCGTGCCCAGGGGGGCTCCCCCGGCATCGCACACCACCACGGTGCTGATTTGCGCCTCGGACAACAGCGCGGCCACTTCGACCAGTTGGCTGTCCGGTGATACGGTCAGCAGCCGCGAGCGGGCCACCGATTCGATGCTGCCGACCAGCAAGGGGGCCACGGTACGGGCCTCTGCCACCGCCGCAGGCGGGCTCTCGGGGGCGGTGCTTGCGGCCATAACGGACGCTAGTGTTTTCATGGGGCCAACGCAGCTTCAAGTTGCGCCTTGTTCATTGTCGAGCGGCCTTTGATGCCGCGTTGTCGGGCCTCATTGCGCAGCTGCAGCAGCGTACGTCCGCCCGGCCCCTTATGCGAGCGCAAGCCACCGCGCCGGCCCGCCGGCATATCGTTGAGTGACGAGGCGCTGGCCTCCACGGATTCGCCGTGTTGCGCGCGTTCCTTGTTGACGACGCGTGCGGCAATTTCCTCGGCCAGGGGCTGGGGTTTGCCGCGTTTCAGCAGGCTCTCCTTGATGTGCATGTATTGGCGCTCACGTTTTGCGCTCCAGGTCTTTTGCGGCATGGCGAATCCTTGGTGTGTGGGGCAAGTGGCTTGGGGCCGGGTCTCGGAGAGTGCTGCCCTTGCGCGCTGCGTTGGACCATGGTAGTGACGAAACACCACTGTGTTTGTATGTGAATGTACAGAGCCAGCGCACTGGTGCACCGAGCCCCCAGATGCCAAACACCAGGCGGGTGGCACGGGGTTCAAATATGCCGTTGGCGTAATATTTATCTGCGCTGAATGCTGCAAAAAATATAGCAATACATGCCCATCCAGATCCAACTGCAATGGCGTCCTGGCAAGTGGAATCCCCCGCGTCAATTAACATCGAAGGTTTCGCACTGACACAGAGAACACCATGGCTGCCAATATTTTGCAAAAACTCCCCGCTGGCGAACGTGTCGGCATCGCGTTTTCGGGGGGGCTGGACACCAGCGCCGCCGTGCACTGGATGCGCGCCAAGGGCGCCATTCCCTGCGCCTACACCGCGAATCTGGGCCAGCCCGACGAGTCCGATTACGACGAAATTCCCCGCAAGGCCCTGGCCTACGGCGCCGAAATGGCCCGCTTGGTCGATTGCCGCCCACAGCTGGTGGCCGAGGGCATTGCCGCTATCCAGTCCGGCGCCTTCCATATCAGCACCGGTGGCGCCACCTACTTCAACACCACGCCGCTGGGCCGTGCTGTTACCGGCACCGCGCTGGTGGTGGCCATGCGCGACGACGGAGTGAACATCTGGGGCGACGGCAGCACCTACAAGGGCAACGACATCGAGCGCTTCTACCGCTACGGCCTGCTGTGCAACCCCGAGCTGCGCATCTACAAGCCCTGGCTGGACCAGCTGTTCATCGATGAGCTCGGTGGCCGCAAGGAAATGAGCGAGTACCTGGTGGCCAACGGTTTCGACTACAAGATGAGCGTAGAGAAGGCCTATTCGACTGACTCCAACATCCTGGGCGCGACCCACGAAGCCAAGGACCTGGAGTTCCTGAACGCCGGCATGCACATCGTCAAGCCCATCATGGGCGTGCCGTTCTGGCGTGAGGACTGCGTGGTCAAGGCCGAGTCGGTCACCGTGCGCTTCGAGGAAGGCCAGCCGGTCGCCCTGAACGGCCAAACCTACCCCGATGCTGTGGCGCTGATGTACGCCGCCAATGAAATCGGTGGCCGCCACGGCCTGGGCATGTGCGACCAGATCGAAAACCGCATCATCGAAGCCAAGAGCCGCGGCATCTACGAAGCCCCCGGCATGGCGCTGCTGCATATCGCCTACGAGCGCCTGGTCACCGGCATCCACAACGAAGACACCATCGAGCAGTACCGCAGCAATGGCCGCCGCCTGGGCCGCCTGCTGTACCAAGGCCGCTGGTTCGACTCGCAAGCCCTGATGCTGCGCGAAACCGCCCAGCGCTGGATCGCCCGCGCCATCACCGGCGAAGTGACCTTGGAACTGCGCCGCGGCAACGACTATTCCATCATGGACACCAGCAGCCCGAACCTGACCTATGCGCCCGAGCGCCTGTCGATGGAAAAGGTGGAAGACGCGGCCTTCACGCCGGCCGACCGCATTGGCCAGCTGACCATGCGCAATCTGGACATCGCCGACACCCGCGAGAAGCTGGGCGTCTACACCCGTGCCGGCCTGCTGGGCAGCGGCTCGGACGCAGCTGGCGTGGCGTTGATCGCCAACCCCGGCGGCAAGGTCTAAGCGACGGCCCTTCTGGCCCTTCTTACAGGGCTTCAGGGCTTTAGCGTGTCGCCAGCCAGGCGACCGCCAGCACCAGGGCAACTATGCCGGTGCTGGCCCAGAGCAGGCGCACGCGGTGCGCCTCCACCCTTTGCACCAGCTCCTTGTTCTGTTCGGCCAGTGACTGGATAAGCTCGGACGATACGCGCAGCTGGGCGCGCATTTCTTCGGCTCCCAGCTCCAGCGCGGCCACGCGTGCTTGCAACTGGGCTAGTGATGTGGGCTCGCCAGCTACCGCCGTCGGCACCGGGGTGGGCACTACCGGTGGCTTTTTGGCCATGCTTTTCCACAGCCGTTTGGCGCCGTCTGCTACCACCGGGGCTGTGGCGATCACGTCGGACCAGGGTACGGTTTTGAGCAGCGAGAACCAGCCTAAAGCCATGGCATCAGCCTTTGAGAGCACAACAAGCCCCCAGTGTCGCCGCATCTGGCGCATGGCGTAGCCGGGGACCAGGAATTCCCCGACTCCGTGTTTGCTATATCTTTGGTAGCTACTGACGCAGGTAGTACCTGCGCTGGATGGCTATTCAATGCAGTGTCTTCAACGCAGAATCAGCACCGGGGTGTGCGAGTGCGTCAGCACCTGCTGGGTTTCGCTGCCCAGCAGCAGGCGTTTCAGACCGCGTCGGCCGTGCGAGGCCATCACGATCAGATCGGCATTGTGCTCGGTGGCTGCGGCAATCAGACCCTCGGCCACCAGGTCCGAACGCACCACCACGGCCTTGGTATTGACGCCATCGGCCAGGGCCTTGGCGGCATCCACCACGGCCTGGGCTTCATCGGCCCATTGCTGTTCGATGCGGGCGCTTTCGTCCAGGCTCACCGGGATGGAGCCTTCGAAATAGGTGCGGGCATAGGTTGGCACGACCTTCGCGATGACCAGTTGGGCTCCGGTCAGTCTGGCCAGGTCAATGCCGCTGGTAACGGCCAGTTGGGACAGTTCGGACCCATCGGTTGCGACAAGAATGCAGCGGTACATGGCGTTCTCCGGTAGTGGAATGGCTTCAGCATAAGTCTTATGTGGGGACTGGGGTGTTGATCTAGGTCAAACGCGGCGCCGTCCTACAGCGCTAGTCTCGTGGCATGCCTGCCAGCCTTGAGATCGCCCCGCCGTCCCTGTCCCTGCCTACGCCTTCCGCGCAGGCAGAGCAGACCGCGTGGCTGGACGAACCGTCCGAATGGGCGGCCTTCAGCCGGCCTTCCACGCAGTGGCCCCACTGCCAGGAGTCGCAGCTGCTGGTGGAGGGCATGCGCTGCGCGGCCTGTGCCTTGTCGGTGGAAGACGCGCTGCGCAAGCTGCCCGGCGTGGTGCAGGTCGAGGTGGGGGCGGCATCCCAACGCGCACGTGTGGTCTGGCTGGACGATGTGGGCCGGCCCTCGCAGTGGTTGGCCGCCGTGCAACGCGCGGGTTACCGTGCAGTGCCCGCGCTGGACGCCACCGAGCGGGCCTTGCGCCAGCAGGCCCAGCGACGCGCCCTGTGGCGCTGGCTGGTGGCCGGCTTTTGCATGCTGCAGGTGATGATGTATGCCATGCCTGCCTATGTGGCCGGGCCGGGCGAGTTGACGCCCGACATGGCCCAACTGCTGCGCTGGGCCTCCTGGGTACTGACCCTGCCGGTGGTGGTGTTTTCCTGCGGACCGTTCTTTAGTGCCGCCTGGCGTGACCTGTGGCACCGCCGCGCCAGCATGGACCTGCCGGCCGCGCTGGGCATGGCGGTGGCGTTTGCGGTCAGCACCGCCGGTACCTTCGACCCCACCGGGCCGCTGGGCCGTGAGGTGTATTTCGACTCGCTCACCATGTTCGTCTTCTTTCTGCTCACCGGCCGCTGGCTGGAGCTGCGCCTGCGCGACCGCACCGCCGGCGCGCTGGAGGCACTGATCAGCCGCCTGCCCGACAGCGTGCAGCGCTGGGACGCCAGCGCCGCCGTGCCGGCCTTTGTACGCGTGGCGGTGCGGCGCCTGCAGCTGGGCGACCGCATCCGCGTGCTGCCAGGCGAGGCCTTTCCGGCAGACGGCAGCCTGTTGCTGGGCCGCACCCAGGTGGACGAGGCCCTGCTAACCGGCGAATCCACGCCGCTGGGCCGTGGCCCCGGCGACGCCGTGCTGGCCGGCAGCTACAACCTGAGCGCCCCGGTGGAGCTGCATGTGGAGTGCCTGGGTAGCGACACCCGCTTCGCCCAGATCGTGGCGCTGATGGCCGAGGCCGCCAGCCAGAAGCCGCGCCTGGCCCAACTGGCCGACCGCATGGCACGCCCGTTTCTGTGGTGTGTGCTGATGGCTGCTGCGCTGGCGGGCGCGTTCTGGTGGCCGTCCGGCCCCGGCCATGCGCTGATGGTGGCGGTGGCCGTGCTGGTGGTGACTTGCCCTTGCGCCCTGTCGCTGGCCACACCGGCGGCGCTGCTGGCCGCCGCCGGCAAGCTGGCCAAATCGGGCGTGCTGGTGCGCCGCCTGCAGGCACTGGAAAACCTGGCCCAGGTGGACACCGTAGTATTTGACAAGACCGGCACGCTGACCTTGGATGGCATGGCGGTATCGGCCATCCATACCTGCGCCGGCCTGTCCGACGACGAGGCTCTGGCCCTGGCGGCGGCGCTGGCCGCACCCTCTCTGCACCCGGTGGCGCGGGCGGTGGCCGCGGCCGCGCAGGCCCGGGGGCTGCAGTTGCCGTCCGATGTGGTGGAAGTGGAGGAAGCCGTCGGCCTGGGCATGCATGGCCAGAGCCGCCACGGCGCCTTGCGCTTTGGCTCGGCCCGCTTTTGCGGCACGCCGGGCGACCCGGCGCAGCAGCAGGTGCATCTCAGCGATGCCCAGGGTTGGCTGGCCAGTTTTGATGTGTCGGAAGACCTGCGGCCGGATGCGGCGCAGGCGGTGCAGGCCCTGCGCGAGGCGGGCGTGCGCGTGGAGTTGCTGTCTGGCGACCAGCCGGTCGCGGCCCAGCGCGTGGCTGCGCAACTGGGCATAGAGCAGGCGCGCGGGGGCTGCGCGCCGCAGGACAAGTTGGCCCATTTGCGCGCCCTGCAGGCCGGTGGCCACCGGGTGGCCATGGTGGGCGACGGACTGAACGACGGGCCGGTGCTGGCCGGAGCCCATGTGTCGTTTGCCTTTGGCCAGGCCGTGCCTCTGGCCCAGCGACAGGCGGATTTCGTGGTGACCGGTGGCGCTTTGCTGGCCCTGCCGCAGGCATTGCGCACCGCCCGCCGCACGCTGCGTGTGGTGCGGCAAAACCTGGCTTGGGCCGCGGCCTACAACGCGCTGTGCGTGCCGCTGGCCTTGGTGGGCTGGCTGCCCGCCTGGGCGGCGGGCCTGGGCATGGCGCTGAGTTCCCTGCTGGTGGTGCTGAACGCCGCTAGATTGTCCAAAGCATGATGTGTCATTGCTCACCCCCAGGCTACACGCTGCGCGTTTTCGCCAACCCCCTTGCAGGGGGCGAACCCAGTGGCCCGGCGGAGCCGGTTCCACGGGTTCCTGGCTTGAGGTCCGTTGTGCCCGTTGTCGGGTGGCGAGTATTTGCATGATTTACATAAAAAGACCTGCCTGGGCAGGTGTTGTCTGCGCAAGCAGCTATGGAATGCATAGCAAACAAGGTGCGAGACCCTGATGGACATCCTGTACCTGTTGATTCCCTTGTCGGTGGTGCTGGTGCTGGCCATTCTGGGCGGGCTGTGGTGGGCTATTTACCAGGGCCAGTTCGAATCGGTGGAGCAAGAAGGCGAGCGCATTCTGCACAACGACTAGCTTGGCGGCTCCCCCAGGCTTCGCGCGCTTCCCGGAATCGGCCCGTTGGGCCGAGAACGCATGTCGCCACTCCAACCCCCCTTGCAAAGCCGGTTCTGCGGTGTTCTTGAAAGATGCGGGGCGGCTGGTTGCAAGGGCGCTAAGTGACTTTCGGTTGACTTGCATCAAAGTGTGTCCGGCCTGTCGCCGGGACACTGCATGCCATACACAGAAGAGGTGCCCATGGCTATCACGCATTCACAATCCGCAGGACCGGAGGTCTACAGCGACACCGCCGTCCGGCAGTTTTCCATCATGGCCGTCGTGTGGGGTGTGGTGGGCATGACGGTAGGTTTGCTTATCGCATCCCAGCTGGCATGGCCAGACCTTACCAACGGCATTCCCTGGCTCAGCTACGGCCGGATTCGCCCCCTGCACACCAATGCGGTGATCTTTGCCTTTGGCGGTTGCGCACTGATGGCGACCAGCTTCTACGTGGTGCAGCGTACCTGCCAGGTGCGCTTGTTCTGCCCGCCGCTGGCGTCCTTTGTGTTCTGGGGCTGGCAGGCTGTCATTGTGGGCGCGGCCATCAGCCTGCCCCTGGGCTACACCACCGGCAAGGAATACGCCGAGCTGGAATGGCCCATCGACATCCTCATCACCCTGGTGTGGGTGGCTTACGCCATTGTTTTCTTCGGCACCGTGGGTCGGCGCCGCGTGCGCCACATCTACGTGGCCAACTGGTTCTACGGGGCCTTCATCATCGCCGTGGCCTTGCTGCATGTGGTGAACAGCGCCGAGGTGCCTGCGGGCTGGATGAAGTCCTACTCGGCCTATGCCGGTGTGCAAGACGCCATGGTGCAGTGGTGGTATGGCCACAATGCCGTGGGGTTCTTCCTGACGGCCGGCTTCCTGGGCATGATGTACTACTTCATCCCCAAGCAGGCTGAGCGGCCGGTGTACTCGTACCGCCTGTCCATCGTGCACTTTTGGGCGCTGATCTTCACCTATATGTGGGCCGGCCCACACCATTTGCACTACACGGCCTTGCCTGACTGGACCCAGTCGCTGGGCATGGTGTTCTCGCTGATCCTGCTGGCGCCTAGCTGGGGCGGCATGATCAACGGCGTGATGACCTTGTCGGGCGCCTGGCACAAGCTGCGCGACGACCCGATCCTGCGCTTCCTGATCGTGTCACTGTCCTTCTACGGCATGAGTACGTTTGAAGGTCCGATGATGGCCATCAAGACGGTGAACGCCTTGAGCCACTACACCGACTGGACCATTGGCCACGTGCATTCCGGTGCGCTGGGCTGGGTCGGCTTTGTGTCCATGGGCTCTCTGTACTACCTGATCCCGCGTATGTTTGGCGGCAAGAAGATGCACAGCGTGCCGGCCATCGAGCTGCACTTCTGGATGGCCACCATTGGCGTGGTGCTGTACATCGCCGCTATGTGGATTGCCGGTGTGATGCAGGGCCTGATGTGGCGTGCCATCAATGCCGACGGCACCCTGACCTACACCTTTGTGGAAAGCGTGAAGGCCACCTTCCCGTTCTATGTGGTGCGTGTGGCCGGTGGCGTTCTGTACCTGGGCGGCATGCTGGTCATGGCCTGGAATGTGTGGATGACCGCCATCTCCGGACGCTCGCAACTGGTGCCGGTCCCCAACACGTCGGTGGCCCACGCCTGAGGAATACAACCCATGTCTGACAACAACAAACCCGTGCCCTTCTTCTCGCACGAGAAGATCGAGACCAATAACTTCTTGATGATCGTGCTGATCCTGCTGGTGGTCGCCGTGGGCGGCATGGTGGAGATCGTGCCGCTGTTCTTCCAGAAGTCCACCACCGAGCCGGTCACCGGCCTGAAGCCCTACACACCCTTGCAACTGATGGGCCGCGACATCTACCTGCGCGAAGGCTGCTACGGCTGCCATTCGCAGATGATCCGCCCGTTCCGCGCCGAGACACTGCGCTACGGCCACTACTCGGTGGCGGGTGAATTTGTCTACGACCACCCGTTCCAGTGGGGCAGCAAGCGCACCGGCCCGGACCTGCACCGCGTGGGCGGCAAGTACAGCGACGAATGGCATCGCATCCACCTGCACAACCCGCGCGACGTGGTGCCCGAGTCGAACATGCCGGCCTACCCCTGGTTGGAAAAGGCCCTGCTGGACCCGACCGATGTGGCGCCGCGCATGAAGGCCTTGCGCACCGTGGGCGTGCCCTATACCGACGCCGAAATTGCCGGCGCAGCGGCCGAGGTGAAAGACAAGACCGAACAGGAAGCCCTGATCGCCTACCTGCAGGTGCTGGGCCGTGCGCTGTCTGATCAGTTGGCCGCGCAGGCCGCTGCCACGGCGCCCGCTGCTCCAGCGTCCGCCACGCCCGTTACCCCAGTTAACGCACCTTGATACAGAAAGCCCGCTATGGACGTCACCACCTTGCGCATCGCCGCCACGGTTGTCAGCTTCATCACTTTTGTTGGCATTTTGGTCTGGGCTTTTTCCAGCCGCAACAAAGCCCAGTTTGACGAGGCAGCACAACTGCCTTTCCAGCAAGACTGATTCCCAAGAGGATTTTGTATGAGCGATTTCACAAACAATCTCTGGTCGGTATGTATCGCGGCCATCTCGGTCGTCAGCATTGCTGCCTGCCTGCTGCTGCTTTGGATCACGGCCCGTAAAAAAGTGGCCTTCCAGAGTGACAACACCACCGGCCACGTGTGGGACGGCGACCTGCGCGAGATGAACAACCCCTTGCCCCGCTGGTGGGTGGGCTTGTTCATCTTGACCATCGTGTTCTCGATCGGCTACCTGGCCTTTTATCCCGGCCTGGGCGATTTTGCGGGCAAGCTGGGCTGGACCTCGGCCAACGAATACAGCGACGAAGTGAAGACCGCAGATGCGGCGCTGCAGCCCTTGTATGCCGATTTTGTGGCTCTGCCGCCCGAGCAACTGGCGGGTCGCGCGCCCGCCATGGCGATTGGCGAGCGCCTGTTCATGAACAACTGCGCCCAGTGCCACGGCTCGGACGCCCGTGGCAGCAAAGGCTTCCCCAACCTGACCGATGCCGACTGGCTGCACGGTGGTACGCCGGACAAGATCAAGGAAACCATCACCCATGGCCGCATCGGCCAAATGCCCCCGATGGCCGCCGCAGTGGGCACGCCGGACGACGTGAAGAACGTGGCCAACTATGTGCTGAGCCTGTCGGGCAGCCCGCATGACTCGGTGCGCGCCGGTCTGGGCAAGGCCAAGTTTGGTGTCTGCGCGGCCTGCCACGGGGTGGGCGGCAAGGGCAACCAGGCGCTGGGCGCCCCGAATCTGTCGGACGACATCTGGCTGCACGGTTGGGGCGAGGCCGCCATCATGGAGATGGTCAATAAGGGCAAGATCAACCAGATGCCGGCCCAGCAAGGCAAGCTGACCGAGGCCCAGATCCATGTGTTGACGGCTTACATCTGGGGCATGTCCAACAAGCCCGTGGCCAGCAAGTAGGAGCATGGTGTGAACACCGCCGCGCCCCGCAAGACCATTCCCATCGTGCCTGTGCCCGGAGCAGATGCCGATGAGGTGATGGTGTCGCTGTACGCGGCCAGCAAGAAGATCTACCCACGTTCGGTGCAGGGCCTGTTTGCGCGCTGGCGCTGGGCCATGGTGTTGCTGACGCAGCTGGTGTTCTACGGCCTGCCCTGGCTGCAATGGGGCCAGCGCCAGGCGGTACTGTTTGACCTGGAGGCGCGCCGCTTCTACATCTTTTCACTGGTGTTGTACCCGCAGGATTTCATCTACCTGACCGGGCTGCTGGTGGTGTCTGCGCTGTCCCTGTTTCTGTTCACCGCTGTTGCAGGGCGCCTATGGTGTGGCTTTGCCTGCCCGCAGACGGTGTACAGCGAAATCTTCATGTGGATAGAGCGCCATATCGAGGGCGACCGCGCCGCCCGCATGCGCTTGGATGGCGCGCCCATGTCGGCTAACAAGTTGGCCCGCAAGTCGGCCAAGCACGGCGCTTGGCTGTTACTGTCCCTGTGGACCGGTTTTACCTTTGTCTCGTATTTCACACCCACCTATGCGCTGCTGCAGGAGTCCATGAGCGGTAGCTTTGGTTCGTGGGAAGTGTTCTGGGGTCTGTTCTACAGCTTTGCCACCTATGGCAACGCCGGCTTCATGCGCGAGCAGGTCTGCAAATACATGTGCCCCTATGCGCGCTTCCAGAGCGCCATGTTCGACAAGGACACGCTGATCGTCAGCTACGACACCACCCGTGGCGAGCCCCGGGGCTCGCGTTCGCGCAAGGCGGACCCCGCGGCCCTGGGCCTGGGCTCTTGCGTGGACTGCACGCTGTGCGTCCAGGTCTGTCCCACCGGCATCGATATCCGCGAGGGCTTGCAGTACGAATGCATAGGCTGCGCCGCCTGCGTGGATGTGTGCGACGGCGTGATGGACAAGATGGGCTATGCCCCTGGCCTGATCCGCTTTGCCACCCAGAACGGCATGGCCCAGGGCTGGTCGGGCCGGCAGATACTACGGCGTGTGCTGCGGCCTCGGGTACTGGTCTACGGCACGGTGCTGCTGGTGTTGACGCTGGCGCTGCTGGGCAGCCTGTTGACGCGTACCCCGCTGAAGGTGGACGTGGTGCGTGACCGTGCCGCGCTATCGCGCATTGTGTCCGGTGGCCAGCTGGAAAACGTGTACCGCCTGCAGGTCATGAACGCCAGTGAAGTGCCGCAGCGCTACCGCCTTACAGCCCATGGGCTGGGCGGGTTGGTGCTAGCCTCGGACGAATGGGTGGACCTGGAGCCGGTAGCCTCGCGCTGGGTGGCGGTGCGCCTGCATATCCCTTACGGTTCTGTCGAACCGGGCTCTTACCCGGTATTCTTCGATATTCAGACTGCTGATGGAAGCACCAAGGTATCGGAAAAGTCCACGTTCTTTGTTCCCCGCTGACCATAACTCCAGGAGACTGCCATGCCCTCTCATGTATCTGCTACACCGGTGCCGCTGCCATGGTGGCGCTACGGCTATGTCTGGCTGGTGATTTCTGGCCCGCTGGCCGTGGTGGTGGCGGCCTTGGTATCGGGCTGGATCGCCATCCGCCAGCAGGACCCGGTGTTGGCCCAGGACTACTACCGCCAGGGGCTGGAGATCAATAAGACCCTGGCCGCCCAGGGTCCGCTGGCACCGGCCGAGCAGGGGCGCAACCATGCTGCGTCGCCGCCCGGCTCGGTGCGTACCAAGTAGCCGGAGGGCACTATGCAAAGCTTTAGGGTGGTAGGTGTGGTCTGGCCCGCGTTCCTGGGCGCATGCATACTGGAGATGCTGGTGTTTGCGGTGGTCGATCCCTACAGCCTGCAATGGCTGGGGCAGCCGCTGCCTTTGTCACGCCAGGGCGTGTACAGCCTGGCGTTCTTTGCGTTCTGGGCGGTGGCGGTGCTGGTGGGTTGCCTGACGCTGCTGGTGGGCCAGCCGGTGACAGTGCCTAGAGACAGGGCTGAAGATTGACGATGCGCTTGAGCGCTTCGGTGTCCAGGATGCGGATGTGGCGCTGCTTGACCTCGACCACGCCGTCTTCCACAAATTTGGAGAAGGTGCGGCTCACGGTTTCCAGTTTCAGGCCCAGGTAGCTGCCGATTTCCTCGCGCGTCATGCGCAAGATCAGTTCGGACTGCGAAAACCCGCGCGCATGCAGACGCTGCACCAGGTTCAGCAAAAAGGCCGCCAGGCGTTCCTCGGCGCGCATGCTGCCCAGTAGCAGCATCACGCCGTGCTCGCGCACGATTTCGCGGCTCATGATCTTGTGCACATGGCGCTGCAGGGAGTTGACCTCGCGCGAGAGCTCTTCAATGCGGTGGAAGGGCATTTCGCACACTTCGGCATCTTCCAGGGCCACCGCATCGCAGGTGTGGTGGTCGTTGACGATGCCGTCCAGGCCGATGATTTCGCCAGCCATTTGAAAGCCGGTAACCTGGTCGCGGCCATCTTCGGTGGTGACGGTGGTCTTGAAGAAGCCTGTGCGGATGGCGTACAGCGCCTTGAAGGTTTCGCCGTTATGGAACAACGCCGTGCCTCGCAGTACCTTTCGGCGCACTGCTACCAGGTCGTCAATGCGCTCTAGCTCTTCTTTGTTCAGGCCCAAGGGCATGCACAGCTCACGCAGGTTGCAGTTGGAGCAAGCGACTTTGATTGAGGTGGGGACCATGCGCAGAGTATGAACTTGATGGAGATCAATGGAGCTATTTGATGTATCTCATTGTCTCTGGTGCCATCTGCTGCGGTTTTGATCCACGTCAATGAAACAAGCGTGGCTTCGCGGCACATTCCAGTCATGCAACCTGACTGCCCGCCATGACCCGTGTTTTGCCCGAATTGTTACGCCGTTTTGATGTGCCTGGGCCGCGGTACACGTCCTATCCTACCGCCGACAGGTTTGTCGAGGCCTTTACCTGTGAGGACTATGGCCGGGCCCTGCAGCAACGCAATCAGGGGGCGGCAGCACTGAGCCTGCCCCTGTCGCTATATGTGCACATACCGTTTTGCGAGTCGCTTTGCTACTACTGCGCCTGCAACAAGATCATCACCAAGCGGCATGAGCGCGGAGCCGCCTATCTGCGCTATCTGGAGCGCGAAACCGCTCTGCACACCGCCCAGCTGGGCGAGCGGCGCAATGTCAGCCAACTGCACCTGGGCGGCGGCAGCCCTACTTTTTTGAGTGACGACGAGCTGGCCCAGCTGATGGCCATGTTGCGGCGCCATTTCGTGTTGGCCCCCGGCGGCGAATACTCCATCGAGGTGGACCCCCGCACCGTGGATGCCAAACGCCTGCAGGCCTTGGCCACCTTGGGCTTCAACCGGCTCAGCTTTGGGGTACAGGACTTTGATGCCGACGTGCAAAAAGCGGTGCACCGCATCCAGCCCGCGCAGCAAGTGTTCGAGCTGGTGGAGGTGGCCCGCACGCTGGGCTTTGAGTCCATCAATGTGGACCTGATCTACGGCTTGCCGCGGCAGACGCCGGCATCCTTTGCACGCACGCTGGAGCAGGTGGTAGAGCTGCGGCCCGACCGCATTGCCCTGTACGCCTATGCCCATCTGCCCGAGCGCTTCAAGCCCCAACGCCGCATTCTGGGCGCTGAGCTGCCGGCGGCGGCCGACAAGCTGTCCATGCTGTCGCAGGCCTTCGACACCTTTTTGGAAGCCGGCTATGTGTACATCGGCATGGACCACTTCGCCTTGCCCAACGACGCGCTGGCCATCGCCCAGCGCCAGGGCCGGCTGCACCGCAACTTTCAGGGCTACAGCACCCAGCCCGACTGTGACCTGGTCGGCCTGGGCGTGTCGGCCATAGGCCGCATAGGCGCCACCTACAGCCAGAACGCCAAGACCCTGGAGGAGTACTGCGACCGTATCGACCAGGGCCAGCTACCGGTGGTGCGTGGCCTGGCGCTGAACCGTGACGACCTGGTGCGCCGCGCCATCATCATGGGCCTGATGTGCCAGGGCGAGGTGCAGTTCGAATCCATCGAGCTGGCATTTCTGGTGGATTTCAAAAAGACCTTCGCCGCCGAGCTGGCGGCTCTGCAGCCATTGGTGGAGGCCGGCCTGGTGCAGCTGGAAGACAGCGGTATCCGCGTCACGGCCACCGGCTGGTTCCTGGTGCGCGCGGTGGCCATGGTGTTTGACCGCTACCTGCAGGCTGACCGCAATCGCGCCCGCTTCTCAAGAATCATTTGAACATGCAAACGGGCCTGGCCTGGACCGCACTGCTGATGGGCCTGGCCGGCGGTCCGCACTGCGCCGCCATGTGCGGCGCAGCCTGTGGCAGCCTGGGCCGTCTGGCCGGCGCGCAGCGGCCCTGGCTGGGCATGCTGCAGCTGCAGGCCGGGCGCCTGGTGGGCTACAGCCTGGCCGGTGCGCTGGCGGCCTGGGCGGCCGACAACCTGGCCTGGCTGGCTCGCCAGTCAACCGCGCTGCAGCCGCTGTGGACCCTGTTCCATGTGGCCGTGCTGGTCTGGGGCGGGACTTTGCTGGTTTTGGCACGCCAGCCGGTATGGGTAGACGGCATGGGCCGCAAGCTGTGGGCGCGCCTGCGGGCGAGCTCCGGCGGATATGGCTGGGCCTTTGGCGTGGGCGCGGCCTGGGCCTTCATGCCTTGCGGCCTGCTGTATTCGGCCCTGCTGGTGGCGGCCCTGAGCGGCGGGCCACTGGATGGCGCTTTGTGCATGGCCTTGTTTGCCGCAGGCAGCGCCATCACCCTTATAGCCGGCCCCTGGCTGTGGCTGCGCCTGCAGGCCTGGCGCAGCCCAAAGCGCAAGGAGTGGGGCATGCGCGCGGCAGGTGGCGCCCTGATGGCCGTGGCCTTGTGGGCCGTGGTGCACGACATGGATCCGCGTGTGGCCGACTTTTGCCGCAGCCTGTGGTGAAATTCACCGCATGCACGCTAAATCCTATTTCTGGGCCGACCTCAGCACCCGCGACTTCGCGCAGCTGGACCCGGCCCGCACCGTTGCCGTTCTGCCTGTGGCCGCTACCGAGCAGCATGGCCCGCACCTGCCCCTGAGTGTGGACACCACGCTGGTGGATGGCGTGGTGGCGGCGGCGCTGCCGCACCTGCCGGCCGATGCCTCGGTGCTGTTCCTGCCAACCCAGCAGGTTGGCTTCAGCCCCGAGCACCAGCGCTTCCCCGGCACGCTGACTTTGTCGTCCGAAACCGTCATCCGTATTTGGACCGAGCTTGGCGCCTGCGTGGCGCGCAGCGGTGTGAAGAAGTTGCTGATCTTCAACTCGCACGGTGGCCAGGTCAGCCTGATGGACATCGTGGCGCGCACCCTGCGTACCGAGCATGATTTGCTGGTTTATAGCGCCAGTTGGTTCAACTTGCCGCTGGGCGCTGCGAACCAGCTTTTCAGCGCCGAGGAACAGCGCTTCGGCGTACATGCCGGCGACGTGGAAACCTCGATGATGCTGACCCTGCGCCCGCAGTTTGTGGACATGGCGCAGGCGCGCGATTTCAAGTCCAGCTCGCAAGACCGGGCTGCCAAGTACCCCATTCTGGGCAACGGCAAAAGCGCCAAGCTGGGCTGGCAGATGCAGGACTACAACGCCACCGGTGCAGCCGGCAACGCCGCCGCCGCCACGGCAGACAAAGGCCTGGCGTTGGTGGATGCGTCAGGTCAGCAGCTGGCGCTGCTGCTGCAGGAGATTGCCGAGCTGCCGCTGTCTACTCTGGTGGATGAGCCTGATCTGGGTTGATGCATAAAAACAGGCGCCAGCGCAGCTATATCCTGCGCTGGCAGCTATGTTTTAAATAGCAATCTGTTTTTGACCGGCTACACAAGCCCCCAGGCCAGCACCAGGGCTGTGCCCCACATCATCAGCGCCACCAGCCCGTCCAGCGCACGCCACAGGGCCGGGGCGCGCAGGCGCTGGCCCAGCAGCATCAAACCCAGGCCCAGGCCGGCAAACCACAGGGTGGATGCCGTGATCGCGCCCAGGCCAAACCAGGCATTGCCCGGCCGACCCCAGGCCAGCGAGGCGGTGCCGATCAGCACGGCTGTATCCATCCAGGCATGCGGGTTCAGCCAGGCGAAAGCCAGGGCCGCAGTTACTGCTTGGCGACGCGTCATCGGCGCCTGTGAGGGCAGGCCCACGGCCCCCGGATGGGTGCCACTGCGAAAGCGTGCAAACGCCTGCCAGCCGTAGTACAGCAGGAAGACGATGCCCGAGCCCACCAGTGCGCCCTGCAGCTTGTCCGACATGCCGCCCAGCTGGGCCAGGCCCAGCACGCTTAAGGCTATCAGCCCGATGTCCGACACGATGCATACCGCCACCGTCAACCACACATGCTGGCCGGTCAGCCCCATGCGCAGCACATGCGCGTTCTGCGGCCCCAGCGCCACGATCAGCGACAGGCACAGCACTAGTCCAGCGGTGAAGGCGGGTGTGAACAGCAAAGAGGGCAGGGTGGACATGGTGGACTTTGAACGGGGCTGTGGAACGGCCTGCAGTGTCTGGCATCTGTGCTGCTAATTAAACAAAGCTAAATTCAAATTACATTGGATAAAAAATAATTGAGTAAAAGTTCTATTCGCCCAGGCGCGCCAGCACAAAGTCAATAAAGCTGCGCAGCTTGGCCGTGGGCTGGCGTTCCGCACGGCGCACGATGTGCATGGCCCGCTGGGGCAATTGCCAGTCAGGCAACAGGCGGATGAGCTGGCCGGCCGCTATGGCCGGGTTCAGCAGGTAGTCCGCCTGCACGGCAACGCCCATTCCGCCCACCGCCGCCGCCAGCAAAGCCTGGCCGTTGTTGCTGACGAATGTGCCTTTCACCGGCACGGCCACCGTCTCACCGCCACGGCTGAAGCGCCATTGCGGCTTGCTTCCCCAGGCCGCAAATGCCAGGCAGTCGTGCTGCGCCAGATCCGCAGCATGGACGGGTACGCCCCGGCGCTCCAGGTAGGCCGGGCTGGCCGCAGCCCAGACCTCGGTGGGGCGTAGGGGACGCGCGACCAGTTCGTTGTCTGTGATGGCACCCGAGCGCAGCGCGACATCAATGCCTTCTTCCGCCATGTCCACCACCCGGTCATTCAGCACCAGGTTGATGTGTACGGCAGGGAAGGCCGCGGCGTAGGCGCTGAGCAGTGGCGTCAGGCAGTACACGCCGTAGGCTACGGGCGCGGAAATATGCAGCGTGCCTTGCGGTGCCTCGCGCAGGCTTTCTGCCACCCGGTCGGCGGCCTCCACGCTGGCGAGCGCTTCGCGGCAACGCTCCAGGTAGCTGTTGCCGATGTCAGTCAAGGCTTGCTTGCGGGTGGTGCGCTCTATCAGGCGGGCGCCCAACTGCTCTTCCAGTGCGCGCACATGTTTGCCGACCATGACGGCAGACAGGTCCAGCATCTGCCCCGCCGCGGCAAAGCTCTCTGCCGTTGCCGCCACCACGAAGACCTGCATGCTGCGCAATTTGTCGCTCATATTCGGAAGTATTGGTTACGGGTGTCGCAATGATCATCCCATTTACTGCAATGGTAGTGCCTTAAACAATGCCTATACGCCCAGGCCGGTGGCTTTGCATGCCGCCGTGCAGATGGGTGGTACTACGCATCTAAGGACTATCTGATGACTACCTACGCGATTGGCTCCCTCGTGATCCACAACACCGATTGGCAAAAGGAATACGGTGCAAAAATGCCCGCCTTGGTGGCCAAGCACGGCGGCATCCTGCGCGCCCGGGGCCCCGTACAACTGCTGGAGGGCGAGGCGCATCTGCCGGGAACCACCGTGATGATCGAGTTTCCCAGCGCGGCCCAGGCCCATGCTTGGTACGACGACCCGGCCCACGCTCCGCTGAAGCAGCTGCGCCTGAGTGGCGCCAAGTTTGACCTGGTGTTGCTGGACGGTATTTGAAGGTGCAGGTTTAAATTTGGCTCGGCATAAACTCCATCACGTAAAAAATACTTGATGGAAGTCGCCGCATGCTCGACGCGAAACAACTCGAAGCCCTGGCCGCCGTGCTGGAACACGGTGGCTTTGGGCCAGCGGCCACCGCGCTGAACCTCACGCTGGCGGCGGTGTCGCTGCGCATCAAGGGGCTGGAGACGGCGCTGGGCCAGCGCCTGCTGGTGCGCGGCAAGACCGTGCGCGCCACGCCCGCCGGTCAGGCCCTGCTGGCCCATGTGAAGCAGCTGCGCCTGATGGAGGCCGATTTGGTGGGTGCCTTGCCCCGCGCCAAAGGCAGTACGCCAGCCTGGCAAACCTTGGGCGTGGCTATCAACGCAGATTCTCTGGCCAGCTGGTTCCTGCCGGGCGTGGCCGCCTGCGTGGCGCGCTACCGTCTGCTGCTGGATCTGCAGGTCTATGACCAGGACCACACCCATGAGGCTCTGAAGAACGGCGAAGTCGTGGGCTGCGTCAGCACCCTGGCCCAGCCCATGCGCGGCTGTGTGGCCGAGCCGTTGGGCGTCATGCGCTACCGTTGTGTCGGTGCGCCTGCGTTGGTGTTGCAGTGCCGCACCAAGTCGGGGGCCGTATCGGTGCACCGCATGCTGGCTACGCCGGCCATCATCTTCAACCGAACGGACGGGCTGCAAGACGCCTTTTTGCAGCAGCACTTTGCCTTGTCCGCGCCGCAATATCCCCGGCACTTCGTGCCCGCCGTCGATGCGTACGAAACCGCGCTGGAGCACGGCATGGGCTGGGGCATGGTGCCCGACCAGTTTTTGGCCCGCCGCGAGGGGCGCTTGCCGCTGGAAGAAGTGCTACCCGGCAGCGCCGTGGAGGTGGCCCTGTACTGGCACCACTGGGAGCGCGAGCCCCTGTCCGCGCAGCGCTTGACGCAGGGGGTGCGGGAGGCGGCGGGTGGGTTGAGGGGTGGCTAGTGTGGGGAACGAGCTGGAGATAAAAATAGGCTCTAGCGCAGAAGTCTTAGCTGTCATTCTTGACAACATACTCGGCTCTGAATTCTTCCACGTTGTGGACGAAAGCTGTTCGATGAATCATGCGATGACAGTTCGAGCACAGGACAGAGAAGTCCTTCTTCGGATCAAGAGTCAGTCGTTGCCCTTTCAATTCGGAGAGTGGTGTCAGGTGATGGGCTTCGATGAACTCTCGTCCTATGCCACCGTACTTGATCTCAAAATCGAACCCACAGGCCTTGCATACGTATCCTTGCGCTAGTTTGGCTCGGTGCGCAAGTTTCCGGTTGCGCTCAATTCGTTTGTGCTCGCGAAGCTTACGAAGATCTTCTTCGCCAAGGCTGACCTCGTCTTCTTCGGCGTCGACTTTTTCAAATAACTGTGCTTCGCGTGATACGAGAACGAAATACAGGTCGACGAATTGGCGAAGGTCTGCGCTTAGGATCTCGTCGTTTGGTAGGTTGTCTCTCGGGTAATACTTGGAGCAGACCGCGCCAGCTTGGTAATAGGCGCTTAGATTCGAGCTGCCCGTTGCAGCGAGTTCGATTGAACCCGTTTGCAGTCCGGCTGAAAGAGGACCGAGCCGGGCTAGAAAGTCTGACGATCGCACTCGAAGGGCGGCCTTCGCTTCTGCTCCGTATTGCTTCTTGGCAGAAGTAATGCCCTGGTTCAATGATAGGTAGACGCCGCTGAAGTCCTCCTTGACGAGGTAGACGACGTAGTAACCGTCTTGAGCACTCTCGGTGACGAACCGATCGTAGACAGCAGCCCAAGGCGCTCTTGCCCAATTGCCTTGTCCGGGGCTTCCGCTCACAACGTACCGGGGATTGGGACCAATCACGGTCGTCAATGTTTCGACCAAATCTTTGCGAATGAATTCGGCGACAGCATCATTTGCGAACGGCCGCAGGATAGCCTTTGGGTATTCATTGAGAAACAGACTTAGTGCGGCGTGGAGGCTCATGACAGCTAATGTTTGTGAGTGGGGCGCGGGTGAGTGTAGGGCTGGCTGTCCGTCAAGCGATGCAGATCGTTCTGCTCTACTTTTCGTAGCTGTTTGCGCAGGTAATTCGTGCGCTAGTGACCAATTTAGCTTATAGGCTCCCTGCGGTTTGTGGATGCCACTGGCATCCTCGGCCGGGATATGCGCCCGGCGGCGCAGTAACTTGTTCTTTTGCGCAAAAGAAAAGTCACCAAAAGAAAGGCGCCCCCACTGTCTGCGTCCCAGTGCTATCGCACTGGGAAACCTGCGGTGCGCGCTTTGGTCGGGGTCTGGCTAAACTCGCTGCGCTCAGACAACGCCAGCCCTGATCCGCCCAAAGCTGTGCTCCTCGGCGCATACAGAGGGGGACCCCGGGGATCGGGATCGGTGGCGCTGTGCGCCACATCGCGCCTAGGGCGCGAGCGGGTGGATTCGCGCCTGCGGCGCGATGCCCGGCTGCGCCGGGCCGGATGTTCGCTCCCGCTCCCACGCCGAGCAACGCAGCGTACCCCGTAGCGCAGCGTAGGGGGCGACGACTTCGGCTCGCCTTTTCTTTGGTGACTTTCTTTTGGCGAAGCAAAAGAAACGTTACTGCGCCGCCGGGCGCACGTCCCGGCCAGGGATGCTGGCAGCACCAAGCGAATCCAAAGCTTCAAGCCAAATCGCTCTCTAGCGCGCGAATTACCTGCGTAAATAGCTACTAATTTAAGAGCAATCGTCCATCCATCCCTGACTCCATAACTGAACGCGGGTGGTCCAGTAGCTGGTACGGCCCGGGTTGATCGGGAGCCAATTGCTTTACAAACCGCTTTATCCTCACCCCCCACTACAGCGAAGCAGCGGAGGCGGGAATGAACAAGATGGCGGCCACCATGGCCTTGGTTTGTGTGTCCAATCTGGGCTATGGTCATGACTTGAAGGCGCTGCCCCTGGGTGACGGCAAGTTGTCGCAGGCGCCCAAGGTGGGTTGGATCTGGGCCTGCCATGTCGATCCGCAGGCGGGCGGCTCGCAGCGCGACGGGCCTTGGATCAATGCGGCAAAGGGCACTTATGACGTGACGGCCAAGGCCGTGGTGCCGGGGCAAGTGGCCTGGCCTTCGCAGTTCAGCCTGACGGTGCGGCAGGACCAGCGCGTGTTCAGCAGCAACGATCTGCCCAGCCACACCACGGGCACCTTCCCGGTGCCCAGCGATAGCGAGGCCTACCGCTACGACCGCAACCCCAACCGCATTGGCGCGCAGTCCCTGCAAGTGGCTTTGCCGCTGTGGCCCGCACTGGCGGCGCAGGCCAGTTGCGTGCCGGGGGCGTTGGGCTTTTTGCTGACCGGGGCCGTGTTGTTCAATGCGCTGGACGCGCCAGGGCGCGACGCCGTGGCCCATGAAACCCAGGACGCCTGCCAGGGACACCCGCAGGAAAGCGGCGTGTACCACTACCACAGCCTCAGCAACTGCCTGCCCGACAAGCGCGAACCCGGCGGGCATTCCGTGCTGGTGGGCTATTTGCTGGACGGTTTTGGGCTGTACGGCACGTATGGCGAAAACGGCCAGGCCTTGGCCAGCCAGGACCTGGACGAATGCCATGGCCATATCCACACCATTGCGTGGGAGGGCAAGCAGGTCGCTATGTACCACTACCACGCAACACCGGACTTCCCCTATACCGCCGGCTGTCTGCGTGGCAAGTACAGCAACGCCGACGTGATGGCTCTCAGCGGACCACATCCGCAGCGCGGACAGGGCGGAAGGCCCGGGGCCGAGGGGCGCAATCCACCTGGGTCGGGCATGGCCATGCCTGGCGGTGGTGCGCCGCGCCCCATGGACGGCCCGCCGGACCTGAGCCGTGCCGCAGCTACGCTGGGTATTTCGGTCCAGAAGTTACGCGATGCCCTAGGCCCGCCGCCTCCAGACCTGGGGGGCGCGGCAGGCCGGTTGGGCATCAGCGTGGATGTGCTGCGCTCGGCCCTGGATGCAGCACGTTAAGTTGAGCCACTCTATGCCGTTCTCATTTTCTTTTAGCAGCCTTTCGCTCAGAACCAAGCTCATCTGCTATCTGCTGGTGACCAGCCAGGTGTCTATCGCCATCGTGGGCGTGCTGGCGCACCAGCGTTTGATGCAGAAGTTCGACACCCTGGTGATGAAAGAGTCCAGTCGCAACTTCCAGGCCGATGTGCAGCAGTATTTCCGCACCTACGGAACCTGGGCCGAAGCACAGCGGCGCGAGCCCTTCCGCGCCTTTGTTGAACGTCGACATGCCACCATGCGCCCGGATGCCGGCGGTGGGCTGCGTCCGCCGCCGGTGGAACAGCTGGGGCTCGCGCCCGAGCCGGGCCAGCGGCCGCCACCACCGGGAAATCTGCATCGGCCGCCTTTCCGCTTCTATCTGTTTGATGCGGACTACCGCTCGCTTTTCGAGTTGGAGCCCTATCACCCGGGTGACCCTATTCGTGACGAAGATCGGGGCCGCATGCAACCCATCTTGCTGGACGGCCAGCTGGTAGCCTACGCCTCTCCGCAGGGGAAGGTGAACTATTCCGATCTTGACCTGGGCTATCTGGCCGCCATGCGTGAGTCTCTGCTGATGGGTACGGCGGCTGGCATGCTGTTGACCCTGGTGCTGGGCGTGGTGCTGGGCAACCGCCTGAGCCATGCCCTGCGCAAGCTCACCCGCGCGGTGCATGCCATGGGGCAGGGGGATTTGCGCCAGCGCGTACCCGTGGAGTCACAGGACGAGGCAGGTGTGCTGGCCCAGGCCTTCAACCGCATGAGCGACGTCATCGCCCAGCAGTACGAAGACCTGCGCCAATCCCACGCGCAGATCGAGGCCATGGCCGCGCAGATGCGTGAACTCAGCCTGCGCGACGTGTTGACCAGCCTGCACAACCGACGCCATTTCGACGAGCAGTGCGCGCAGTTCTTCGCCAGCGCGCAGCGTTACCAGCGGCCGTTCAGTGTGATGCTGGGTGACATAGACCACTTCAAAAGTGTGAATGACCGGTTTTCTCATGCCACGGGGGACGAGGTGTTGCGCCGCATCGGCCAGATTCTGCAGAGCAGCATGCGTGCCTCTGATCTGGTGGCGCGCTACGGCGGCGAGGAATTCGTGGTGGCCTTCCCCGAGGCCGATTTGCCGCACGCGCGAGAAGCCTGCGAGGCCCTGCGTCAGCGGGTCGAGGCCTACCCATGGCACGAGGTGCACCCGGATCTGCGCATCACCATCAGCATGGGTTTGAGCAGCAATACCCAGGTGGAGAGTTTTCACACCATGCTCGACGCGGCCGATGCGCAGCTTTACCGCGCCAAGCGCGAGGGCCGCAACCAGGTTTGCAGCGATGCGGACGTACCCGCAGAGGGTTAAGGCAACGCAGACCAAGTCTCTCGCGGCCTGCGCATCCCTGGTCTCGGGCGGTCTGCGGCGCGCAGCCTTGTTCAGTGTCGCCTTGACTACAAAAATCCCCGCACCACCTGTGCCAGCCGCGCAAAACTGGGGCCAATTTCTTCCTCGGGCACCGCACCGTAGCCCAGCAGCAGGCCCTTGTTCGTGGCGGGTTGCTGCAGGTGGTACAGCGACAGCGGGCGGGTGCTGATGCCGGCGCGCTGGGCCACTTCCGCCACGGCGGCGTCGTCCACATGCTGGGGCAGGCCCAGTACCAGGTGCAGACCGGCATCGCCGCCGATGACGGGTAGCTGGCCGCCAAACTCATGCTGGATGGCGTGGATCAGTGCGTCGTGCCGGCTGCTGTACACGCCGCGCATGCGCCGGATATGGGTGGCGTAATGCCCTTCGGACAAGAACTGCGCCAGCACCGCCTGCTGCACGGTTTGCCCCTCGCGAAACAGTTCGTTGAGAGCGCGCGCGAAGCCGTCCACCAGGTCGGGCGGCAGCACCAGATAGGCAATGCGCAGCGCGGGGAACAGGGTTTTGGAAAACGTACCCAGGTAGACCACACGGTCGTGCACGTCCAGGCCCTGCAGCGCCGGCAGGGGGCGGGTGCCGTAGCGGAATTCGCTGTCGTAGTCGTCCTCCACCACCCACACGCCGTGCACCGCCGCGTAGTCCAGCAGCTGCTGGCGTCGGCCGTGGCCCATCAATGCGCCCAGCGGGTACTGGTGCGATGGGGTGACGAACATCAGGCGCGGCGGCTGGCGCAGCTGCTCGGGGCTGGGCGCCATGCCCTCGGCGTCCAGCGCCACCGGCTGCAGATCCAGACCGTGGGCGCGCAGCACGCTGCGGGCGCCCCAGTAGCCGGGGTCTTCCATCCACACCTTGTCGCCGGGGTCGCTGAGCAGCTGCGCCACCAGGTGCAGCGACTGCTGGGTGCCACTGGTGATCACCACCTGCTCCGGGCTGCAGACCACGCCGCGCGTGCCCTGCAGGTAGTCCGACACGGCCTGGCGCAGGCCTGCATCACCCGGACCGGTCGCATAGGTCAGCTGGTCCGGCGTGTGCCTGCGTGCCAGCCGCGCCTGCAGCCGGCTCCACACCTGGGTGGGAAACATGCGCACCTCGGGTACGCCGGGGGTGAAGGCGCCCCATTGCAGCCGCGCGGCCCGCGCCTCGCTGACCAGCTGGCTGCCGCGTTTGGACAGCAGGGCGCTGCGCGCGCGGGCGGGCGTGCTGCTGCGGTCCACCAGGCGCGGGCCTATGGCTGCCACATAGGTGCCGCGGCCCACGCCGGCCTGTACATAGCCTTCCAGCGCCAACTGCTCGTATACGTGGACCACGGTGTTGCGCGCAATGCCCAGGGCCTGGGCCAGGGCGCGCGTGGGCGGCAGCTTGGTGTCCGCCGCCAGCACCTGCTGGCGTATGCCTCCCTGCAAGATGGTGTAGAGCTGGCGGTGGTCCGGCTGGCCGCTGTGCCGGTCGAACTGGCGCAGCACAAAGTCGGGCAGGGTGCTGGCCTTGGCCACCCGGTTGTGCTTAATTGGTTCCATAAAGTATTCGATATTGGTTCTAATTTTGGGGCCAAATTAATTTTAAACTTCGCCACACTCACCATCCACCGTCTTCAAGGACTCTATGAACTCCGCTACCGATACCCAGCATCTCCGCCCTGCCACCGCCGCCAGCAACGCAGCCCTGGATGCGCGCCGTGCCGCAGCCACGCCGCGTGGTGTGGGCATCGGCACGCCGATGTACGCCGCCCGTGCCTTGAATGCCGAGCTGTGGGATGTGGAAGGTAGCCGTTTCATTGACTTTGCGGCCGGCATTGCCGTGCTGAACACCGGTCACCGCCACCCGCGCATGGTTGCCGCCATCCAGGCCCAGCTGGACTGCTTCACCCACACCGCCTACCAGGTCGTGCCCTATGAAAGCTCGGTGCACCTGGCCGAGCGCCTGAACGCGCTGACCCCCGGCAGCCACGCCAAGAAAACCGCCTTTTTCACCACCGGCGCCGAAGCCGTTGAAAACGCCATCAAGATCGCCCGCGCCGCCACCCGCCGCCCCGGCATCATCGCACTCACCGGCGCCTTCCACGGCCGCACTTTCATGGGCATGGCGCTGACCGGCAAAGTCGTGCCCTACAAGGTCGGCTTCGGCCCCTTTCCCGGCAGCATCTACCACGTGCCAGCTCCCACGGACCTGCATGGCGTGACGGTGGACGACACGCTGCATGCCATCCAGCAGCTGTTCAAGTGCGATATCGACCCCGCGCAAGTGGCGGCCATCATTTTGGAACCTATCCAGGGCGAAGGCGGCTTCTATGTGATGCCATCCGCGCTGATGGTGGCCCTGCGCGCCCTGTGCGACCAGCACGGCATCCTGCTGATCGCCGATGAAATCCAAACCGGCTTTGCCCGCACCGGCAAGATGTTTGCCATGGACCACCACAGCGTGGTGCCCGATCTGATGACCATGGCCAAGAGCCTGGCCGGCGGCATGCCCCTGTCCGCCGTGACCGGCCGCGCCGAAGTGATGGACGCACCAGCCCCCGGTGGCCTGGGTGGCACCTATGCCGGTAACCCGTTGGCGATTGCCGCGGCCCATGCCGTGCTGGACGTGATTGAAGACGAGCAGCTGTGTGCCCGCGCCGAGCGTCTGGGCCAGGTGCTGAAAGCCCGCCTGGAAAGCCTGCGCGCCAAGGTGCCGCAGATCGCCGAAATCCGCGGTCTGGGCGCCATGGTGGCGGTAGAGTTCAACAAGGCCGACGGCACGCCCGACGCCGACTTCACCAAGGCCGTGCAAAAGCGCGCGCTGGATGCGGGCCTGATCCTGTTGACCTGCGGCGTCTATGGCAACGTGATCCGCTTCCTATTCCCGCTGACCATTGAAGACAATGTTTTGGCCGAAGGCCTGGACATCCTGGCCGCTGCCATGACTGCATAACGAAGATCATCTGATGACTACCAAGCTCAATCTCAAAGACCCCACCCTCCTGCGCCAGCAGGCCTTCATTGCCGGTGCCTGGGTCGATGCCGATAACGGTGAAACCGTGCCCGTGACCAACCCCGCCACGGGTGAAGTGCTGGGCACCGTGCCCATGTGCGGCACGGCCGAGACGGTCCGCGCCATTGCCTCCGCCGAGGTCGCCCAGCGCCAGTGGCGCAATGTGTCGGGCAAGGACCGCGCGGCCATTCTGCGCAAGCTCAACGACCTGATGCTGCAGCACCAGGACGACCTGGCGCTGATCCTCACCTCCGAGCAAGGCAAGCCCCTGGCCGAAGCCAAGGGCGAGATCGTTTACTCGGCGTCCTTCATCGAGTGGTTTGCCGACGAAGCCCGCCGTAGCTATGGCGACACCATCCCCACGCCCAGCGCCGACCGCCGCCTGATGGCCATCAAGCAGCCTATCGGTGTGACGGCCGCCATCACGCCCTGGAACTTCCCCACCGCCATGCTGACCCGCAAGGCTGGCCCCGCGCTGGCCGCCGGTTGTTCCATGGTGGTCAAGCCCGCCACGCAGACGCCGTATTCCGCCCTGGCCTTCGCCGAGCTGGCCGATCGCGCTGGTGTGCCCAAGGGCCTGCTGTCGGTGCTGACCGGCTCCGCCAGCCAGATTGGTGGCGAGATGACGCGCAGCCCCATCGTGCGCAAGCTGACCTTTACCGGCTCCACCGAAGTCGGCCGCACGCTGATGCGCCAGTCGGCCGACACCATCAAGAAGCTGTCGCTGGAGCTGGGCGGCAACGCGCCCTTTATCGTGTTCGACGACGCGGATCTGGATGCCGCTGTGGATGGCGCGATGATTTCCAAGTACCGCAACACCGGCCAGACCTGCGTCTGCGCCAACCGCATCTACGTGCAGCGCGGTGTGCTGGAAGCTTTCACCGCCAAGCTGGTGGCCAAGGTGAATGCCTTGAAGGTGGGCAATGGCGTGGAAGCCGGCAGCACCCAGGGCCCGCTGATCGACGCCAAGGCCGTGGCCAAGGTCAAGGAGCACATTGCCGATGCTGTGGCCAAGGGCGGCAAGGTGCTGGCTGGCGGCAAGCCGCATGCGCTGGGCGGCTTGTTCTTTGAACCCACGGTCATCGGTGGTGCCACCGAAGACATGCTATTCGCCCAGGACGAAACCTTCGGCCCGCTGGCCCCGATCTTCGTCTTCGACACCGAAGCCGAGGTCATTGAGCGCGCCAACAACACCGAGTTCGGTCTGGCCGCCTACTTCTACAGCCGCGACATCGGCCGTGTGATGCGCGTGTCCGAGCAGATCGAGTCGGGCATGGTCGGTGTCAACACCGGTCTGATCTCCACCGCCGAAGCACCCTTCGGCGGCGTCAAGCAATCCGGCCTAGGCCGCGAAGGCTCCAAGTACGGGCTGGAGGAGTTCATGGAGATCAAGTACATCTGCCTGGGCGGGCTGGATAAGTAAGTTCCGGCTTGCCATCTGCATCCTGCCACTGGCATGAGCCGGTGGCGAATGTTTCCATGCCTGCCATCGATGGTGGCTGTACGGAACAGAGGGGATGCACGTTCGCAAGCTAGCCATCCCCTGCAATCAACCACTAACTGTGCTGGCGTCATAGGTGGCGCGACGCGCTGGCTGGCCATGTCCTGTGCCTGTTCACAGCTTGGTTTAGCGAGGGCGGTGTTGGGCTGTGCAGAGACTTGCTTGGCACCGCATCTTCTCGCGCATAGTGGGTATTCCCGGTGCGCGTTGGTTCCGTAATCTCTTGGAGTTTGCGTATGTACCGGTTCCTTTTGCGTCCGATTTTTGCGCGTGTCTTAGCCCTGGCGGTTGCTTGTGCAGCAAGTGCAAATCTATTGCCTGCCCACGCCGCGGGGCTCACCATCGCCAACTTTGGCGGAGCCAATGCCAATGCACAAGTTGTGGCATTTCAAAGACCTTTTGCGCAGCGCAACAATGTGGTGGCAACGGCAGTGGAATATGACGGGTCGTTGAGCACCATCCGCGCCATGCTGAAAAAGGGGGCGTTCGATTGGGATGTAGTGGAAGTCGAGTCGACAGATTTGCTGGCTGGTTGTGAGGCGGGGCTATTCGAAAGCGTGGACCAGTCCACTTTGCCACATGCTCCACAACTGCTTCCGGGAAGTGTTCAGTCCTGCGGAGTGGGCGCATTCGTGTGGTCAACGGTATTGGCATACGACCCGACCCGGTTCAAAGATGCCCCCAAATCGTGGCAGGATTTCTGGGATGTTGCCAAGTTCCCCGGAAAACGAGGAATGCGTGCTGGCCCGCGCTACAACCTTGAGTTCGCACTTATGGCCGATGGCGTTCCGCGTGACGAGGTGTACCGGGAGCTGGGCACGGAGGCCGGCCTTGCACGCGCCATCAAAAAGCTCAATGCGCTCAGGCCCTACATCGTCTGGTGGACCAGCGGTGCACAGCCCCCCAAGCGCTTGGCTGCGGGTGAGGTCGTGATGTCTACTGCTTTCAATGGACGCATCGCAGTGGCCAATCGTGAAGATCCAACATCCAGGCTTGAGATCGCTTGGCCAGGGGCTATCTACGAGCTGGACTATTGGGTCATTCCTAAAGGAACACCTCGGAAAGACCTGGCCCGCCAATACATTGCTTACGCCACCACAGAAGATGCGCAACTGGCCTTTTCTCGTGAAATTCCATACGGCCCGACCAATATGAATGCCATATTGAAATACGACACCGGCCGCCGTGCGCAAAGTACCTCCACCCACCAGGCGTTGGTTGATTTGTCGATGCTTGGCAGTGAGCTGCCATCGGCACCGGGCAACCTGCGAAAAGCCTTGGCGTTCAATCCTAATTTCTGGATCAAGCATGGCGCAGCCATTGAAAAGCGTTTTGCCGAAGCAGTGCAGCCCTGAGCATCGGTGTATTTGCACGGCGGCCAGAGCTATATGCCTATTTCCCTCGTGTTGTTTAGATAACCAAGGAAGTTCAGACGGTCATGAAGTTAAAAAGAATGAAGTTGGGGTATCGGCTGGCGTCGACATTTGGCATCTTGCTGATTCTGATCGTGGGTATTGCAGTCGTAGCGGCAGCACAGATTCAGTCGGTTAACGGAGCTCTCAATTACTACACAACTACCACCACGCCGTCATTGAAAGCGGTGAGGTTGTGGCAGGAAAAGATAGCCAACATCCGCATGCTGGAGGCACAGCACCTGATGGCTGCGACGGCCGATGACATGGCGGTACTGGAAACCAGCATTGACCACGAGTACGGCGAATTCAAAACAGCACTGGCCGAGCATGAACGCCTGCTCTCCAGTGACGAGGACCGAGCGCTCTGGAAGAGTGTGGCCAATGCAGCGACCTTGTCCATGGGTTACTGGGACAAGTTAAAAAGCATTTCTCGCGAATCCATAGAGGACCCAGCTAAAACGGAAGAAGCACGGCGCCTTTTTACAGGGCGGTCGGAGCGGCTGTACCGAGCGACTGCCACCACTATCGACAATGAGTGGAAACTGAAGTCCGCAACCGCAGACGACCTGGCCGACAGCAGCGCGAAAACTTATGCGCGGTCGATAAGCCTGCTCATCGGGGGCTGCCTGCTGGCATTGGTTTGCGGTGTGGCCGCTGCTGTTGCCGTGGTGCGTTCCATTGCGATGCAGATGGGCGGAGAGCCAGACGATGTTGCGCGGATTGCTTTGGCTATTGCAGACGGAGATTTGAGCATGCATGTTCCGGTGCATGGGGAAAATAGCAACAGCGTCATGTCTGCCATGGCAACCATGCGCGGGCGCCTTGCCACCATCGTCGGAGAGGTCCGGCAAAGCAGTGAGCACATCGCTTCCGGTAGCGCACAGATTGCTTCCGGCAATCTGGATTTAAGCTTGCGCACCGAAGAGCAAGCCAGCGATGTACAGCAGACGGTCCAGTCCGTGGGGCGCCTGGCCGAGACGGTTCAGCACAATGCGAATACCGCAGAACAGGCCAATCAATTGGCCTCCAAGGCGTCATCTGCAGCGGTGGAGGGCGGGCAGGCTGTGGCACAGGTCGTTGCCACCATGAAGGGTATCTCCGCCTCGTCGAAAACCATCAGTGACATCACCGGCGTCATCGACGGCATCGCGTTCCAAACCAATATCTTGGCACTGAACGCCGCGGTTGAAGCGGCCCGTGCAGGTGAACAAGGGCGTGGCTTTGCCGTGGTGGCCAGCGAAGTCCGCTTGCTGGCTCAGCGATCGGCCGAGGCGGCCAAGGACATTAAAAAGCTGATCGGTGACAACGTTGAGAAGGTCGATGCAGGCATGCGCCAGGTCAACGAAGCTGGCGTATCGATAGAGCAAATTGTGGTTCAGGCGCAAACCGTCAGCCAGCTTATTCTGGACATACGCAACGCAGGTGCCGAGCAACACGATGGCATCAGTCAAGTACGCAACGCTGTCCACAGAATCGACGAAGTCACACTCCAAAATGCCGCATTGGTAGAGCAAAGCAGTGCTGCGGCAGACAGTCTCAAAACACAGGCGAGCAAACTGGCTGCGGTTGTGGGCACCTTTCGTTTGGTGTGATGTTGAAAAAAGCCCTCTCGATGCAGATGCATGCTGCACAAGGCGCTATGTTTTAAATAGCATTTGCTATAGCAGGCGGCTCATGAACACGCTATGTGGGTCCAGCTTGTAGTCGGCAAATGGCCCGCATTCCTGGAAGCCGAAGGCCCCGTACAGCCTGTGCGCGGCGGCAAAGCCGGGGACGGGGCCGGTCTCCAGACTGAGGCGCTGCAAGCCCAGCGCTTGGGCCTGTTCCACGATATGCGCCAGCAGCGCGCGTGCCACACCTTTGCGCAGATGCTGCTCGGCGGTGCGCATGGATTTGATCTCGGCGTGCTCGGCATCCAGCTGCTTCAAGGCGCCGCAACCCAGCAGGTCGGCGCCGTCCCAGGCGGTCCAGAAGCGGATGTTTGGCTGGCGCAGGCCTTCCAGGTCCAGCGCGTGCATGCTCTCGGGCGGCGACAGGGCGTGCATGCCACGCATATGTTCTTCCAGCAGTGCGTGGACCTCAGGGCCTTGGAGGTCGTCTAGTCGGATGTGCATGGACCGATTTTCTTAGGGTGTCGTCTTGGGTGCCAACGCGAGCACGTCCGCCAGTGGTGGCACGGCGGCGAAGGCGTCTTGCGGTTTGTCGTAGCCAATCGCCAGGTTCACACCGGTCTGCAGCTTTTGCGCCCAGGCGGACAGTTTTGTGATGAACTCTTTTTTCACCGGATCGGCCGTCAAGCTCTGCTCGGTCCAGTCGCTGGCCTTGGCATCGGGAAAGCCCAGGTCCTGGAGTGAGAGGTACAAAGCGACGTTGTAGAAACGGCCCCCGTTTTGCGAGTTTCTCACGTTGATGGCTAAAAACAGCGGTTGTTCAGAACCAACGGAGAGTGTTTCTGCGTCGATCGTCAAACAGTTGTCAGAGCGGCCGCCACCTTTATTCACGGCCTGTAAATGGCTCCCTTTGCAGGGCTCCGCCGTGTAGTAAACCGCCGCCTCGTTCAAGTTAGTCGTGGTGACGGCGAGGGCGAAACGGCCATGTTCCGTTGGGCTGAACATTTGAATCTTGCCGAGGGTGAGTCTTGTCGAGGTCAGCGTGGATTTGCCAGATGTCACCCGCCACACTCGCCCGCCTCGGAAAATAGGATAACCGCCGATGGTGCTGTCTGCGGAAAGTTCGGTGGATTTGTCCGTCAGTTTGTAGTCGTGTCCAATGTTGTCGCTGAACAAATCCTCCGCGTAGGCGAAGGGGCAGACAAGGGTAGTGGCCACAGCTAGAAGGCAGGCCAGTTGGGAGAATCGGGGCAGTGAGAGGGAGGTCATGGGTTGCGGGCGTTGGCATTCTTTGCGGATGCGAAGAAAAGAGCGGCAGTGTAGTGGCAGTGTTTTAAGCTAGGCGCCGAGGCCTGTACAAGTTTCAATCATTCACATGAAAATGGCCCGCACCGCAGGTTCCACCTGCACAAGCCGCTATGCAATCAGGAGTAACACAGATGCGTACTGTAGGAATCGTCGCCGGCCTCGCGCTGGCATGGGGCAGCACCGTGGGGGCGGCGGAGCTGCAGCTGCGCATCCTGGAGACCACCGATGTGCACATGAACCTGCTGAGCTACGACTACTACCAGGACAAGCCCACCGACCAGTACGGCCTGGCGCGCACCATCAGCCTCATCAAGGCGGCGCGTGCCGAGGCGCCGAACAGTCTGCTGTTCGACAACGGCGACCTGCTGCAGGGCAGCCCCATGGGTGATGTCATTGCCAAGGTGCACCCGCTGCAGGACGGCCAGACCCACCCTGCCTACAAGGTGATGAACCAGCTGGGTTATGACGCGGCCAACCTGGGCAACCACGAGTTCAACTTCGGCCTGCCATTCCTGCAGCGCTCACTCAAGGGCGCCAACTTTCCCTACGTCAATGCCAACATTTATCTCGACAACGGCGCACAGGAGCAGCATGCATTCACCCCCTACCTGCTGCTGAAGCGCGAGCTGCTCGATGCCGAGGGCAAGAAGCACCCCATCACCGTGGGTGTGATCGGCTTTGCGCCGCCGCAGATCATGCAGTGGGACAAGGCTAACCTGGAGGGCAAGGTAGTGGTGCGCGACATCGTGGCCACGGCGCAGAAATATGTGCCCGAGATGCGTGCTAAAGGTGCGCAGCTGGTGGTGGCTATTCCGCACAGCGGCTTTGAGAAGGGCGAGGTTGGCCTGCTGGCTGAGAACGCGGTGTCCAAGCTGGCCGAGGTGCCGGGCATAGACGCCATCTTGTTCGGCCACGCGCATGCTGAATTCCCCAGTAAAGCCTTCGCCAGTTACCCTGCCGTGGACGCCGCGCGCGGCACCATCCACGGCGTGGCTGCCGTCATGCCGGGCCGCTGGGGCGACCACCTGGGCGTGGTGGACTTCACACTGGACGACAGCAGCGGCAGCTGGAAGGTGGTGAACAGCCTGGCGTCCATCCGCCCCGTCTTTGACCGTGCCGCCAAGCAGTCGCTGGCCGCCGCCGACCCGATGGTCGAGCAAGCCATTGCCACCGAGCACGCGCAGACGCTGGACTATGTGCGCAACAAGGTGGCCTTCAGCAGCGCACCCATCTACAGCTACTTTGCCCAGGTCAGCGACGACCCCTCGGTACAGATCGTCTCCAACGCGCAGACCGCCTATGTGAAGCGCGCCATGCAGGGCACGGACTATGAAAAGTACCCCGTGCTGTCGGCCGCCGCGCCGCTCAAGTCCGGCGGCCGCCAGGGCTGGAGCTACTACACCGACATCCCCGCCGGCCCGCTGGCCATCAAGCACATGGCCGACCTGTACATCTACCCCAACACCCTGAAAGCCATGTTGCTGACCGGCGCGGAGGTGCGGGAATGGCTGGAAATGTCGGCCGGCCAGTTCCTGCAGATCGACCCCAAAGGCGCGCCGCAGCAGCCATTGGTCAACGATGCTTTCCCGTCTTACAACTTCGACACCATCGACGGTGTGGCGTACGAGCTGGACCTGACCCAGCCCGCCCGCTATGACGCCAAGGGTGGTCTGGCGGCCGCCAGCGCGCACCGGGTGCAGAACCTGCGCTTCGACGGCAAGCCGATAGACCCGGCGGCCAAATTCATCGTCGCCACCAACAACTACCGCGCGTTCGGCGGCGGCAACTTCCCCGGCCTGGGCGCCGCCAAGGTGGTGCTGGACGCCCCCGACGAAAACCGCCAGGTGCTGGTGGAATACCTGCAGCTCATGGGCACGCTGACGCCCGGCGGCCAGGTCAACCCGCAGGCCGACAACAACTGGAAGATCCAGCCCGTGCCTGGCGTGCGCATGGCCTTCAGCTCCGGCAGTGGCGGCATCCGCTACCTTGCGAACCACCCCGGCATCCGGCTGGTGAAGGACAACGGCGACGGGTCGGCGCTGTACACACTGGGCGAGTAAGCCGGCGGACTAGGTAAGTCGCTGGCCCGACGTCACACGGGCCACATACACCGCCATCAGCAGCGCAAACCCGGCCATCACCCACATCAGGCCGTTGCCGCCCACGGCATGCATGGCAGCAGCCGCCGCCAATGGGCCGACGACCGCGCTGAGCGTGTAGACCATGGACACCGCGCTCATATTGCGCGCCATGCTGCCGCCCTGCGTCTTGGCGCTGGCGATCAGTGCCAGGGTCAAGTAGGCCGTGACCAGGCCGCCCAGGCAGAACACCGCCGCGTGCAGCAGCAGCGGGCCTAGCGCATAGGTCAGCGCTAGCGCGACCACGGCGGTGCCGATACAGCAGCACAGGCTGGCGAAGGCCATGCCCCGGTGGTCGGCCAGCCAGCCGGCCACGTACTGCATCAGCAAACCGCCCAGGCCGAAGCTGGCCAACAGGCTGGCAATCTGCGCTGCATCCAGTTGCTGCGCCGTACCAAATACCGGGAACAGGCCGATGAATGCCGACTCCGACATGCCTCCAAACAAGGCCACGCCCAGGCCCAGTAGAAAAATCTTCTCGCGCGGCAGCTGCCAGAACGGCGTTGCCGCGGGGGGCTGCGCGGAGGTGTTGGAAGTGGATGCCCGCTCCTCGTGCGCCCACAGCAAGGGCAGGGCCGCCATCAGCAGAAAGCCCATGCCCAGCCACAAGGGCGCCAGCCCCTCAATGCCCCACCAGCCCGACATGGCCGGTGCCACGATGGGTGCCAGCGCAATCAGTGTCTCGTGAAAGCCCACCAGTCGCCCGCGCGCATGGCTGGGCGCGATGTGGTACAGCCAAGGCTCCAGCCCAATCCAGCGCAGCCCCTGTCCAAAGCCGGCCAGCAAACCCGCGGGCAACCACAGCGCCGAGATACCCAGCGCGATGGCCGCCAGGGCCAGGATGGAGCACAGCAGCGCCGCCAGAATGGTGGGCCGCGCGCCAAACTGGCGGGTTAAGCGTGGTGCCACGCCCAGCCCCGGAAGCTGCCCCAGCCACAGGGATGCGGCATACAGGCTGAGCTGCAAGGCCGTCGCGCCTTGCTGTTCCAGCCACAGCGGCAGCACCACGAATGGAATGCCGAATTGCCCGACTTGGGCAAAGGTGGAGACCGCATTCAGCGCGGCGATGCTGCGCCAGTCATAGGTGGTGTGCTGCATGGAGTGAGAGGTTGAAGCGTGGATGGCTTCGCGGTGTGTCTGCTATTTTATTCGTAGCTGCTTGCGAAGGTTTTATACAGGCTAGGGGCTTGTTGGGCTATTGGGGCGCTATACGCCTTGCATTCCATTCCGATCCGCACTACAACATCCTCGCCAGAGTTATACAGAGCATCCCTAGCCATGTTTAGAACCTCATCTCTCCTCACTGCGGTTGCTGCCCTTGTGCTTACTGCCTCTGGAGTCGGGGCTGTGCCAGCGAACAAGTGCGTGGTGAACGGTACTGTTACCTACCAGCAAACGCCCTGTTCGTCTGGCCAAGCTCGAAAGCCACCCACCGTCCAAGAGCTGAATGCAGAGGAGAAACGGCGGCGTGCTGCAGCTGTTGCAACACCGGCCGACAAGGCGGCTCCTGCACCTCCTAGCGTGTCCAGTGGCTTCCGTTGTGACGGACGGCAGTACTGCTCACAAATGAAGTCTTGTGCCGAAGCAAAGTACTTCCTCGCCAGTTGCCCCGGCGTGAAGATGGACGGCGACAAGAATGGAATTCCCTGTGAACAGCAATGGTGTGCTCGCTAGCGTCAATGCACCACCTGGCGCCCGGACGCGTCTAAGCGCTCACATCCAACTACAAGCGCACGGTACCCAACAGCGCCTCTACCCCCGCGCATGCTGTGCCAGCCTGCTGGTGTTTTTTTCCGCTACCGTTACCTTTTGCGTTGGGCCACGATGCTGCGGGCGCTGTCTTCCGGGTAGGCGTAGGTCACCACCCCGTTTTTGACAACACCCATCAGCAGCATGTTGGCGCTGAAGGCATCTTTGTCCTCGGGGCTGAACGGGTGGTTGTAGGTGGCCACCGCGCCGTAGTAGACCTTGTGCAGGTTCTCTAACGAGCTCTTGATGGCCGGACCAGTCAGCACCGCGTTCGGCACGCCGAAAAATCCATGCAGCAGCAGATAGGTGCCGTCATAGGCCTGGGCCGCCGGGATCGGCGCGGGAATGGTTTTCAGGGCGTATTTGCGGGCATAGGCGCGCAAAAAGGTGGCGCGCCGCTCGTTGGTGACCTGGTCTACGATGAAAGTCTGGGCCATCATCGTGCCTTCGGCCGCGTCCTTGGCTACATCGATATACGCCGGAAAGCTCAAGGACCAGGGGCCGACTTGACGCACATTCCATTTCAGCGACTTGCGGCCATTGGCGATGGCTACGCTCTCCGGTCCCAGGCTGTAGCTGAACACCACATCGGCGCCGGCGGCGCGGGCGGCGGAGAGTTCGCTGGTCAGGTCCTTTACGCCCAGCGGGAAGCGGGCCACAAACACCGGGCGCAGCTTCTTCTCGGCCAGTGCGGCGGTCACGTCGGCCAGGCCACTCTCGCCGTAAGCGGTGCTGTCGGCAAATACCGCCACCTTGGTCCAGCCCCGGCTGACGATGTCGTTCACCACAAAGGTGGACTGGATCGCGTCCCGGGCCGAGGTACGAAAGATGTAGCTGTCCGCCGGCGGGTATTTGGCGGTGAGTTGCGTACCTGTGGCGCAAGGAATGATCAGCGGCAGCTTGTGGTTCTGGAATACCTCGAGCGACTTCGCTGCCACCCCGGAATTGCAGAACGCAATGGCGGCCACCACCTTCTCGGCTACCAGGGCTTCGGAGGCCTTGTAGCCCTCGTCGGGGTTGGCCGTGTCGTCCTTCACCACCAGTTCCAGCGGATGCGCCATGTAGCCGCCGGCCGCGTTGATCTCTTCCACCGCCAGCTTGATGCCATTGAGCATGGGCACGCCAAAGTCGGCCGAGGGACCGCTCAAAGGGGCGATTACACCGATGCGCACGGCTTGCGGCGCTTGCGCCGGCACACCGACTACAGCCAGGCTGCAGCATGCCGCGATGAGACTGCGGCGCAGAGCCCGGAACGGAGGGAACGCGGTCAAAGTCATCAAAAACCTTCTTATATAAATGGTATGCAGCTCGAAATGTGGTCGCAGAAATGCGGAACCGTACCCTCACGTTGTGGGCTTGAAAGACGTTACAGAGCTCTACTGGCCGAAGCCAAAGGCCGCAATTATCGGGCCACCCCGCCCTGGTGATCCAGGTCCAGCACTAGGCGCACGGTGGCCAGAGGCAACTGGGCACCGAGGCCGCACTCCAGATATTTGCGAAAGTCTTGACGGACAAGGGCGCTGGGTGCGAAGCAGTAAGCGGCGCACCAGAACATTAGCGCTCAGTGCATTGCCCGACTTTTTTGCCGGTTGCCGTACCCGTCATTTTGAAATCACCGCCAGCCAACGCCTGGTTGCCGCCGACCGTGATGTTGTAGCGCATGTCGAATGTGCTGGCGCTCAGTTTGGCGTCGCCCGCCACCTTCATGGAGCCAAGGTCGGCAGGCATGCCGGGTGTGCGACAGGTCATGGCAAAGTTCATGGCTGATGCGTTGCCACTCTTTTGGTCAAAGGTGCAACTGCCCAGGTTGCCCAGCATGCTGGTCGGGTCCATGCCGTCTTTGGGAAAACAACTGGTCTGCGTAAAAGGCATGGGCTTGCCATCGGGGCCGACGGAGGTGGACATGACTTCCCACAGGTCTCCGGCAAATACCGGATTGGTCAAAACGGCCAACAGGACAAGACAATTCTTCTTCATCAATCTCTCCGTAACCCTTATGGTCCGCATAGTGTAGTGTTGGGCTTCATTGACTCGCCTACCGGAGCCAGAGGCCGCAATTATCGGGTCACCCCACCGCGCACGGATGATCCAGGTCCAGCACCAGGCGCACGGTGGCCAGAGGTACCTGGGCGCCTTGCGCATCAAAGCTGCGTTCGACTAGCGTAATGCGGCCCCGCGCACAGTGCACCAAGGTGCTGGCGCGCGTGCCGTAGTGCGGCAGGTGGATGAAGGCGGCCGACAGGCCGCGCTCCAGGTCCAGGGGGATGCCGGTGTGCGGCAGGTCCGCATCATCGGCCAGGCGGGTGTCGGTCAGCAGGGGCCAGAGCTCGGTTTCCAGGGCGGGGCTGAGGTGGTCGGACTCGGCGGCTCGGTGCTGCTGTAGGGCCTGGGCGAATCCGTGGTGCAGGCGGACCAGTTTGGGCCAGGGGGTGTGGAAGTCGGCATTCGATACGGCCCAGACGCCGGGCTCGGGTGCGAAGTGCTTGCGGTGCCGGCTCTCATACGCGTGCAGCTGCTGGCCGTCGAACAGCAGCAGGTTGAACGGGTTGTAGGCGTCGGACTCGGCGGCCAGGGCTTGCGCAAACTCCTCGGCCGTTTGTTGGCCCTGCAAAAAGGCGGTGACGATGCCACCACGCGACGGGGCCTTGGGGTTGTGCCGGCTGGGGTCGCGGTAGTTGGTGAGCGCGGCCAGCCGGCCGCTGGGCGTGTGCAGGCCCATCCAGGTGCCGCCGCCTTGCAGGTCCTGGCCGGCGACGATGGGGCTGTTGGCCCAGCGGTGCAGCGGCAGGGCGGGACGGGCATAGAACTCGTCGCGATTGGCGGCGATGGTCAGCGGGGCTATGGCGTCGGGCTGCCACTGGAATGCAATCAGGCACATGGTGTTTGCTATGGTTTTGGTAGCTTCTGGCGCAGGTGGAATGTGCGCTGCGGGCAGATTTTCTTCAAGGGGCGGGCAGCACACTGAGCTCGTTGATGACGGCTTCCACATCGTCGATGCCGCGCACCAACTGCTCCACGGCTTGGGCTGCTTCGCGGCTGCGTACGCAGCCCTGCAGCCAGACCCAGCGTCGCTGACCCAGCACCCAGATGCTGGAGTCGGCAAAGCGCCCGTCGGCCAGGATGGCCTTGGCCGCGCGGGGGATGATTTCGGCGTCGTACAGATAGGCGTTGGGCAGGCGGCAGCGGCCGGAACGGTAGCAGCTGGTGCCGCGCTCGGCCCGCCAATGGGTTTCAGCCTGCATCTCGGCCAGGCTGATGCGCGGGCCCAGTTGGGGCGGGCAACTGGTGATGGCCGAGGTGACCTGCAGGAAGGGGTCGTTGAAGTAGTTTTGCAGCGCCTGGTCGGATGGGGCGGCCTGGGCGCAGGCGTAGCCGGCTAGGGCTAGCGCCAGGCTGCTGCGGCGCAGACGGTACAGAGTGTGCAAGGAGGGCAAGAAGGTCTTGGGCATGCGGGGCATGAAGCTGATGCTGCGCCGATTGTGCGCCTCCGTCAGTGCCCGTGCAGGCGACCCCACAGGTTTCAAGGATTTTATGGCCCTGGCGCAGGTGGAATCTGCGCAGGCAGCTTCTTTTTTGATAGCGGTTTGCGGCTCAGGCGTTCTTGCCCCGCACGCATTTGGCGCAGGCAATGTCGTCGTCGGTGGGCATATTCGCCATGACCTCGGTGTACGTGGGGTAGTCAAGCATGGCCATATAGCAGACCAGGTGGTGGAAGCAGGCCTTGTCCTGGCAGATTTTGGCCATGGAGAAGTCGTCGTTGAAGATCTTGGCCTGCAGCAGGTCGTGGTACTTGGAGCAGTGCAGTATGTCGAAGGGCGGCAGCTGGGGCACCAGGTCGTGCGCGTAGTTGAACACGTCGTAGTTGGGCACGTTCTGCTCGAAGGCGTTGACGAAGTTGCTGTCGCCGGTTTTGGGCGATGCGAACAGGCAGGCGCTGGCGTTCAGGCCCAGGCGGCGCAGGTCCAGTGTCAGATAGGTGCTGATGGCCGAACCCAGGCTGTGGCCCAGCACCGTGACCGGGCTGGCGCCCACCAGGGCGCTCATCCCGCTGGCCAGGGGCGACCAGCCCGGGCCGCCACCCAGCACATGCAGCTGCATGCTTTGGTAGATGTTGTAGAAGCCGCGGTCCACCAGCCCGCCTACGGGGTGGGGCACCATCAAGAAGTCCAGGTCGTCTATCCATTCGGGCAGGCTCTTGGTGCCGCGTATCGCAACCGCGAAGTTGCCGCCGGCGTCCTGCGCCACAAAGCCGTAGCAGTGCACATCGCCCATGCCCATGACGGTGCTGGTGGAGGTGAGCCCGCTTTGGCGAGACACGTCGGCGCCGGAGATGTAGGCCCGTAGCGTCCAGCCGTCGGGGGCGATGCGCGGATCGGGCGGCGGCGTCAGCTGACTCCAGTTGGCCTCGCACATGTCGAAGGCGTACAAAACCAGTTTGGCCTGTTGGGCGGCAGCGCGTCTGTCCATGGTGTTCTTTCGGTGGAGGGGGTGGGGCGGCAGCCCGCATGCGCGTACCGCGGCCAAGATGGTTCACCTGGGCGCGGGCAATGTCAATCCAGGCGCCACCGCAGGGCGGCTGGATTTCTCCTAGAGAAGGAGGATGTGTCAGCCAGGTCAGGCTTGGCTTTTGTTTTGCGCCAATCGCAGGTAGCGCAGCGCCCCGCGGCCCAGCTGCAGCAGGCTATGCAGGCGGGAGCGGCGGTACAGGCCTTGGCGCATCGGCTCTGTGTGCGGACGCAGCAGCTTGCGGGCCTCCCAGTAGGCCCAGCGCATCACCAGGGCATCACGGCGCAATATGTATTTGGCATAGAACGCGCCTCGTCCGGCGTAATAGCCGGCGTACAGCCCCCGCAACTGTTCCGCAGAGCGCCGGCCATGGTTGTGCTGGACCAGCAGGCCGGGCACATATTCGATCAGCCCACCGGCACGCACGACGCGGTACAGCATGTCGAGGTCTTCGGCCACGCCGATAGCACTGCCGGGGCCGATATTGGTGTCGAAGCGGCCCAGGCTACGCAGCCAGTCGGCCCGAAAGGCCATATTGCAGCCGATGATGGGAATGTTGTCCGGGCTGAACCCGGTGAGCCCGGTGCGGCTGGCCTGCAGGGAGCGTTTGATAGTGACCGGTGCGTCCAGCGGATCGTGCAGCTCGACCCGCCCGCCTATGCAGTGCGAAGCCGGGTGCGTGCGGAAATGCGCCACCACCGTGGCCACCCAGTCGTCGGCGACAAGGATGTCGTCGTCGATGAAGGCCAGCAACTCGCCGCGCGCCAGACCCAGTGCCTGGTTCAGGCCATAGGCTTTGCCGCGCCGCGGCTCATACAGAGTGACCACGGCCATGGGCGCTGTGGCGGCAAAGTCCTGCAGCACGGCGGCGGTGTCGTCGCTGGAGGCGTTGTCGGCCACCAGTACCTCCCAGCGCAGGCCTGCTTCGGTGTGGTTGCGTGCCAAAGCGTCCAGCATGCGGCGCAGGTCCGCCGCGCGGTTGTAGGTGCTGACGACGACCGACAGGTCGAACGCGGTCGTGCTCATGCTCGTGCGCTGCAGGCCAGATGGCAGACGCTGTTCATTTCGCCATAGCACGCTTGGCCCAGCAGGTGCTTGGTATGGCGCTTGTCACCGGTGACAAGCATTTGGTCGCCATGGACGGATTGCATCTGGGCCTATCGTGTGTCGTTTGTGCACGCACACTATACGCAAAGCCCTGGCCCACTTGGCGTGGGTTCTGGTTTTTAGTTCTCCTGGCTACAGGCTCAATCGGGTGTGGTCAGATCCTTGGCATCGCTGTCCACCACAAATACCGCCAGCAGCTTGGCCGGTTGGGTGTTGCTGGCGTTTTCGCTGACGCCGTGGTGCTGGCCCGGTGTCTCGTAAAAACTCTCGCCCGCGCGGTAGATGCGCACCGGCCCGCCGTCGACCTGGCTGCGGATCGCACCCTGCACCACGTACGCAAAGATGAACGCCGAAGCCGCATGCCTGTGCGCAGGCGAGCCGCCGCCGGCCGGGTAATCGACCGTCACTGCAACCATGGTTTTGCCGGCGATATTCGTGATGGCCTGGTTGAAGATGGGCTGGACGCTGGAAGCGCGCTCGCTGTCGTGGGCCTGTGCGATCGAGGCCAGCGGCAGCGCCAAGGCCAGGCCGAGGAGGATGGGTTTCACAGAGTGCATGGTGTAGACGATCGTTGGTTGAAAACCGGGATGGCTGAGCTGTCACAAGGGCAGGGCGTTGCGCAGCAGCCATGCATGCACGGCTGCATCGTCCGCAATCTCGAACAGGCCATCGGTGGTGGACATCAAGCCGTGGGGGCAAAGCCCAGCGCGATGGCGACGCGGTTCCAGGCGTTGATCGCGACGATGGCGACGCACAGGTTCGCGGCTTCGGCTTCGCTGAAGACCTCGCGCAGCGCGGCCCAGGCTGCATCGGGGGCGCCCTGGCGGCTGACGTCGGTCAGATGCTCGGTCCAGGCCAGCGCGGCCAGTTCGCGCGCCGAGTAAATGCCCGCCTCGCGCCATACCGGCAGCATGTCGATCTTGGTCTGCGGCAGGCCGGCCTTGCGCGCCAGGCCCAGGTGGTATTGCACGCAGTAGGCGCAGCCGTTGATCTGCGAGGCGCGCAGCTCCAGCAACTCGACCAACTGGTCATCCAGGCCGCTGTGGGAGGCGGTACCCAGGCCGTACAAGGCGGTGACGGCCTTCGGGGCCAGGCGTTCGAAATCGGGGTAGCTGATGCGGGTTGGGTGGCTAGACATGCTGTTTCCTAGAGGGTGACTGAACGAAGAGTTCCCATTCTCAAACTACACTGGTCCAAGCATTAGGCCAATATTTATCAAAATGATTAGTCCACTTCTCGCCACGCCATGGCCGGAAAACATACGCAGGCCCCGCTGATCGGCGACCTGCCGCTGGGTACGCCCGCACCTGGCGAAGGCCTGCAGCACTGGCTGCACGGCGCGCTGCGCCGGGCCATCCTCGATGGTCGGCTGCCGGCCGACAGCATCTTGCCCAGCACGCGCAGCCTGGCGCTGCAGCACGGCCTGGCCCGTGGCACGGTGCAGGCGGCTTACAGTCAGCTGGTGTCAGAGGGCTACCTCCTGGCCCAGCCTGGCAGCGGCACGCGTGTCAGCCATGCCTTGCCGGACCTGGTCTTGCGCGTCGGTCCGATACCCCGACGGCGCAGCCCGCTGCCGGCCGCCAAGCCGGCGCCTCCGTCCGGCCCATGGTTGCAGCGCGTGGCCCACTTGGAGCCGCCGTTTCCGTTGGGTGGCGGTGGGGCTCCGTTGCCCTTCGCGCCCCACCGCTGCGATGTCAGCGCTTTCCCCATGACCCTGTGGCGCCAATTGCATGCGCGCCAGCTGCGCCCGTCCCGGCTGCACGCGCTGTGGGACGCCGACCCCGCCGGCCTGCCCGAGCTGCGCGAGGCCATCGCCGCGCATTTGGCGATTGCCCGGGGTGTGGCGGTGTCGGCCACGCAGATCGTGGTGTTGAGCAGCGTGCAGCAGGCGCTGGACCTGTGTGCGCGTTTGCTGCTAGCGCCCGATGACGCGGTGTGGATGGAAGACCCGGGCTACCTCGGCGCGCGGCAGGTGCTGCTGGCCGCTGGTGCCCAGGTGGTGGATGTGCTAGTGGACGCGGACGGTCTGCGGGTGGAAGACGGGCTGCGCCTGGCACCCGCGGCGCGCCTGGCCTATGTGACGCCATCGCGCCAGGCGCCTCTGGGCGTGGCCTTGTCGCCCGAGCGGCGGTTGGCGCTGCTGCGCTGGGCAATCGCCAACCAGGCCTGCATTTTCGAAGACGACTACGACAGCGAATACCGCTTCGTCGCCAAGCCGATTCTGGCGCTGAAAGGCCTGCCGGGCGCAGACGCCCATGTGGTGCTGGCCGGCACCTTCAGCAAGCTGCTGTTCCCGGCCCTGCGCCTGGCCTATGTGGCGCTGCCGACGCACCTGGTTGAGCCGTTTCAGCGCGCCGCCTCGCTGACCTCCCGCCATGCGAATGGTCTGGCCCAGGCGGTGCTGGCCGACTTCATGGCCGACGGCCATTTCGACCGCCATGTGCGCCGCATGCGCAAGCTCTACGCAGCCCGTGCCGCGGCGCTGGAGCAGGCGGCCCACACGCACTGGCGCGGGCTGATCGAGCTGCCCACGGTGCAGGCCGGGCTGGACGTGGTGGGCCGTTTGGTGGACATGGATGAAGCCACGGCCCTGCGCCGTTTGGCCCCCATCGGAATACAGGCTGCGCCCTTGGGGCGCTACACCAGCAGCCACCCGGTGGGCCAGGGCCTGGTCATGGGCTTTGCGCCCTTCAGCCCGGAGGCAATCGACCAAGCCGCCCGCCAGGTGGCCGCAGCCCTGCGGCGTTGATTACCAGCTTTGACTACAGGAGCACCCGGCCCTCGATGCAGGTGACGGACTCGCCGCCCACCCACACCTGGCCGTCCGCGTCCTGGTAGGCGTGCACCCGGCCTTGGCGGTTCAGGCGTGTGCCCTGGGCGGCCTGGTATTGCGCGGGAGCAAAGCCGTCGGCGATCAGCCACTGGGCCAGGCTGGCGTTCAGGCTGCCGGTGACCGGGTCTTCGGGCACTTCGACGGCGGCGGCGAAGGCGCGCACCTCCAGCAGCGGGTCGGCCGGGGCCGCGTGGATGCCGACCACGCCGACACAGATGCCTGTGTTCTTCAGCGCCGTGTGGTCGGGCTCCAGCGCCAGCACGGTCTGCGGACTGTCCAGCAGCAGGCCCAGCCAGGGCAGGCCGTTATCCAGCATTTGCGCGGCCAGCAGCTGCTGGGGTTTCAGCCCGAGGGCCGCGGTGATTTGCGCCATGAGCGCTGGGGCCAGCGTGCTGCGTTGCATAGGCGGCGCGGCAAACTGCAGGCGGCTGCCGTCGCGGCGTATGCGCACCAGGCCGACCTGGCATTCCTGCACCACCACATCTTGTCGTTGCGGCTGCCCACCGGCTTGCAACCAGGCGTGGCAGCTGCCCAGCGTGGGGTGGCCGGCAAAGCGCAGCTCGCTTACCGGGTCGAAGATGCGCACCCGGTAGTCGGCACCGGCGGTGCGGCCTTCGGGCGTGGGTGGCAGCAGAAAGGTGGTTTCGGACAGATGCGTCCAGTTGGCGAAGCGCTGCAGCTGCGCCTCGCTAAGGCCCGTGCCGTCCATCACCACGGCCAGCGGGTTGCCTTGGTAGGGGACGGCGGTGAATACATCGACTTGCTGGAAGGCGCGGGTGGGCATGGCAGGCTCCATAAAGAAAAAAGGCCGCCAGCGCAGGTATTTCCTGCGCAAGCAGCTATTAAAAACCTAGCGTTTGGCTAGAGCAGCACGCTGCCGCTGACGCAGGTAACGGACTCGCCGCCGACCCACACCTGGCCCTGCGCATCGCGTTCGATGTGGATACGGCCGGCGCGGTCCAGGCAGGTGCCTTGGGACACCAGGTATTCCTCAGGCGCGTAGCCGTCGGCGATCAGCCACTGGGCCAGGCTGGCGTTCAGACTGCCGGTGACCGGGTCTTCCAGGATGCCCACCGGGGCGCCAAAGGCGCGCACTTCCAGCAAGGGCTCGGGTTCGCTGGCCGGGGCCGACTTGGCGAAGGCGCGGGCCTCGCGGTTGGAGCGGCCGATCAGCGGCGGCGCCTCTTCCCGGGGGTAGATGCCCACCACGCCGACCTTGTGGCCCAGGTTCTTCAGCGCCAGCTGGTCGGGCTTGAGCTGTAGCACGGTGTGCGGGCTGTCCAGCAGCAGGCCCAGCCAGGGCGAGCCGTTGTCCAGCATCTGCGCGGCCACCACGTCGCGCGCCTTCAGCCCCAGGGCGGTGGCCAGCTGGGCCAGCAGCATGGGGCTGGGGGCGCTGCGCTTCAAAGGCGGCGCGGCAAAGAACAGGCGGCTGTCGCGGCGGCGTATGCGCACCAGGCCGACCTGGCATTCCTGCACCACCACACCGCTCTGCCGGGGTTGGCCGCCAGCTTGCAGCCAGGCGTGGCAGCTGCCCAGCGTGGGGTGGCCGGCGAAGCGCATTTCGTCGATGGGGCTGAAGATGCGCACCCGGTAGTCGGCGCCAGCGGCCCGGCCCTCGGGCGTGGGGGGCAGCAGAAAGGCGGTCTCTGACAGATTGGTCCAGTTGGCGAAGCGCAGCATTTGCGCCTCGCTCAGACCTGTGCCGTCCATCACCACCGCCAGGGGGTTGCCCTGGTAGGGGGTGGGCGTGAAAACATCGACTTGCTGGAAAGGGCGTTGCAGTGCGGACATGGCGGGTGTTTCAGAGTGGCTGTCGGTGGTGTCCCCCAGTCCCCCCCGCCGGGGGAGAGGGGGATTGGGTGCGAGTTTAGAACCTGTTCCAGGCCTTTTTGAGGCCGCGTTGGGGAGCAATCGGGATGAGTTGGCCGTCAGCGCCCGCAGCATGGGCTCCCTGCCCATGCAAGGGTGATGGCGGTCAAATCGCCCGATTTCTCCCCAACCCGCAGGGCAGCATCCTTCTCGGGCAGTCTGGGGCGTTGCGACTCTTGCCCATAGCCGAGCTATGGCCGGCGAGCCGCGCCTACCAGCCCCTCCCGAGAAGGCTGCTGCGCGGCCCCAAAAAGACCTTGAACAGGTTCTTAGAGCGCGCGAATGGCCGCGGCCAGGGCCTTGATGCCGATATTGATTTGTTCCACGCTGGCCGTCACAAAGGACAGGCGCAGGGTGCGTGGGTCGGCCTGGTCGGCGTAGAACGCGCTGCCGGGCACAAAGGCCACGCCCTGGTCCACCGCCTTGGGCAGCAGGTCCACGGCGTGGATACCTTCGGGCAGGCGGGCCCACAGGAACATGCCGCCGTCGGGCGTATTCCAGGTCACGCCGGCGGGCATTTCACGCTCCATGGCGGCCAGCATGGCATCGCGCTGGGCCTTGTACAGCGTGCGGATGGTCGGCACATGGCGGGCCAGGAAGCCGTCCTGCATCACCGCCACCACCATGCGCTGGTTGAAGCTGGGGCTGTGCAGATCGGCGGCCTGCTTGGCCTGCAGCAGCTTGGGCATCAGCGCCTTGGGGGCGATCACATAGCCCAGGCGCAGGCCGGGCGCCAGTACCTTGGAGAACGAGCCCATGTAGACGCAGCCGTCGGGGTTGCGGGCGGTCAGCGGCGCGGGCGGCGGCGCGTCGAACCACAGGTCGCCATAGGGGTTGTCTTCGACCAGGGGCAGGCCGAGGGCGGCTGCGCGCTCTACCAGGGCGGCGCGACGGGCTTCGGTCATGGTGCGGCCGGTGGGGTTCTGGAAGTTGGGCAGCACGTAGAAGAATCGGCCGTTGTCTGCCTTGCGGGCCAGGTCGTCCAGGTCCACACCCTCGTCATCGCTGGCTACGCTGACCACCTTGGGCTCCATGGGGGCGAAGGCCTGCAGCGCGCCCAGGTAGGTGGGCGTCTCCACCAGCACCTTGCTGCCCGGGTCGATCAGCACCTTGCCCAGCAGGTCCAGGCCTTGCTGCGAGCCGGTGGTGATCAGTACCTGGGAGGTTTCCACATTCCAGGGCAGCTGGGCGGCGACGATCTCGCGCAGCGGGCCATAGCCTTCACTGGCGGCGTATTGCAGCGCGCCCCGGCCGTCTTCGTGCAGCACTTTTTCGCAGGCGGCGGCGAACTCGGCCACGGGGAAGGTCTTGGGTGAGGGCAGGCCGCCGGCAAAGCTGATGATGCCAGGGCGTTCAGTCACCTTGAGGATTTCACGGATCACCGAAGAGTTCATTTTCTCGGTGCGGGCGGCCAGATGCCAGGGGTTCGCGGGGATGCTCATGGTGCTCTTTCAAGGTGCCGAATAGCGCGGCAGGTTTTTACGCGTAGTTGGAAAGGGATTGTCGGCTAGGACAGCATGGGTGCGAGCGAAGCGACCAGCAAAACTGCCATCAAACCGTTGAAAAGTCGCCGGTAGTGGGGTATGCGCAACCAGTGGCGCAGCCGGCTGCCCGATAAGGCCCACAGGCTGATGGCGGGGATGCCGACAATCGCAAACCAGGCGGCCGCAGCTACGACCAGTGCGTGGCTGCTGTGGGCTGGCACATAGCTGCTGAAAGCACCCACCGCCATCACCCAGGCTTTGGGGTTGACCCACTGGAAACCGGCCGCGCCCCAGAAGCTGATGGGGTGGCTGGCCTCGGCGTCTTTGGGAGCACCGGCCGTGGCCACGCCCCAGGCCAGGTACAGCAGATAGGCCGTGCCCAGCCACTTCAGCACCAGGTAGAGCTGCGGAATTTGCTCGAACAGCAGGCCCAGTCCCAAGCCGACAGAGGCCAGCAGGATGAAGAAGCCGATCGACACCCCGGCCATATGCGGCAGCGTGGCGCGGAAGCCGTGGTTCACGCCCGAGGCCAGCAGCATCAGGTTGTTCGGGCCGGGGGTGATGGAGCTGACGAAGGCAAACAGCGTCAGTGCGAAGAAGAGTTGGGTCGTCATGGTGTCTCCAGAACCATCAGTGAACGGGCATCCGTTTGCCGATAAACACTACGGCGATCACTGCGAGGCCGAAACCCACCGTGACGGCGTCCAGGCGTTCGCCCAGCAGCGGCACGGCGAACAGCATGCTCAAAAAGGGTTGCACCAGCTGCACCTGGCTGACGCGCACCGTGCCGCCCAGCGCCAGGCCCCGGTACCAGGCGAAGAAGCCCAGCCACTGCGAGAACACCGCCAGGTAGCCAAAGGCCAACCAGCTGGTGGGCTGCAGCGCGGTTGCAGGCCAGGTGATCGCCGCGCCGGGCACGGTCAGCGGCAGCGAGATCACCAGGGCCCAGCAGATCACATGGTCGGCCCGCATGCGCCGCGACAGCAGGCCGCCAAATCCATAACCCACCGCGCCAAACAGCATGGCCAGCAACAGCAGCACATCGGCGGACTGTATGGACAAGCCGCTTCCAGAGCGCAGCATCGCAAAGCCCACCACCAGCGCGCTGCCCAGGGCAGCACACAGCCAGAAGCCTTTGGACGGACGCTGGCGGTGCAGCAGCGCACCGGCGGCGGCGGTGGTCAGCGGCAGCACGCCGACGATCACGCTGGCGTGTACCGCTTCCACATGCCGCATGGCGATGGAGGTCAGCAAGGGGAAGCCGAACACCGCGCCCGAGGCGGTCAGGGCCAGCGGCCACCAGTCGGCGCGCTGCGGCAGCGGGGCCCGGGTGGCGAGCAGGAAGGCGATGGACAGCAGCCCGGCGGCTGCGGCGCGGGCCATGGCGATGAATACGCCGGACATCTGCGGGTCGGCCGACGTGCCCACGGCCAAGCGTGTCATCGGCAGGGTCAGCGCAAAAATCACCACCCCCAGCAGGCCCAGCCACAGGCCGCGGCGCTCGGCGGCACTAAGCGGGGTAGGTGCGGTGTGCAGTACGGTGCTGTGCAGGGTGGACATGGTGGTTAGGCCCGGAGTGGACATTCAATGTAGTGGCAATACCAGCACACTAGCAGTACACTTTGTGGCGTCAGTTTTTGAACTGTATTGATAGAAAAAGCAGCACAGACTTGGGTTTGCTGTCTGCCACCGTCTTTGGAAAGGGGCTCTCCATGCTCATGAAAGCCGCATCCCAGTCTTTGACCGAGCAGCTCGCCAGCCATTTCGCCGAGCGCATACGCAGCCGCCTGTTGGCCGGCGGGGCACGCCTGCCCTCGGTGCGGCAGTGTGCGCAGCAGCACCAGGTCAGCGCCTCCACCGTGGTGGCGGCCTACGACCGGCTGCTGGCCCTGGGCCTGGTGGAGGCCCGCAAGAACCGCGGGTTTTATGTGCGAGAAACGGCGCAGGCGCAGGATTTATCTGCGCCAGATGCTACGGATTCAGGAGCAAGCCGGGTGGCACGCCGGCCCATTGATGCAGCCGCTCTGATGCGCGGCATGTTCCATGGCGACAGCGACAAGCCCCAGCCCGGCATGGGTGTGCTGCCGCCCGACTGGCTGGTCAACAACTTCATGCCCGCCGCGGTGCGCCGCGTGGCGGCCGGCACGGCCGACTTCACCCTGCGCTACGGCGAGCCGGCGGGCGACCTGGGCCTGCGCAAGACCCTGTCGCAAAAGCTGGCCGGCCTGCACATACCGGCCGCGCCCGAGCAGATCATCACCACCGTGGGTGCGACCCACGCGCTGGACATCGTCAGCCGCGCTTTGCTGCGCGCCGGCGACTATGTGATGGTGGAGGAGCCGGGCTGGGCGGTGGAATTTGCCCGGCTGGCGGCCATGGGCATGCGCATACTGCCGGTGCCGCGCAGCGCCGAGGGGCCGGACCTGGCGGTGATGGCGCGCTACTGCGAGGCACACAGCCCGAAGCTGTTCGTCAGCGTCAGCGTGCTGCACAACCCTACCGGCTACTGCCTGACGCCGGGCGCAGCGCACCGGGTGCTGACGCTGGCCAATGCACACAACTTCTACATCGTCGAGGACGACACCTACAGCCATCTGGCGCCCGAGCACGCCACCCGCCTGTGCGTGTTGGACGGCCTGCAGCGCACGCTGTACGCCAGTGGTTTCTCCAAAATTCTGGCGCCGGGCTGGCGCGTGGGCTACCTGGCTGCGCCCGAGGCGCTGGTCGAGCGCCTGCTGGACACCAAGCTGCTGGCCACTTTAACCACGCCGGCCCTGCTGGAGAAGGCGCTGGCCTGGTGCATAGACCAGGGCCAGCTGCGCCGCCATGCCGAGCGCGTACGTGCCCGGCTGGACCAGGCCCGTACCCGCAGCGTGCGCCTGGCGCTGGCGGCGGGCTGCACATTTGCGTCTGAACCCGCGGGCCTGTTCGGCTGGGTGGATACCGGCGTGGATACAGACGCTCTGTCGCAGCGCATGCTGGACGTGGGCTACATGCTGGCGCCGGGTGGGCTGTTCCATCTGGCGCGCCCACCCAGCAGCCTGATGCGCATCAACTTCGCCAGCACGCAGGACGCGGCGTTCTGGCGGGTGTTCGAGCGGGTGCGCAATGGCGCTTGATATGCTGGCGCGATGTCTTTAAGCCTTCCGCTGCCCCGTATCCTTTGTGCCGCTTTGGCGGCCTGCCTGATGGCTCCGCTGCTGGCCTGGGCCCAGCCGTCCAGCGCAGGCGAACCGCCCGCCGACTGTGCCAGCCGCTACCCACCCCTGGTGGCCATGCCAGACAGCCCGGTGCGCGACCGCGGTTTTCTGTGGCGTATCAGCAAGGGCGGCCGCACCTCCTACTTGTACGGCACCATGCATATAGGCAAACCCGAGTGGGCCCGGCCAGGTCCACAGACCCAGGCCGCGCTGGACGCGAGCCAGCAGCTGGCGCTGGAAATGGACGCTGTGCCCGCCACCATCCAGGCCCTGATGGCAGGCTTGGCGCGCCAGCCCGACCAGATGCTGGCGCCCGCCTTGGAGGCGCGTTTGCGCCAAGCGGTGGCCCAAGCCTGCCTGCCCCCGGCTTTGAGCGATATGTTTGCGCCTGAAATGCAGGTGACCATGTTGGACATTGGCATGCTGCGCGCCGACGGATATTCGGGAGATTGGGGCGCAGACGTCCAGCTGGCCGCCATCGCCCACGCGCGCGCCATGCCGGTGGTGGGGCTGGAAACACCGCAAGACCAGGTGCGCTTGCTGCTGGCCGCCAATGCAGAAGAGCGAAACGAGGGCGTCCAGGAGCAATTGGACGATATGGCTTCTGGCAAGGTGCGCCGTATCACCTTGCGTATGGTCCACATGTGGGACGAGGGCGACCACGCCACTTTGCAGGCCTACAAGGCCTGGTGCGAATGCGCTCCAGCGAACGACCGCGAGCGCCGCACAATGAAAGCCCTGCTGGACGACCGCAACCTCGGCATGGCGCAGGCCATAGACCGCCTGCATGGGCAGGGTACTTCTGTCTTCGCTGCGGTCGGCAGCCTGCACATGGTGGGCTCTACCGGCATTCCGGCCTGGATGGCCCGACATGGCTACCGGGTGCAGCGCGTGGCATTTGGCTCTGCGGGTAAAAATTAAGCTGCGGCAGACGTGGCGCGTATGCCGGTTGGATTTGCTATTAGTTATGTAGCTTTTCGCGCATATATTTCTTGCGCCGGAGGCACTTTTTCTATGTCTTTTCGTAGGCCTCAAGCGTAGCGAAGGGCACCCATGTGCGTAGTTTGATGCGCATCAAGTTTTGCAGAGTTGGGCGTGGTACCGGCAGCATGGGCTGCAGTTTGTTACCCATGGGCTGGGGTATCCAACCTACACTCAAGCCCGCTACTTTTCACGGGAGTGGACTTATGCCTACACACGCATTCGGCTTGGATAGTCTTTTGGATGACCTGCGCAGCCGTTATGGGGAAGGCGATGCGGTCGTGGTGCAGCTCAAGGCCGAGCTGGACAGGCGGCTGCAGGAAGAGCAGTCGCGCCCCGTAGTGGAGCGGCGTGCCAAGAACTCCCCGGCCAGGTCCCATTCGCGGGCCGGCTGGCAGGGCAAGTTCAAATCATCCCACGACGCGCCGCCCAGCTTTTTGCACTAGGGCGTTGCAGGGGCCTGCAGCAGGCCCCGGGGGGGGCAAGCTGCTACCAGCTGGCTTCGCGGTCGGGCGTGGCGCCGATCTTGTGGATGGACAGGTCGGCGCCGTCAAATTCTTCTTCGGCCGATAGGCGCAGGCCCATGCTGGCCTTGAGTGCGCCGTAGACCACGGTGCCGGCCAGCAGGGCCCAGCCCGCGCCCATGGCCGTGCCGATCAGCTGTGCCGGCAGGCTGACGCCGCCGATGCCGCCCAGGGCCTTGCTGCCAAAGATGCCTGCCGCGATGCCACCCCAGGTGCCGCACAGGCCGTGCAGCGGCCACACGCCCAGCACGTCGTCGATCTTCCATTTGTTCTGTGTCAGGGTGAACATCTGCACAAAGATGGCGCCGGCCACGCCGCCCACCACCAGCGCGCCTAGCGGGTGCATCAGGTCGGAGCCGGCGCACACGGCAACCAGGCCGGCCAGCGGGCCGTTGTGCACAAAGCCGGGGTCGTTGCGGCCCAGCACCAGGGCCACCAGCGTGCCGCCCACCATGGCCATCAGCGAGTTCACGGCGACTAGGCCGGAGATCTTGTCCAGCGTCTGGGCGCTCATCACATTGAAGCCGAACCAGCCCACGCACAGCACCCAGGCGCCCAGCGCCAGGAAGGGGATGTTCGATGGCGGGTGGGCGCTGAGGCTGCCGTCCTTGCGGTAGCGGTTGCTGCGTGCACCCAGCAGCAGCACGGCCGGCAGCGCCAGCCAGCCGCCCAGGGCATGCACCAGGACGGAGCCGGCAAAGTCGTGGAACTCGGCGCCAGTCGTGGCTTTCAGCCAGGCTTGCACACCGAAATGCTGGTTCCAGGCAATGCCTTCATAAAAGGGATAGACAAAGCCGACGATGACCGAGGTGGCGATCAGCTGCGGCCAGAAGCGCGCGCGTTCGGCAATGCCACCCGAGATGATGGCCGGAATAGCGGCCGCGAAAGTGAGCAGGAAGAAGAACTTCACCAGCGCGTAGCCATTGTGCAGGGCCAGCTCTTCGGCGCCGACGAAAAACGAGGTGCCATAGGCCACGGCGTAGCCGACCACGAAATACGCCACGGTGGAGACCGAGAAGTCCACCATGATCTTGACCAGCGCATTGACCTGGTTCTTCTTGCGAACCGTACCGAGTTCTAAAAATGCGAAACCGGCATGCATGGCCAGGACCATGATGCCGCCGAGCAGAATGAACAAGGCGTCAGCGCCCTGTTTTAGTGCTTCCATAGCTTCCCCGAGAGATAAATTGTTTTGTTTTGGTGCGCCAAAGTAGGATTACATAGGCATGCTCCAAAACAAAGCAAGAATCGCACCGTATATGTGCGCGTACGCTGTGTTGCCGGAATCAATTGGTTTGAGTTGCTATGTTTTGCATAGCTATTGGCGCAGGTATTTCCTGCGTTGGGGTCTATTTTCCTATATATTTTGAGTGAGGTGCATGGCAGACGCGGTAGGCGCCACCTCGGTGCACGGGTCGGCTCAGACGGCGAGTTTCAGCGCGGCCAGGGTGCGCAGCAGGGCGCGGTTCACGTCTTCCAGCGGCATGCCCAACTGGTGGCAGAGTGCGCGGGTGGCAGTGCCGTGGCCGTTTTCCAGCGCGCAGGCAATCTGCAGCAGGGGCGCGTAGGGGCCGCTTCCGTGCAGTGTGGCCGCGTAGATGCGGCTGGACAGCGGCACCCGGTGCAGAGCCGTGCCCAGAGGCTCGCCCATCAGCACGTCGATTTGCGAGAACAGGCCGCAGAGGTAGATCTCGCGGCTGAGCTCCTGCTCGGCGCCGGCGTGCATCAGGTGCTCCATCAGCTTGGCGCGCAGCACGATGGATGCTTTGACCGGCCGCAGATTCGGGTCGCTGGAGGCGCCGGGCAGGATTTCATACAGCCAACGGCGCAGCGCCTGCAGGCCCAGCATCATCAGGCCGTGGCGCACCGACTCGATGGTGTTGCGCAGGCCCACGGAGGCCGAGTTGGCGTAGGCCAGGAAGCGGAAGGTGAGTATGGGCTCGGCGCACAGCAGGGTTTCGATGTGCTCGGTGCTGCGGTCTTCGTCCACGGCGCGGATCATTTGCAGCACGGCCTGGCGGTCCGGGCCGGTGGCCCTGTGCTGCAGGGCGTAGAGGATGTCTTCGTCCGGCCAGCCCAGCAGCGCGGCGGCGTTTTGCTGGTCCAGGCAATGCTCCATCAGCAGGCGGCTGGCAATACCCTCGTAGATTTGGCCAGCCTGCACCGGGCTGTGCAGCGCACTCTGGGCGCCGGCCCGCTTGCGTGCGGCGGTTTGCAAAGCACTGAGCGCGGCCTGGGGCGACAGGTAGAGCAGGTGGGTGAAAAAGCAGCGCTCCAACGCACCACCGGGCAGCAGATCGGCCTCGCCCCGCCACACCATGCGCAGGCCGCGCCGCTGCGCACGCTGCACGCGGTCGCTGATGGCGGGGGCCTGCAGCCAGTCACCGCGCACTTCTATCCAGTGCCGGCTGGAGCTGGTCTGGTCCAGTAGGTCGCGCAGCAGCTCGGGTGAGTTGGGTGAGAGCAGCCAGGGCGGGGTGCTGGCGTCGCCCTGTTCCTGCAGGGCGGCGAGCAGGTGGCCCGCATCCACGGCGGTGTCGGGCCGAGCTTCTATGAGCAACTGCACTGCCGACAGCGAGCGGCGCCGGTCCCACAGTGGCCGGTAGCCTAGGCTGACGCTGCCCAGCACGGTGGCGTTCATGGCATGGGGCTCAGCTGATGAAGTTGAACAGGGACAGCTTCTGTATCGAGGCGTAGGACTGCAGGGCGGCTTGGTAGGCGGTTTGCTGGTTCTTCTGGTCGGCCACGGCGGCGTACATGTCGATGTCTTCCGCGTTGGATCGGTCGGTCTCGGCCTGCGTGGACTTGAGGGTTTGCGCGTCGGTGATGCGGTCGGCCCGGTTCAGCAGGTCGCCTGCGTGGCCGCGGCTGGCACTGATCTTGGCCAGGCTGTTGTCGATCTGCGCCAGGGAGATGGCCTGTTCCTGGTTGAAGTTGGCATCGGTGCTGGTGGCGCCGGTGGTGGTGGTGACGCCCGCCGAGTTCTTGGCAAACATGGAGGTGATGGCTCGGTCCAGCACGCTGAAGATGCTGGGACGGTCGGTCAGCACATTGGCATTCACCTCGAAAGAGTCGCCATTGGCGGGGGTGCCGCGTATCACGGTGGAGATGCCCCCCATGGTGATGGTCTGGCCGGCCGTGTAGGTCTGGGCCGCCGAGGTCGTGGCAGTGGTGTTGTTGGTGATCGTGTAGGTGGTGGCTCCGATGGCCGGGGCCACGGGCGCGGTGAAATTGATGGTGTAGTCGGTGCCCTGGGCGGCGGCGGTGGTGGCATCCACCACCGTACCTACATCGGAAAACGCGGTGCCGGTATTGGTGCTGCCCAAGCTGATGTTGAACACACCATTGCCTTGCGGCACATCCATCCAGGTGGCGCGGCCATCCAGTGCGTAGGGGATGGCGACCGTGGTGGCTGAGGTCTGGCCCGGCAGTCCGTTGAAGTTGTAGTCGGGGTCCGGGGCCACGCCGTCGGCGCTGGTCTGGAACGGCGTGGCCGTGCTGCCCAGGCCGTTGAACAGCGGCATGCCGTTGCTGTCCTTGGTGTTGGCCAGGGTTAGCAGCTCATCGCGGATGCTGCTGAGTTGATTGGCGATAGTTTCGCGCTCGGTCGGGCTGTTGGCGCCGTTGCCGGCCTGTACCACCAGGTCGCGGAACGAGGTGAGCAGGTCGTTTGCTTTGCCCAGGGTGGACTCCGCCTGGCTGATGGAGCTGACCTGGTTGTTCAGGGCGCGGGCTTCCGTCTTGATGCGTTCAATGCGGGTGGTGGCACGCTCGGCCTGGCCGGCTCCGGTGGGGTCGTCGCTGGCGCGCAGGATCTTCTTGCCGGAGGTCACATTTTCTTGCAGCGACGAGAGCTGGGCATAGCGGTTGCTCAGGTTGCGCAGGGCTTGGTCGTAGCCGTTGGCGGAGCCCAGACGGGTGAAGCTGTTGCTCATCTAACTCTCCTCGGGATCAATGGCCAATGCTTTGCAGCATGCTGTCGAAAACGCTCTGCGAGATCTGGATCATCTTGGCCGATGCCTGGTAGGCCTGCTGGTATTGCAGCAGGCGGGCGGCTTCTTCGTCCAGGTTCACGCCGGAAACGCCGGTACGCGATGTCTCCAGGTTGTCGGAGATCGATTTGGACACGTCGGCGGTGTACTGCACGCTTTGCACTTTGACGCCGACCTGCGACATCAGCGCGGCATAGCCATCGGCCAGCTTGGCGCCGTCGAACAACTGTAGGTCACGCAGGTCCAGCATGGCGTCGGCATTGCCGGCATTGAGCTGGGCGAAGCTGGTGTTGGCCGGCCCCAGGGTCACGGTGTCGCCAGCCTGGGCGACGCCTGCCATGGTCAGCGACCAGCCGGTTGCCGCGTTGGTGGTGTCGGCCGGAATCGCCGTACCCGGACTGTAGGTGAAGGTGCCGGCCACGTCCGAGCGCGTATAGGTGTTGGTCCCCGTGAAGGTCAGCGTGACGGCTGCGGGGATGGGCACAGACTTGGCCGCAAGACTGGCCACCGACAGGCTGCCGGTATTGGTGGTGCCCATGCTGGCCTGCACCGGGCTGGAGACGGCCAGTTGGCGCGGCGAGGAGAAGGCGGCCGTGATCTTGCTGGCTGCGGTGTTATAGGGTTGCAGCAAGAAGCTGTCGCCGGCGTTGGCGGTGCCGCCCATGGTCAGCATCAGGCCGTCATAGCTGCCGGTGGTGGCATCGGGGGTGATGACGGTGTTGTCGGACGTGCGTGTGACTGTAAATGTGCTGCTGGAGGAGTAGGTCACCACGTAGTCGGATGCCTGCAGCTTGGCTACGTTGGCAGGGTCTACCGCCAGGGCAATTGTGCCGCTGCCTGTGTTGGCTGTTGCGGCAGCGCCGTTGGACATGGAGACGGGACTGAACAGATTTCCACCCGCGTTGCCGTCCAGGTCTAGCCCCAGTTGGTGTTGCGCGTTGACGACCGTGGTGATGCTGACCGCCAGGCGCCCCAGCAGGTTTTTCCCCTCGGCCAGGTCGGTGTTCTGGAATTTCAGCAGGCCGGCTATTTCGCCGCCACCCATCATGTTCTCGTCCATCACCACGGAGGAATTGCCGCGCACGATGGCGACCTGGCTGCGTGAGGCGTCCTGTGGATCGGCCTGCACCTTCAGGGTGGCCGCGGTCGTGCCCAGCACCAGCGGCTGGCTGCCGGAGGCCAGCACCGTGACGGTGCCGTCGTCGGCCTCGATCTGGCTGGTTTGTACGTACTGGTTGAGCTGGTTGATCAGGTTGTCGCGCTTGTCCAGCAAGTCATTGGGCGATTGGCCTGTGCCTTTGGCGCGCTGGATCTGGCCGTTGACTGCGGCGATATTGGTGGTCAGGGTGTTGATCTGTGTGATCTTGTCCTGTAGCTCGGTGGTGAGGCCGCTCTGGATATTGTCCAGCTGTGATGCAGCGTCATTGAAGCGGGCGGCGGCTTCGTTGGTACGACTCAGCACCACGGTGCGCGCGGTCAGGTCAGTCGGCGCGCTGGCTACGTCAGAGTAGGCGTTCAGCATGTCGTTGACCGCAGCGCCCAGGCCATTGGTTCCGCCGGTAAAGACGTTTTCCATGAGCAGCAGCTTGTTGGCGCGGGACACGTCAGATGCCGTGACCGACTTGGACAGGGCCGCTTGGCGCGTCAGGTATTCGTCGTGGTTACGTTGGATCGTAGCCAGGTCAACGCCCTGGCCGATATAGCCACCACCCGTAAACTGGCCTTCGACCGTCTGGAGTACCACGGACTGGCGTGAATAGCCAACCGTATTGGCGTTGGCGATATTGTTGCCAATGGTTTGCAACGCGGATGCATTGACAACCAGCGCACGCGCCCCGAGATTGAGAAGGTCAGCCATGGTGCTCTCTTATGCGTAGGCCCGACGCAGCTGCTGCGTGGTGCTGATGGCCCGGTTCAGCTTGGCAGCGTAGTCGGGGTCGGTGGCATAGCCGGCGCGCTTGAGCTCGGTGGCATAGGCCTGGGCAGAGCCGGTTTGCTGGCGAGCCTGGGCGTAGCGCGGGTTGTCGTTGATGAGCTTGGCGTAATCGCGGAACGAATCTTGGTACGAGTCGTAGGCGCGGAACTTGGCCTTGACCTTGCGCACTTCGCCGTTCACGACCTCGGTGGTCGTGACGGTGGCGGTCTTGCCGGTCCAGCCGGCACCAGCCTTGATGCCGAACAGGTTGAACGAGGTGCTGCCGTCGGCGTTCTTGATTTCATGTTTGCCCCAGCCGGTTTCATGGCCGGCCTGGCCCAGCATATAGCTGGCGGGGATGCCGGTGGCCTGCTCCACCACGGAGGCGGCAGTGTTGTGTTTTTCCACAAACTCTGTTTGGCTGATGGTGGCTGGCTTGGCGGGAGCGGGGCTGGGTGCGGGGCCCATCTTGAGCTCCGAGCTGTCGCTGGGCACGGTCTGGCGTGACAGCTGGCGTTCGATGGCCGCCGAGATACCACCGGGTTGGCCGGACATCATGACCGAGAACTGCTGGTCCAGCAGATCGGTGCCAAGGCTTTCTCCAGCGCTGTCCATCATGCCGGACTTGGTGGTCGCTTCGCGCATGCTTTTGATCAGCTCGCGCATGAACAGGGATTCCAGCTGCTTGGCGGTTTCCTTGATGGCCGCCGGGCTGTCCTTTCCCGCCTGCAGTTTCAGCGCGTTCAGCGACTTCGCGTCTGCGGCGAGCGAGTTGGTTGCGACGGATGATGTCTGCTGGATGGACATATCAACCTTTCATCGTCTTAAACGCGGCGGAGCCTGAAGGAGGTCATGTAGGTCATGTAGGTCATATGGGTCATATGGGTCATATGGGTCATATGGGTCATATGGGTCATATGGGTCATATGACCTCCAGTTCCGCATTCAATGCGCCCGCGGCCTTGATGGCTTGCAAAATGGCCAGCAGGTCCTGCGGCGTAGCGCCCAGGGCGTTCAGGGCGCGCACCACGTCCGCCAACTGGGGGGAGGGCGGTACCTGTATCAGGATGCCAGGTTCCTGCTTGATCTGGATATTGCTTTTTTCGGTCACCACGGTTTGGCCTTGGGACAGCGGATTGGGCTGGCTGACCGACGGTGTGGTGCTGATGCTGATGGACAGGTTGCCGTGGGCGATGGCGCAAGGGCCTAGCGTGACCGACTGGTTCAGCACGATGGAGCCGGTACGCGAATTTATGACCACCTTGGCGGCTGGTGCCGAGGCCTCCAGCGGTAGCTCTTCCAGGTCGGCCAGGAAGTTCACGCGGGAGTTCGGGTCGTTCGGGGCGCGCACACGGATGGTGCGGCCATCCAATGCATTCGCCAGGCCGCGGCCCAGCTTGCTGTTGATGGCTTCTGCGACCCGGCGGGCGGTCTGGAAGTCGGATGAGTTGAGGCCCAGGGTGATGAAGTCACCGTCTTGCAAAGGTGTGGGAACGCTGCGTTCCACCTGGGCGCCTTCGGGGATGCGACCTGCGCTGAGGTGGTTGATCTGGACCTTGCTGCCGCCAGCGGCTGCACCAGCGCCGGCCACCACCATATTGCCTTGGGCCATGGCGTAGATTTCACCGTCGGCACCGCGCAGGGGGGTGGCAATCAGCAGTCCACCCTTGAGCGACTTGGCATTGCCCATGGAGGCGACGTTGATGTCAATTTTCTGGCCTGGTTGGGCGAATGCGGGCAATTGAGCTGTGACAATGACCGCCGCCACGTTCTTCAGCTGCAGCGACGAGGTCAGGCTGGCGGGCAAGGTGATGCCCATTTGCTGCAGATAGCTGCCCAGGCTCTGGGTGGTGTAGGGCATCTGGGTGGTCTGGTCGCCGGTGCCGTCCAGACCCACAACCAGGCCGTAGCCGGTCAACTGGTTGCTGCGTACGCCTTGGACTTCGGCCAGTTCCTTGATGCGCAAAGCCTGGGCCGGCAGGGCTGCCAGCATGCCGACGGCCATGCATAGCGCTGCCATCCATGTCGAAACACGGAGTGCTGGCTGGCGGCGGAAGAAATGCATGGCGAACAACCTGTTCTACAGAGTGGTTCGGCCGATTTGGCTAAACCTTTAGCACTATTTTCCGGCGCATCAGAAAGGCAGAACGTTCAAAAAGAACCGGGACAACCAGCCTAATGCCTGGGCTTCGCCTTGTGCGCCACGGCCCTTGGATTCAATGCGTGTATTCGCGACGGCCGACGAGCTGACGATGCTGCCTGGCTGGACGGAACGCGGGTCCACCGTGCCTGTGAAGCGCAGAACGTCCACGTTTTCGTTGACGCCGATCTGCTTCTCGCCGGCCACGACCAGGTGGCCGTTGGGTAGAACCTGGACCACGGTAGCGGTAATGGAGCCGGTAAAGGTGTTGGCGCTGCTGGTGCCGCCCTTGCCGGAGAACGCATTGGACGAATCTGCGCCTACGCCCAGTTTGCCCAGCATGCCGGTACCGGTAAACGGCAGTGCCGTTACGCTGGAGGCCAGGGTGTCCTTGCGGTCAATCGTGGAGGTGGAGGTTTGGCTGGCCGTGACGTTTTCCACGATCTGGATCGTCAGCGTATCGCCAACCATGCGGGGGCGGCGGTCCTCGAAACCGGGCCGGTAGCGGTTGGTGGAAAACAGGCTGCCTGTGGCCGGGCCCGTGGATTCCGGCGACATGGTGGGAATGGCGCGCGGTGTGGTTGCTTCGGCGAAATCGACCTTGGGCGAGTTGTGTATGGTTGCGCAGCCGGTGCAAAGCAGGCCCAGTGCGATAGCGGCAGTCAAGGGGATACGCATGGTGAAACTCCTCGCGCAGTTTTAGAGCTGCGCCAGCTTTTGCAACATCTGATCGGAGGTTTGCACGGCCTTGGAGTTCATCTCGTAGGCGCGCTGGGTCTGGATCATGGTGACCAGCTCCTGCACCATGTTCACGTTCGAGCTTTCTACGAAGCCTTGCTTGATCACGCCCATCCCGCTGACGCCGGGGGTGCCGGTGGTGGGTTGGCCCGAGGCAGCAGTTTCGATATACAGATTCCCGCCCTTGGGCTCCAGGCCGGCCGGGTTGATGAAGTTGGCCATCGTGATATTACCTGCAGGCTGCGGCGTGGCATTGCCGGCCAGCATGACGGTCACCGAGCCGTCGGTGCTGATGGTGACGCTTTGGGTGTTGACCGGAATGGTCACGCCGCTGGCCACAGTCAGGCCTTCGGCCGTGACCAGGCGGCCTTGTGAATCGACCTGAAAGGAGCCATCGCGGGTATAGCCTATGGTGCCATCCGACTGGTTGACCTGGAAGAAGCCGTTGCCGTTGATCGCTACGTCCAGGGTGTTGCCGGTTTGCTGCAGACTACCCTGCGCGAACGAACGGGTGGTGGACACCGTGCGCACACCCAGGCCCAGATGCAGACCGGTGGGCAGCTGGTTTTGTTCCGTGCTGTTGGCTCCGACCTGGCGCAGGTTCTGGTAGATCAGATCTTCAAAAACCGCGTTGGCACGTTTGTAGCCCGTGGTGGAGGAGTTGGCCAGGTTGTGCGAGATGACGTCCAGCTGGGTTTGCTGGGCTTCCATGCCGGTCTTGGCGATCCACAGGGAGTTGATCATGGCAGTTCTTTCTCTTTAGCGGGCATTTCAGCCCTGTACGTTCAGCAGCTGGCTGGCGCTCTTGTCATTGGTTTCGGCGGTTTGCAGCAAGCGCATCTGGGTCTCGAACTGGCGTGCCACTTGGATCATGCCGACCATGGTTTCCACGGCATTGACGTTGGAGCCTTCTATGGCGCCGGCCAGTAGTTTGGCCGTGCCGTCCTGGGGCAAGGGGTCGCCGGAGGTGGCACGAAACAGGCCGTCGTCGCCCCGTTTGAGTGGGTCGTCGGTGGTAGGGGTCACCATCTTCAGGCGACCCAGGTTGGTGGGCGCTTGCCCAGCCACCTTGGCGCTGATGGTGCCATCGCTGCCCAGGGTGATTTCTGCGCCATTGGGTACGTCGATGGGGGAGCCACCGTCGGACAGCACGGGCAGACCGGTCGGTGTGACCAGGGTGCTGGTAGGGGAAATCTCAAACACGCCGGAGCGGGTGTAGGCCTCGGTACCGTCCAGGCCTTGCACGGCAAACCAGGCATTGCCTTGGGCCATGGCATCCAGGTTGCGGCCGGTGCGCTGTACCGGGCCAGGTAGTTCCGAGTGGCCAGTGGTGGTTTCCAGAGCGAAGACGCGGGTGCTGGAGCCGGGGCCGTTCAAGGGTACCGAGCGGAATGTTGCCAGCTCTGCCCGAAAGCCGTTGGTGGACACGTTGGCCAGGTTGTTGGCCAGCACCGCTTGTCGGTTCGACGCGGTGTTGGCACCTGTCATCGCGGTGTAAATGATGTGGTCCATGGCGGGGCGTCCTCAGGCAGGCCAGCTTATTAACGCAGGTTCACCAAGGTGGACATCACCTGGTCCTGGGTCTTGATGGTTTGTGCATTGGCCTGGTAGGCGCGCTGGGCGGTCATCATGTTGACCAGCTCTTTGGTCAGGTCTACGTTGGAGTCTTCCAGTGCGCCGGCGCGCAGGGAGCCCAGGTTGCCGCTGCCGGGTACACCTTTGGCCGATGGGTCGCCGCTAGACGGAGTGGCGCGCCAGAAATTGCTGCCAATCGGCGCCAGGCCCTGCACATTGGTGAAGGTGGCCAGCTGGATTTGCCCCGCCGCCAGCGACTTACCGTTGGAGTAGGTGCCCTGGACGATACCGCTGGCGTCGATGGTGATCGCGGTCAGCGTGCCGGGGGCCTGGCCATCCTGGGTGGCGGTATTCACCGCGAATTTGGAGCCGTATTGGGTGGATGCGCTGGCGTCCAGTGTGGCAGTCACGGTGCCACCGGTGGCGGTGGGCAGCGTGAGGCTGGTCAAACTGGGTGAGATTGGGTTGCCGTTCACGTCATAGGTTAGCGTGCCTTGGTCGGTGACGGTGCCACCGTCCACGCTGGCGTAGACCTCCCAGGTGTTGGCTGCCGTCTTGGTGAAATACACGCTCACTGGGATTTCTGTGCCCTGTGCGTTGTAGGTGGTAATGGAGGTGCCGTAGGTTTCCAGCACTGGAACCAGTGCTGTGGGTGGTGGTCCTCCGGTAGCTACGGCGGCCGACGCGTCGAGGTTGAAGCCCAGGGTGACCGCCGAGGTGGCGACTGCTGGGATCTCGCCTCCGGTGGGCAGCGTCAAGGGACCGACGGCGCCGCCGGTTGGAATGGTGCCATCGGCGGCGGCGGTGAGTCCCAAGAGGTGGGCGCCATCATTGGTGATGATTTCACCGGATTTATTCAGCTTGAATGCGCCGTCCCGACCATAAGCCGTACTGCCGTCGGTCAGTTGCAGCTGGAAGAAGCCATTGCCGTTAATGGCCACGTCCAGCGAATTGCCGGTGACGCTGATGTTGCCTTGGGTAAATTGCTGTGAGATGGTTTGTACTTCCACCCCAAGGCCCTTGCTCACACCTCCGGTACTGCCCAGGGACGAGGCATACAGCTCGGCAAACTCGGCGCGCGAGGCTTTCATGCCGGTGGTGTTGGCGTTGGCAATGTTGTGGCCAATCACGTCCAGGTTTTGGCTGGAGGCGTTCAAGCCGGAAAGGCCTTGTTGAAAGCTCATGGAGTGCTCCTGAAAGTACGGTGAGAGAGGGGCTGGATTTACAGAATGGCTTTGACGTCGGCGTAGGCCACCGACGATCCGTTCTGCAATTGCAGATTCAGAACGTTGTTGTCATTGCTGACGGCCACCACCTTGTTGCGTTGCAGGGAGGTCGTGGTAACGGCAGTTCCGCCATTGGTGGCCGTGACTTTGAAGCTCAGATCGCCGGTGCCGGTGTAGGACGAGGCATCCCAGGTGAAGGCTTGGCGGCCCTTTTCCTGGGCGCCCAGGTTGACAGTACCCAGCACGGTTCCACCGGCGGTGCTGACTTCCACCTTTACCGCATCGGCGTTGGAGCTCAGATCGAACGAGCCTTTGCCAACCCCATCCACGATGTCCAGTGTGGAGCCTTCGGTGAGCACGTCATGGCCAATGGTGGAACTGCCCTGCAGGGATTGCAGTGCCGCGATTTGCGTGGCCATGCTTTTCATGGTGTCGTTCAGCGTCTGTATGCCCGACACGGTGTTGATCTGCGCCAGTTGACTGGTCATCTGCGCGTTGTCCATGGGGTTCATGGGGTCCTGGTTGTTCAGCTGGGCGACCAGCAGTTTCAGGAACCGGTCTTCGGAGGCTGCTGCCGTCGTGCTGTTGCTGCTGGACGTGGATGTGCCTGCGATGGAGCTGCTGACGGCGTTGATGGCGGAGTAATCGACGGCCATGGCTGGATTCCCTGTAAAAAATTATTGACCCATCTGCAGCGTTTTGAGCAGCAGGGTTTTGGCCGTGTTCATGACTTCAACGTTGTTCTGGTACGAGCGCGAAGCGGAAATCATGTTCACCATTTCGTCCACGGCGTTCACGTTGGAGTGGGTGACATAGCCGTCGGCATCGGCCATGGGGCTGGTCGGGTCCAACACCTTGCGGCCGGGTTGCTGGCTTTCCGTGATCTCTTTTACCTTGACGCCCGCGGCGCTTTCGGCGCCCATCAGCGTGGTTTGGAACACCACCTGGCGCGCCTTGTAGGGCTGTTGGTCTGGCCCGGCCACCGCATCAACGTTGGCCAGATTGCTGGCCACCACGTTAAGGCGCTGCGACTGGGCGCTGATGGCGCTGCCAGAGACATTGAATATGGAAAACATGGACATGCGTCACTCCTTGGAATCGGCCTGGGCTTATTGCCCCGTGATGGCGCTGAGCATGGTTTTGGCCTGCCCGTTGATAAAGCGCAGCGTGGCTTCATAGCGGACCGAGTTGTCCACAAAGTTGGCCCGTTCGCGGTCCAAGTCCACCGTGTTGTTGTCCAGATTGGGTTGGCTTTGCACGCTATAGCCCAGTTTCTGGCCGCCTCCAATGGTGCTGTCGCTCAATTCCGGCATGTCCATATGCCTGGCGTTGGTCTTGTTGCCAGTAACCAGGCTGGAGCTGGATGTGGCTGCCTCCATGGCGTCTTTGAACTTGAAGTCGCGCGCTACATAGCCAGGGGTATCTACGTTGGCGATATTGCTGGCGATGGCGCGCTGGCGCTCAGCGCGCAGCACCAATGCCTTGCTCTGGAAATCAAGCCCACCCACCATTTTGTCCAACATGCGACACCTCGCGTTTTCGCTAAAGCGAGACATCCGGTGCCATCCCGGCTCTCGCGTTGGGCAAATTATGAGAAAACTTGAGTCTTTTGAGCCCTGGAAGAAGCGGGTGATTTCTGGCCAGTTCCCGGCTTTGTCTTTGAGTGTGTTTGCCTATAGTTCCGCAAGTTGCGGACCGAATCGGCGTGGTGTTCCGCGTGAAGCCAGTCGGGGCATGGAGGTGTTATGCAGTTTCTTTCTTCTCTGGTGGGCGTGCGCCGTGGCGTTGGCGCCGCTGTGGCGGCCTTGTTGTGGTCTGCAGGGGCCTACGCCCAGGTGGAGTCGGAGGTCCTGAGCGTGGGGCAGCGCTGGGCCGAGTCTGCCGTGGCCCAGGTGCCAAGCGATGTGTCCGGGAGCGGTACGTCGTTGCGCATGGAAGTGGTCGTGGGGGCGCTGGATACGCGCTTGCGTTTGGCTCCGTGCGCCAAGGTGGAACCTTACCTCCCAGCCGGTACCCGTCTATGGGGTAAAAGCCGCATAGGCTTGCGCTGTCTGGACGGGGTGACCCGTTGGAATGTTTTTTTGCCGGTGGCAGTGAAGGCTTTTGGCCCGGCCTGGATCGCAAAATCGAATGTCAATGCGGGTGCCGTGCTGACGATGGCCGACGCCATGGCTGCAGAGGTGGATTGGGCGGACGATGTTTCGCCGGTTGCGGCCCTGCCTGAGCAGTGGGTGGGTCAGATCGCAACGCGCTCTTGGGGTGCAGGGCAGGTAATACGCCAATCCATGCTGAAGCCGGCCCAGGTGTTCCAGGCAGGTACACAAATCCGGGTTTTGGCCCAAGGCGCGGGCTTTCAGGTGACTTCGGATGGCCAGGCCATGACAGCCGGTGTGGTGGGTCAGGTGGCCCGCGTGCGGATGGATAGTGGGCGGGTGATGTCTGGAATGGTGCTGGACGCCCGTACCGTCCGGATTGAAATGTAACAAGATCAGCTTTTTTACGCCGACTACTGTTTTTAGGGCTAAAGATAATGCGGATTCTGCCGAAACCATTGCTACGATGCTTCACGTTTGAGGCGGTTGGAGAGTGTGATGAAAATTGGAACAGGACAAGAGCTACCGGGAGCGGTTGGTTCTGCCAGCCTCAAAAAGGCCGAGCAGGACAAAAGCGCTGCGCCCGCCAGCATTGCGCAGCAGAGCGCCCAGACGGCGCCCTCGACAGGCGCATCCGTGTCCGTTTCCACCTTGGCTCGCACCCTGGAAACAGCCGACCGCGGCGTGAGTTCCGACTTCGACAGCAAGAAGGTGGCCGAATTGCGGGCTGCCATCAAGAACGGGACTTTCAAGGTCGATCCGGAGGCGATTGCAGACAAATTGCTCTCCAATGCCCAGGAAATGCTGAGCGTCACCTCCAAGTAAGCGCTTATTCGCTGTCTTTTCATCTGGGGCAATAACCATGTTTGCATCCCGTCTGGAAAACAGTTTGTCCCAGGTTGAACAATTGCTGGAAGATGTTTCGGCTGCCTTGCTGTCTGGCGAGCCTCTGGTTTTGGAGTCCACCAGTTCTGCATTGAGGCAGGCGGTGGTGGGGCTGTCAGGTTTGTTGCAAGGCCCTGCAGCTTCAGCCCGTCTGGATCAGGTGCTGCGTCAGCGGTTGGCGCGGGTTTCGCTCACGTTGTCCCAGCAGCGCACTAATTTATTGCGCCGGGCCGTGGTGGTGGACCGAGCTTTGGCTGCGGTGTTACCCCAGGCAGCACAAGCGCAGACCTATGGCAACGGCGCAAAGGCATCAACTTACCGAGGTGGTGCGGCCCGTATATATGCCGCCATGGCAACCTGAGTGCTCTTGCGCCCATTAAAAAAGCCGCCCCATCAGGAGCGGCTTTTTTAATGGGCCTAGATAGTCAAATCAGCGTTAGTGGCTGCGCATTTTTGCCCGTAGGCGGGCAATTGACTGGCTATGCAGTTGGCAGACGCGAGACTCCGTGATCTCCAGCACTGCGGCGATTTCCTTCAAATTCAGATCGCTTTCGTAATACATGCTCATGATGTATTGCTCGCGTTCGGGTAGGGTCTTGATGGCTTCTACCAGCGATTCGCGCAGTCGGTGATCGCGCAACAAGTGCAGCGGGTCGGCTGTTTCATCGGCTACATGGCGGTCCAGGAAGCTGGCTTCGTCATCACCCCCGCCGGTCATGTCCTCCAAATAGACGAGTTGGGTACCGCGTACCTTGCCCAGCAGGCTTTGGTATTCGGGCAGCGAGAGTTCGAGTTCGGCCGCAATTTCGGATTCCATGGGGCCGCGGCCCAGCTTTTGCTCCAGCTTTTGAACGGCCCGTTCTATGTCCTTCTGGCTTTTACGCGATCCACGCGACATCCAGTCGCTGTCGCGCAGTTCATCAATCATGGCTCCGCGTATGCGTTGCGTGGCGAAGGTCTCAAACTGCACGCCCTGGGCGACTTCGTAGCGGGTCAGGGCTTCAGACAGGCCGATCATGCCGACCTGTATAAGGTCGTCGAGCTCGATATTCGGCGGCAGCTTGGCAATCATGTGGTGCGCCAGTCGCCGAACCAGGGGCACGTACTGGCGAATCATGTGTTCGCGGTCCATGTGGCCTTTGGCGGTGTACATCAGCGTGCCCCCATGACGGAGATGTCTGAAGCCCATGGTTTGCTGTGCGCTGCCGTGGACAAACCTTGCACGACCGGGGCGGCATTGGCCATGAGACGCAGTACGAGGCTGTGCACATCGTCCCATACGGGTTTATGTTGCTGGAAGGAGCGCACCGTCATGAATTCGGTATTGCAGCCCAGATATATCTGGGCGCATTTTTGCAGTACCCGGCCCGTGGTTCTTGCCAGGTTTTCGGCGCGTTGTATAGGAGAGGTGATGACCGGCACAATAATGGGTAACAGCCGCGCTTGCAGCAACAGATTCTTGATATTTTTATAGGCTTCCAGCACGGATTCTCGCAGCGAAGTGACTGCCAGCAGGGGGCGCACCTCGCTATTTATCAGCAGCGCAGTCAGTAAGGGGGCCGCCCCATACAGTACGACGACGTCGCAGTTTCTAAACAAGTGGCCCAATGGCTGCAAAGGCATGGGGTGTTCCTGGCTGGCAAGCTGTGCCAGGCGACTCAACCCTAGCCGGGCTGGCACGATGTGCAGCGGCAAACTGGGAGCCGGTGCGTCCTCCAGCCAGTGTGCGCTATCCAACAGGTTCTGTAAACCAGGGTTGTCTTCCGATTCCTGGGTGGTGGCGTCCAGCACGGTTACGCGGTATTGCAACTCTTGCAAGGCGCCACAAACTTGCCACAGTAGCGGCAGTTCGGTGGACGCATCTCCCTGGCTGACCATGGCGATCACGCTCCAAGCGGCCTTGGGCGTCCATCGCCGCAAGCTTTCGCCCTGATCAGCGCAGGATTCAAGCATGTACCCGTTCCTTGCGGTCGGGTTCGGACTGGCCGGGCGAGAAGAAGAAGTTCAAGTCCAGTGCCTTGGGATCGAATGCCGATTTGCTTGACGAGCGCATGGATGCCCGCACCAGCTTTTTGGCGTCGGCTGCTTCCCAGTCTTCCGGCACGCGCTGGCCGTTGCACACTCCGCGCAACACCAATTGGTGGCGGATGATGGCGTCCAGTGCGGGGCCTAGTTTGGCGGCTTCGTCTACCTTGGACAGAATGGCTTGCTGTATGCCGCGCGTCTTGAAGGAGGTGAGTACCTCGTCCAGCGTATCGCCATGGCCGCCGGCATTTACCACCAGCAAGCGGTTGACTCCGGGCAGGTCCAGCACGTCCAGCATGTCGCGCTTGCGCGGGTCTCTGGGCGCCAATCCCGTGGTGTCGATAAGCACCATTTTTTTGTTGCTCAGCAAGCCCAGCAGATCCTGCAGTGCGGCGCGGTCATGGGCCAGGTGGGCGACTACTCCCAACATGCGTCCGTATGCCCGTAATTGCTCGTGGGCGGCGATGCGGTAGGTGTCGAGGGTAATCAGTCCAACGCTGTTGGTGCCGTACATACGTACGCATTGCGCGGCCAGCTTGGCTGCGGTGGTGGTTTTGCCCACACCGGTGGCGCCCACCAGTGCATACACGCCGCCTTCTTGCACCATGGATTGGCCGCTTGCGTCGGTGTGCAAATTGCGCTCCAGTACGTCCATCAGCCAGCGAACGGCTTCTGCGGCCGTGGCTTCTTCGGGCAGGCGCTCAATGACGGCTCGCGCCAGGGTGGGTGAGTAGCCAGCCCGGATGAGCTTCAGCATCAGGTTCGACTGGATTGGATCGCTGTTGGCCTTGCCCAACCAGGCCATGGTGTTGAAGCGCTCTTCAATCAGGTCTTTCATGGACTGCAGTTCGTCCACGATACCTTTGGAGTTGATGACGGCGGATGCCTGAGTTGCCTTCGGCTTGCTGAACGCAGGCGTCGACAGGGGGACTGCGTGGTTGGCCCGCGGTGCTGGTGCTGCCGCTGGCTTGGGCGGCTCCATTTGCGTGCGGTGGATTGATTTTGGAGGCAGGCCCTCGTCATTGGGGCCGCTGACGGTTTCATGCCGGCGGCGCAGCATGCGCTCGCGCACATAGTCTTGAAACGACAGTGTACTCATTGCCAGCTGCTCTGTGTCTTCCTGTACCGGGATTTGCGCCATGGCCTGTGTTGCGGCAGAGTTGGCCGCAGCTGGCAGGATTTGGGCGGGCCGACCTAAAGACTCAGCCACTTTGTCCAATCCAGACAAGGCGTCTTCGGCGGTTGCCACTACTTCCACGCCGTTGGGTGTGGGGCGGTTCGACAGTATCAGTGTGCCGTCCCCAAAGACTGCACGGGCCTTCGCCAATGCTTCGCGGGATGTTGCGGCGTGAAAGCGTTGGATGTTCATGTCAGTGCACCTTTAAGAATCGGGCCAATGCGGATGGTGTGTGTTTCGGGAATTTCGCTGTGTGCCAGCACCTGCAGGCGGGGGGCGACGCGGCGGACCAATCGGGAGATGGCATTGCGAATCTGGTCCGGGACCAGCAGGCAGGCGGGAACACCCAGCTCTTCTTGTTGCATGGCGACGTCTGCCACGTTACGGGTCAGCAAGTCGGCAACACCGGGGTCCAGCGCCGGGCCAGCTGCGTTGCCCAGGGCTTGCACCAGCATGCGCTCCAGGCCTGGTTCGATGGCGATGACATTGAGCTCGCGGGTAGGGCCGTAGATCTGTTGCACGATCGCTGGCGACAACGCAATGCGCACGCGGCGAGCCAAGTCCGCCGGGTCTTGTGTATTGCCGGCATGCTCGGCCAGGCATTCGACAATGGTGCGTATATCGCGGATGTGCACAGACTCTTCCAGCAGTAGCTGTAAGACTTTCTGGAACGTGGCGATAGACACCATTTTGGGAACCACCTCTTCGATCAATTTGGGAGCCAGTTTGCTGACATGTTCGACCAGCTGCTGCGTCTCTGTGCGGCTTAGCAACCGGGCCGCCTGCACTTGCATCAAGTGTGACAAATGTGTGGCCATCACGGTTTCCGAATCAACCACGGTAAAACCTGCCATTTGTGCGGCTTCCTTTTGCCGTTCGTCGATCCAGTGGGCGGGCAGTCCAAAGGCCGGATCGGTGGTGGCTGTGCCTATCAGCGGCGTAGTGATGCCGCCTGGGTTGATCGCCAGGTGCATGCCGGGGAAGGCTTCCCCTTCTCCCACCACCACGCCACGCAGAGTGATGCGGTAGGCGCTGGGTTTGAGCTCCAGGTTGTCGCGGACGTGTACGGGCGGTGGCAAGAAGCCCACTTCTTGGGCGAATTTGCGTCTGACCCCCTTGATGCGGGTCAGCAGGTCGCCGGGGCGGGTTTTATCTACCAGAGTGATGAGCCGATAGCCCAGCTCCAGACCCAGCAGGTCTACCGGCTGCAGGTCGTCCCAGGTGGCTTCGCCGTCCGTGGGGGGCGGGCCGACGATCAAGGTCGAGTCTTGCGGGACGGGGCGATGGGCAATGGCCCAGGCCATATAGCCCAGCACGGCCGCCATCGACAGGAAGACGGTGTGCGGCATATTGGGAATGATGCCCATGAACGCCAGAATGCCCGCAGTAATACCCAGTACGCGTGGCGAGTCGAATAGTTGTTGAATGATCTGCTTGCCGATGTCATCGTCCTTGCCCACCCGCGACACCACCATGGCTGCGGCAATGGAAATCAGCAGGCCAGGGATTTGCGCCACCAGCGCATCGCCAACGGCCAGCAAGATGTAGGTATCGGCTGCCTTGGAGGCGGTCAGTCCGTGCTGCAGCACGCCGATGGTGAAGCCGCCTACGATGTTGATCAGCAAGATCAAAATGCCGGCGATGGCATCGCCGCGCACAAACTTGGAGGCACCGTCCATGGAGCCGAAGAAGTCGGCTTCTTCGCCCACTTCGGCGCGGCGGCGCTTGGCTTCTTTTTCGTTGATCAAGCCTGCGTTCAGGTCGGCGTCAACGGCCATTTGCTTGCCGGGCATGGCGTCCAGGGTAAAGCGAGCTGACACTTCCGCAATACGCTCGGAGCCCTTGGTCACAACGACAAAGTTGATCACCACCAGGATGGCGAACACGATCAAGCCCACCGCAAAGTTGCCACCGATCAGAAAGTGCCCAAAGGCCTCGATCACCGCGCCGGCTGCGCCTGCGCCGGTGTGGCCTTCGAGCAGTACCACCCGGGTGGATGCCACGTTGAGCGACAGCCGCATCAAGGTGGTGAGCAGCAGCACCGAGGGGAATGCCGCAAAGTCCAATGGCCGCGTCATGTAGGCTGCAACCATCATCACCATCAGTGCCACGGCAATATTGATGGTAAAGAAGGTGTCCAACAGCCATGCGGGCATGGGCAGCACCATCATGGCAAGTATGGTTACCACCATGATGGGTGCAGAAACCCCTTGCACCAGGGATTTATTGGTGTTGAACCATTTCTGCAGTGACTGGAGTTGCGGGTTCACGTGGTCGCCTCAGCCAGAATGGTTTTGCTCAGCGGGTCCAGCTCAGGGGGAACATGGGGCTGGGTGAAACTGTCCGGCATTTGTCCTTCGCCACGCATGGCGGCCTTCACCCGGTACACGTAGGCCAGTACCTGGGCCACTGCGGTGTATAGGGTGGATGGAATTTCGCCGTCTATTTCTGCGTGTGCGTACAGGGCTCGTGCCAGCATGGGTGACTGCAGCACGGGAATGTCGTGGGCATTGGCTACGTCCCGTATCTTCATGGCCACCAGGTCCGCGCCCTTGGCGATGACCTGCGGTGCAGCCATGGTCTTTTCGTCGTATTTCAGGGCAACCGCAAAGTGGGTTGGGTTCATCACGACGAAATCAGCCTTGGGGACTGCACTGACGCTGCTGCGCTGGGCGATCTCCCGGGCACGGGCGCGCATTTTGCCCTTCATCTGCGGGTTACCGTCGGACTCTTTGTGTTCTTGTTTGACTTCCTGGTGCGACATCTTCAGCCGGGACTTCATCAGGAAGGTCTGTAGCGGCACGTCGATTACGGCTACAGCGAAAACGACCAGCAGCAGCATGCTCATACCTGAGCTAATCCAGCTGGCCAGCTGTTGTATGGACAGCCTGCTGGGTTGCAGCATCAGCTGTCCCACGGATTCCAGGCTGTCTTTCAGGTAAGTCCAGCTCACCGCAATCAAAATGGCGGTAATGACCAGCAGCTTCAGAATGTCGGTGACCTGTTCTTTGGAGAATAGGCGTCCCAGGCCGGAGATCGGATTGAGCCGATTGAAGTCGGGCATCAGGGGTTTCAGGCTGACGATCCATCCACCCGAGGCGATGGCGCTGCCTATGGCCGCAGCCATGACGATGGCGGCAAATGCGGCGCTGGCGGCCATACCTATCATGACCATGTCCTGCAAGCGGTCCACCATGCTGCCATTGTTGGCCAGGGTGCTGGCATTGAATGACAGTTGCTGGGCTATTGCGAGCTGCAAATGCTCCAGCAATGATGGGGCCAGCACCAGAACAGCGGCGGAACCTGTGCCCAGAACGGCCAGGTGCGACAAATCCTTGGAGCGCGACGCCTGTCCGTCCTTACGCGCTTGCTGCAGCTTGCGCTCTGTCGCCGGTAGGTTTTTGTCTTGACTGGATGAGTCCATGGCAATGGGGTTTTACGAAACCCCATTGTCGGCATCCGGTTTCCCACCTAAAGCCTGATAAGCGGGCTTTAGGTGGCTCAATTGCCCTTGGGCAGTTTGGCTGGCTTTAGAAGCCCAGGCTGGCCAACAGGTCGTCGACCTGGGATTGGTCTGTCACCACGTCGGTGCGTGCTTCGGGGTCCACCACCGGGCCTTGCAGTTTCTCGGGTGCTTTGGGTGTGATGACTGGTGCAGCATGGCTGGGGGCGGTTTGAATCAGCAATTCGATCAACTGCTTTTCAATCACTGCGGTCAAATTGACAACCCGGGCGATCACCTGGCCGGTCAGATCATGAAAGTCTTGGGCCATCATGATTTCGGTCAGGTGGCTGTCGATTTCTTTGCTGGCCTTGTCTACGTCGGCTACAAAGTTGTAGACCGCGCCAGTGGCTACTGCGGCAACCGGGTCTTTCACAATCAGAGCGCCCATACGGCTGGTTTCGGCTGCGATGAAGTCATGCTGAATCTTTGCCAGATCAACCCGGCTCAGTACTTTTTCCGCCGCTTCACCGGTCAGGCGGGCGATATAGGTCAGCCGACTTTGGGCGTCGGGCAGTTCCTCGACGCTGTCCTTCAGTTTGTCCGTGTAGCCGAGCTCATTGAGTGAGTCGTGCAATTGGCGTGTCAGTTGACCGATCTTCTGGTGCACTTCGGGCTGCATGGCTCCGCCGCCAGTAGATGGGGGCTCGTGCGCTGTCATGCTGGGATCAACCCATTCTTCTTGAGGATGTGCGTGAGCTTTTCCTCAAGGGTGGCTTTGGTGAACGGTTTTACGATATAGCCCGCCGCGCCACCTTGGGCCGCGGCCACGATGTCTTCCTTGCGTGCTTCGGCGGTCACCATCAGGACGGGAAGGTGCTTGAGCTTCTCGTCGCCTTTGATGGATGCCAGGAGCTCGAAGCCATTCATGTTGGGCATATTGATATCGCTCACCACGAAATCGAAGTGGATACCGCTGCGCAGTTTTTGCAGGGCGGCGAGGCCGTCTTCAGCCTCCTCCGCGTCAGCGTAGCCGCTCTCCTTCAGCAGGTTTCGCACGATGCGGCGCATGGTGGAGAAGTCATCAACAATAAGAAAACGCAGGTCAGTTGCCACGGGTGACCCTTTCTAGGTGGGGTTTTAAAAAAAGTCGCATGGTTGCAATTCTCGGCATTTTCATGGTTTCTGCACGCCTTGCGAGGGCTCTGGAGTGGATGTCATGTCTGTAACCTTCGGCGTTGCACTTGTTACGTCTGCGTCTATTGTCGCATTGCCCATCAGTCTTTCTTCGGCCTCGCGGGTCATGATCGTAATACTGATTCTGCGGTTAATGGGGGCTAACGGGTTTTTTGTATCGATAAGGCTGCTGGCAGCTAGTCCTACGACGCGGGCCATTTTTTCGTCGGGCATGCCAGCCGCCACCAGTTCGCGGCGGGATGCGTTGGCGCGGTCGGCGGAAAGCTCCCAATTGCTGTAACCGCGTTCGCCGTTGCCATAAGGGGTGCTGTCAGTGTGGCCGGCCAGGCTGATGCGGTTTTCTACGCCATTCAGTGCGGAGCCAATTTCCCGAAGGATTTCTCGCATATAGGGTTTGACCAGGGCGCTGCCGCTGTCGAACATGGGGCGATTCTGTTCGTCCACGATCTGGATCTGTAGGCCGTCAGGTGTGCTTTCCAGGCGAATCTGTGAGCGGTATTCGGATAGTTTGGGGTTGCTGGAAATCAGGGCGTCAATCTTGGCGCGCAACGTGGACATGCGTTTGGCGTCCTGTTTGGCGGCTTCGGCCTTGGCGGCTGTTTCGTCCATCTTCTTTTTCTTCGGGTCGTCGCCTGAGCCGCGTGCAGCTTGTCCTACTGTTTTGGTTAAGTCCGCACCTCCGCCGGGTAGAAGGCTGTTGCTGGCACCGGCGCCGCTACCACCCTGCATGGCTACCTTGAGGGGGGACGTGAAGTAGTCTGACAACCCTTTTTTGTCGCCCTCTGTGGTGGAGCCCAGCAGCCACATCAGCAGGAAGAACGCCATCATGGCGGTTACAAAGTCGGCGTAAGCAATCTTCCAGGCGCCGCCGTGCACAGCGTGGCCGCCTTTTTTGATCTTCTTGACGATGATCGGTTGAAGTTTTTTGCCCTCAGTCGCCATGCCGGTCTTTGCTCAGGTTATTTCTTGCCGCGCACATGGTTTTCCAGCTCGGAAAAGCTGGGTCTGTCAGGGGAGAACAGCACTTTGCGGCCAAATTCGATGGCTGTGGCGGGGTTGTAGCCCTGCATACTGGCCAGCAGCGTGGTTTTCATGCACTGCAATTCTTTGGCGCTGTCTTCGGATTTTTGCTCCAGCAGGCCGCCCAAGGGCTCTACCACCCCGTAGGCCAGCAGAATCCCCAGAAAGGTTCCGACCAGGGCGGACGCGATCATCCCACCCAATACAGCCGGTGGCTGGCCCACCGAGCCCATGGTGTTCACCACCCCCAGCACGGCGGCCACGATCCCGAAGGCGGGCAATGCGCCAGCCAAGCGCGCAATGGCAGCGACGGGGGCATGGGCTTCTGCGTGGTGGGTATCGATTTCGCTGTCCATCAGCGACTCGATTTCATGGGCATTCAGATTGCCTGACACCATCATGCGCAAATAGTCCGTCATGAACTCCACGACATGGTGGTCGCTGCCGACCGTCGGATATTTCTTGAAAAGCTCAGACTCGTGGGGGGATTCCACGTCGCCTTCAATGGCCATCAGCCCTTCCTTGCGTGCTTTTTGCAGGATGTCGTAGAGCAGGGACAGCAGCTCCATGTAGCGGGTCTTGGTGTACTTGGACCCTTTGAGTGCCTGGGGCAGTAAGGCGATGGTGGCCTTGAGCACTTTGGGTTGGTTGTTGACTGCGAAGGCGCCCAGTGCGCCACCAAAAATGGTGATCAACTCAAACGGCAGGGCATGCAGGATTACGCTGATATTGCCACCGTGGAAGACGTACACGCCGAAAATGCAACCCATGGAGACGGCGTAGCCGATGAGGACAATCATGTTTGGATGTTGGCAAGCGTTGTGGCGATAGGCTGGGCCGATAGTGCCGGTGCCAGCGGTTTGACCCTGTGTGTAAATGTATCGGATTTAAAGATGTTTGCACGGGAAGAAGGGGCGCAAAACGACGTCAAATCGGCCTTTGCATTCGCTCGGTGCTGGTTATTCTTCCAGGGTACGAATATCCCATAGGCCCTGTGCCCCAGGGCGGCACGACCATGACTCTCGCGACCACCGATACCGCAAGCCTGCCGCGCACGGACGATTCCGTGGCCGAGGGCTTGCTGGCGCAGGCCATGGATGCGCATCGCCGGATGGAGTATGCGCAGGCCGAAGCGGCTTACCGCGCCGTGCTGCAGGATGAGCCTCTCAACCCCGATGCCAACCACAATCTGGGGGTGCTGCTGGCCATACAGCTGCTGCGGCCCCTGGAGGCCTTGCCGTATTTCGAGGCAGCGCTGAATGTAGATGCCACCAGCACACAGTTCTGGTTCAGCTATATCGATGGGCTGATCCGCTGCCAGTATTTCGATATGGCGCGGCAGGTCTTGCCTTTGGCGCAAGCCCAGGGCCTGTCGCGTGCGATGTTCAATGCGTTGTCCGAGCGCCTGCCCGTACCGGCGGCAGACGAGGTCGTGAAGCCGCATGTGGCGCTGGAGCCCACCCCGGCAGAGCAAAAAGCCCTGGTGGTCTACTTCCAGCAGAAAAGCTATGTACAGGGTGAGGCTTATGCCCGGGCCTTGGTGGAGCGCTGCCCGGAAAGCGGTTTTGCCTGGAAGGCGCTGGGAGCCATGCTGCAGCCGCAAGGCAAAAAGGAAGAGGCCCTGGAGGTCAAGAAACGGGCTGTGCAACTGCTGCCGAATGATGCCGAGGGTCTTTGCAACCTGGGCCGCGCGCATTTCGAGTTGGGGCAGATTCCCGAGTCCATCGCCGTGTTTCGCGCCACTGTGGCGGTCAAACCAGATTACGCCGAGGCTTTCAACAACCTGGGCCTGGCCTTCAACGCGAACGGCCAGATCCATGATGCGCATGCCTGCTTTGAGCGGGCAATTGCCTTGCAGCCCGACTTTGCCGAGGCCTATAACAACCTGAGCGGCATTTTCAATGCCCACGGACAGGTGGACGAGGCCATAGACGCCCTGCAGCACGCGCTGGCCTCCAAGCCCGACCACCGTGTCGCGTTTGACAACCTGCTGTTCGTCGCCAACTACCATCCGGACAAGAGTGCGGAGGCGATCTACGAGATCTATGCGGACTTCGAGAGGCGCTTTGCAGCGCCACACCGCAGTGAGTGGCAAGCCCACAGCAATCCACCGGCCACAGGTCGGCGCTTGAAGGTCGGCTATGTTTCGCCCGACTTCAAGAACCACGCCTGCACCTTCTTTATGGAGCCCCTGCTGGCCCACCATGATGCCCGCGTGGTCGATGTCTATGCCTATGCGGAGCTTACCCAGGAGGACGGCGCCACCCAGCGCTACAAGGGCTACGTTGAGCACTGGGTTCCCACGCGTGGCATGAGCGATGCGGCCTTGGCGGCGCGTATTCGTGCGGATGGCATTGACATTCTGGTGGACCTGGCCGGCCACACAGCCGGCAACCGCCTGGGTGTGTTCGCCCGCAAACCGGCCCCGGTATCCATGAGCTGGATGGGCTACGGCTACACCACCGGCCTGAAGGCCATCGACTACTACCTCACTGACAAGGCCAGCGCGCCAGAGGGCTGCGAACACCTGTTTTCCGAGCAACCCTGGCGCCTGCCCGGTAGCTACACCGCCTACCGCCCGGCGACCACCACCGGTGAGCCCAGCCCTCTGCCAGCGTTGACACGTGGCTACATCACCCTGGGCACCCTGACCCGGGGCGTGCGCATCAACCACCGCACTATCCGTGTCTGGGCTGCCATACTGCAGCGCTTGCCCACGGCACATATCGTTATTGACAGTAGCTCCTTCAAAGATGCCAGCGTCCAGCAAGCGGCGGTGGATAAATTCACCGCCCATGGCATTGCCGCGGAGCGGTTGCATATCGGATTCAACAGCCCGCCGTGGGACGTGCTGCGCGGCATCGACATCGGGCTGGACTGCTTCCCGCACAACTCGGGTACCACCCTGTTTGAAACCCTGTACATGGGCCTGCCGTTTGTCACCCTGGCGGGCCGCCCCAGCGTGGGCCGCATTGGCAGCGCCATTCTTGAGGGCGTAGGCCACCCGGAATGGATCGCCCGGACGGAAGATGAGTACGTGGACAAAGTGGTGGCCCTGGCGGCGAACCTGCCGACTTTGGCGCATCAGCGTGCCACGCTACGCCAGCAGATGCGGGATAGCCGGCTGATGGACGAAGTGGGCTTTGCGCGGGACGTAGAAGCTGCGTACCAGGCCATGTTCGCCCAATGGGAGGCGGCGCCCAAGACCAGCAAGAAGCAGAGCCGCAAGGCGCTGGGTGCGCATCCCAGCATGGACGACATGAAGCTGCTGACCTCGTTCTTCGAGTCCCGCGACTTCGATGCCGGCGTCAAGGCCGCGCAGACCATGGTGCACAACTACCCGCAGCACGGCTTTGGCTGGAAGGCCCTGGGCGCGCTGTTGCAGGCTTCGGGGCGCGCGGTGGAGGCCCTGGATGCCAAACGCCAGGCCGCCAAGCTGCTGCCGCAGGACGCCGAGGCTGCCTGCAACCTAGGCCATTCGCTACAAGATTTAGAGCATTACTCGCAGGCGGAGATTGCGCTGAAGCGTGCTTTGCAGCTCAAACCAGCCTACGCCGAAGCCTTCAACAATCTGGCCATCACCTACCAAAAGATGGGTCGGCTGGAGGAGTCCGAGGCCAACTTCCGTTCTGCACTGGCGCTGACGCCCGAGCACAAATCGATTTTCGACAACCTGCTGTTCACGCTGAACTACCACGCCGGCCATACGGCCGAGCAGGTGTACGAGAGCTACCAGGACTATGAGCGCCGCTTTGGCGCACCGCAGCGTGCCACCTGGTTACCGCACACCAACAACCGCACGCCCGGGCGCCGCCTCAAGGTGGGCTATGTGTCGCCTGACTTCCGCAACCATTCCTGCACCTTCTTCATGGAGCCGCTGCTGGCCCACCATGACCCTGCGCAGGTGGAGGTGTGGGCCTATGCCGACCTGGGGCGAGAGGACGAAGTCAGCCAGCGCTACCAGAGCTATGTAGACCACTGGGTGCTGACCCGCCATCTGTCGGACCAGGCCCTGGCCGAGCGCATCCGTGCCGATGGCATCGACATCCTGGTCGATCTGGCTGGCCACACCGTGGGCAACCGCCTGGGTGTGTTTGCCCGCAAACCCGCTCCCATCTCCCTGAGTTGGATGGGCTACGGCTACACCACCGGCCTGCGCGCCATCGACTACTACCTGACCGATGCGGCCAGCGTGCCCGTGGGTAGCGAGCATTTGTTCTCCGAGGAGCCCTGGCGTCTGCCGGGCTGCTACGCCGCCTACCGTCCTGGTACCGGCATGGGCGAGGTGAATGCTCTGCCGGCGCTGGAGCGCGGCTACGTTACCCTGGGCACGCTGACCCGGGGCGTGCGCGTCAACCACCGCACTATCCGCGTCTGGGCGCGCATCCTGCAGCGCCTGCCCACGGCCCATATCGTGATCGACAGCCGCTCGTTTGGCGACGGTCCGGTGCAAGAGGCTGCTGTGCAGAAGTTCATCGCCCATGGCATTGACCGCGAGCGCCTGCACATCGGCTACAACAGCCCGCCCTGGGACGTGCTGCGCGGCATCGACATCGGACTAGACTGCTTTCCGCACAACTCCGGCACCACGCTGTTTGAAACCCTGTACATGGGCCTGCCCTACGTCACGTTGGCCGACCGGCCCAGCGTGGGCCGCATCGGCAGCGCCATCCTGCAGGGCCTGGGCCGGCCGGAGTGGATCGCCCAGAGCGAAGATGCGTATGTGGACAAGGTTGTGGCCCTGGCCTCCGACCTGCCGGCCCTGGCCCGCTTGCGTGCCACATTGCGTGCGGAGATGCAGGCCAGCCCCTTGATGGACGAGGCCGGCTTCACCCGTCAGGTCGAGCAGGCCTATGCGCAGATGTTCGCGCGCTGGCTGGCCGATGTGGCGCCGGGCACGGTAGAGGCCACGCCGCCTGTGGAAGCCATGGACGCACTGGTACGCAGCTTCAATGCGGGCCAATGGGAAGAGGGCGCCCAGGCTGCCCGCGCCCTGGTGGTCCGCTATCCAAGACATGGCTACAGCTGGAAGCTGCTGGGTTCTTTGCTGCAAAAACAGGAGCGACTGGAAGAGGCGCTGCAGGCCAAACGGCGTGCCGTCCAACTGTTGCCGGACGACACCGAGGCCTTGTTCAACCTGGCGCGGACCTACGAGCAGCAAGGGCTGATGGAGCAGGCGGAGCACTACTACCGCCAGGTCATCGCCTTGCAGCCGGACGACGCCGAAGCCCAGCACAACCTGGGCAACACTCTGTGCGGCCAGGGGCGCCGGGTCGAGGCGATACCTTGCTACCGCGAGGCCCTGCGCCTGAAGCCAGACTTCGTTTCCGCCCACCAGATTTTGGGCACCTTGCTGCAGGACGCCGGCAATTTTGTCGAGGCCGAGTCGGTCTGGCGCAGCCTGTTGCGCTGGACACCGGACGACGTGCAGATATCGCTGCACCTGAGCCGCGCGTTGCAGCGCCAGGGCAGGGGCGCCGAGGCCGAGGCCTGCATACGTGGTGCCGTGAAGGTCAAAGAGGGCGACTACGAAAGCTATTTCCACCGTGGCAACTTCCTGGGCGAGCTGGGCTTGCAAAGCCAGGCCGAGGCCGATTACCGCAGTGCCCTGGAGATCAAGCCCGATGCAGTGGCGGTGCTGTGCAACCTGGGCGCCAGCCTCAAGGAGCAGCGGCGCCTGACCGAGTCGGAGGAATACCTGGCCAAGGGCATCGCGCTGGACCCGGGCTTCATGCCGACCTGGTCCAACTACGCCGTCACGCTGCTCATGCAGGGGCGTTTGGCGGAATCCATCACCAGCTTTTACCGTGCCCTGGAGCTGTGCGACTACGCCGCCCCGGTGTATTCCAGCATGTTGTTCGCGCTGAACTACGACGCCGACAAGAGTGCCGAGGCCATCTACGAGGTCTATGCGGACTTCGAGCGACGGTATGGTGCACCGCACCGCAGTGAGTGGCCTGCCCACAGCAACCCACCGGCGGCCGGCCGTCGCCTGAAGGTCGGCTACGTCTCGCCCGACTTCAAGAACCACGCCTGCACCTTCTTCATGGAGCCCCTGCTGGCACACCACGACCCCAGCGTGGTGGACGTGTACGCCTACGCCGAACTCACCCAGGAAGACGGTGCCACCCAGCGCTACAAGCGCTATGTAGAGCACTGGGTGCCCACCAGAGGCATGAGCGATGCAGCCTTGGCTGCGCGTATCCGTGCCGACGGCATCGACATTCTGGTGGAGCTGGCTGGCCATACCGCAGGCAACCGTCTGGGGGTATTTGCCCGCAAACCGGCTCCTGTCTCCATGAGCTGGATGGGCTACGGCTACACCACCGGCCTGAAAGCCATCGACTACTACCTGACCGACAAGGCCAGCGCGCCAGAAGGCTGCGAACACCTGTTTTCTGAGCAACCCTGGCGCCTGCCCGGCAGCTACACCGCCTACCGCCCGGCCACCACCACCGGCGAGCCCAGCCCTCTGCCTGCGCTGACTCGCGGCTACATCACCCTGGGCACCCTGACTCGGGGCGTACGTATCAACCACCGCACCATCCGTGTCTGGTCCGCCATCTTGCAGCGCTTGCCTACGGCCCATATCGTCATCGACAGCAGCTCCTTTACCGACGCCAGCGTCCAGCAGGCGGCGGTCGACAAATTCACCGCCCACGGCATAGAGCCAGAGCGCCTGCACATTGGCTACCACAGCCCTCCGTGGGACGTGCTGCGTGGCATCGACATCGGGCTAGACTGTTTTCCGCACAACTCGGGTACGACGCTGTTCGAGACCCTGTACATGGGATTACCGTTTGTGACCCTGGCGGGCCGCCCCAGCGTGGGCCGCATCGGCAGCGCTATTCTTGAGGGCGTAGGCCACCCGGAATGGATTGCCCAGAGCGAAGACGAGTACGTGGACAAAGTGGTGGCCCTGGCGGCAGACCTGCCGGCTTTGGCGCACCAGCGTGCCACGCTACGCCAGCAGATGCGGGATAGCCGGCTGATGGACGAGGTGGGCTTTGCGCGCAACGTGGAGCAGGCCTATGCTCAGATGTTCCAGCGCTGGGAGAGGAGAGACATATGAAAGCAGTGATATTGGCCGGCGGCCTGGGTACCCGGATTTCCGAGGAAACCCACCTCCGTCCCAAGCCCATGATCGAGATCGGTGGCAAGCCCATCCTCTGGCACATCCTGAAGATGTATTCCGCCCACGGCGTGAACGACTTCGTGATCTGCTGTGGCTACAAGGGCTACATCATCAAGGAATACTTCGCCAACTACTTTCTGCATATGTCCGATGTGACCTTCGACATGGCGCAGAACCGCATGGAAGTGCACCACAAGCACGCCGAGCCCTGGAAGGTCACTCTGGTGGACACGGGCGACGACTCCATGACCGGCGGCCGCCTCAAGCGCGTGGCCGACTACGTGAAAAACGAGCCCGCCTTCTGCTTCACCTATGGCGACGGCGTGTCTGACGTGGACATCAGCGCCAGTATTGCCTTCCACCAGCAGCACGGCAAGCTGGCTACGGTCACCGCTGTGCAGCCCCCGGGCCGCTACGGCGCGCTGCGCATGGAGGGCGACGTGGTGCAGGGTTTCACCGAAAAACCGCGCGGCGACGGGGGGCTGATCAACGGCGGCTTCTTCGTGCTCTCGCCCCTGGTGCTGGACCGCATCGCCGGCGACAGTACCAGCTGGGAGGCCGAGCCGCTGGCGGGGCTGGCCCAGGAAGGCCAGTTGCGCGCCTACGAGCACACAGGCTTCTGGCAGCCCATGGATACGCTGCGTGAAAAGAATCTGCTGGAGGAGCTTTGGTCCTCTGGTAAAGCCCCTTGGAAGCGTTGGTAATGGCGGTCTGGCAAGGCACCCCGGTATTCCTCACAGGTCACACCGGTTTCAAGGGCGGCTGGTTGACCCTGGCCTTGCACGCCATGGGCGCCAAGGTCCATGGCTATGCGCTGGACCCGAATACCAGGCCCAGCCTGTTCGAGGTGGCGCGCGTGGCCGATGTCTTGGTCAGCGACACCCGGGCCGACCTGGCTGATCGGGTGGCGCTGCAGGCGGCCCTGGCCGCGGCCCAGCCCACGGTGGTGTTTCACCTGGCGGCCCAGCCCCTGGTGCGCGCCAGCTATGCCGACCCCTTGGGCACTTTTGCTACCAATGTGATGGGCACGGCCCATCTGCTGGAGGCCGTGCGCCAGGTACCCAGCGTGCGCGCCGTGGTGGTGGTGACCACCGACAAGGTCTACGACAACCGCGAATGGGTCTACCCCTACCGCGAAGCCGATGCCTTGGGCGGCCACGACCCCTACAGCGCCAGCAAGGGCGCGGCCGAGATCGTTGCCGCTAGCTACCGCGCCAGCTTTTTCCATGGCGCCGATGCGGCGCAGATCGCCACGGCGCGCGCGGGCAATGTGATCGGCGGCGGCGACTGGGCGGCGGACCGCCTGGTGCCCGACTGCCTGCAGGCCTTTGCCGCCGGCCAGCCGGTGCAGCTGCGCTATCCCGGCGCGGTGCGCCCCTGGCAGCATGTGCTGGAGCCCTTGTCTGGTTACGTCCGCTTGGCCGAGCATCTGCTGGCCCGCGCGCCGCAGGCCGCCAGCGCCTGGAATTTCGGCCCCGACGCGCGTGGCGACGCCAGTGTGGGCCAGTTGGCCCAACGTCTGGCCAGCCTGTGGGGGCAGGGCGCCCGCGTGGATATGCCCGACGGCGGCGACCATCCCCACGAGGCAGGCCTGCTGCGCCTGGACATCACCCGCGCCCGCGCCCAGCTGGACTGGCAGCCGCGCTGGAGCCTGGACCAGGCGCTGGAGCACACCGTGGCCTGGCACCGCGCCTGGCGCGCCGGTGAAGACATGGCCCAGCTCTGCCGTGGCCAGATGGAGGCCTATGGCCCGCTGTAATTTTTTTGCTCTGCTATTGATAGCTGCTTGCGCAGGTATTTCCTGCGCCGGAGGCACTTTTTATTCAAAGAAAGTGGCGCAACCATGAGCCGCTTTGAATTGCAGCCCACCCCGCTGGTCGGCCTGTGGGTGGTGCAGCGCCAGCGCCTGGGCGACGCCCGGGGCTTTCTGTCGCGCCTGTTCTGTGCCGACGAGCTGGCCGCGGCCGGCTGGGTTGGCCCCATTGCCCAGATCAACCACACCCAGACTGCCGAGCCCGGCACCGTGCGCGGCCTGCACTTCCAGCACCCGCCGCATGCCGAGATGAAGCTGGTCAGCTGCATACGCGGCGCTGTGTGGGACGTGGCGGTGGACCTGCGGCCCGATTCGCCCACCTATCTGCGCTGGCATGCCGAGCCCCTGTCGGCCGACAACCAGCGCGCACTGCTGATACCGCCCGGCTTTGCCCACGGCTTCCAGGCGCTGGAGGCCGATGTGGAAATGCTGTACTGCCATTCCCAGGCCTACGCGCCGCAAAGTGAAGCCGGCTTGCACCCGCAGGACCCGCGCCTGGGCATTGCCTGGCCGTTGCCTGTGCGCGGCCTGTCTGCCCGCGACGCCAGCCACCCTGCGCTGGGCGATGATTTTGAAGGAGTCCGTTTGTGAAATGCCGCCACTGTGGGGCCTTGCTGAGCCTGCCTTTTCTGGACCTGGGCAGCGCCCCGCCCAGCAACGCCTACCTGACCGACACCACGCTGAACGCGCCCGAGGTCTGGTACCCCCTGCGCGTGCTGGTTTGCCAGCACTGCTGGCTGGTGCAAACCGAGGACCACGCCGGGCGCGAGGCCCTGTTCACCGCCGACTACGCCTACTTCAGCAGCATCTCCAGCTCCTGGCTGGCCCATGCCCAGGCCTATGTGGCCGAGATGCAGCAGCGCTTCGCATTCGGCGCGCAGAGCCGGGTGGTCGAGGTGGCCTCCAACGACGGCTATCTGCTGCAGTATGTGCAGGCCGCCGGCGTGCCCTGCTACGGCATCGAGCCCACGGCCAGCACGGCGGCCGCCGCCAAGGCCAAGGGCATTGCGGTGGTGGAGCGCTTCTTTGGCGTGGCACTGGCGCAGGAGCTGGTGGCCCAGGGCCAGCAGGCCGACCTGACCGCCGCCAACAATGTGCTGGCCCATGTGCCCGACATCAACGACTTCGTGGCCGGCTTCGCCCTGCTGCTCAAGCCCCAGGGCGTGGCGACCTTCGAGTTCCCACACGTGCAGCAGATGGTGCAGCAGTGCCAGTTCGACACGGCCTACCACGAGCACTATTCCTATTTGTCGCTCACCGCCGTGCAGCGCATCTTTGCCGCCAACGGCCTGCAGGTGTTCGACGTGCAAGAGCTGCCCACCCATGGCGGCAGCCTGCGCGTGTTCGCCCAGCGCACGGACACTGGCACCCAGCCACTTACGCCCGCCGTGCAGCAGGTGCTGCTGGGCGAGGAAGCGGCCGGCATGCGCACCCCTGATTTCTATAGCCAATTTGGCGCCCAGAGCAGGCGGATAGCGCGTGAGCTGCTCTCATTTTTGGTGAGCGGCGCACATGCGGGCCACAGTGTTGCCGCCTACGGTGCGGCGGCCAAGGGCAATACCCTGCTGAACTTTGCCGGCGTGCGCCCGCACCTGCTGCCCTATGTGGTGGACCGGGCGCCCGCCAAGCAGGGCAAGTACATGCCGGGCAGCCGCATCCCCATCGTGGACGAAGCCTATTTGCGCACCCAGCAGCCGCGCTATGTGCTCATCCTGCCGTGGAACCTGCAGGCCGAGGTGATGGAGCAGCTGGCCTATATCCGCGACTGGGGTGGCCGCTTCGTTACCGCCGTGCCGGGGCTGGTCGTGTGGCCGTGAAGGTACTGCTCACCGGCGCCAGTGGCTACCTGGGCCGCTATGTGCTGGCCCACCTGCGCGCGCAAGGCTGGGAGGTGGCCGTGCTGGGGCGCAGCCTGCCAGCCGGGTTTGAAGATGTACCTCTGGTGCACTGCGATCTGCTGGACGGCGCGAACCTGGCCGAAGCCGTGCAGGCCGTCGGTGCCAGCCATTTGATGCACCTGGCCTGGACCACCGAATACGGCAAGTACTGGACATCTCCGCTCAACTTCCGCTGGGCCGACGCCACGCTGCGCCTGCTGCAGGCCTTTTGCGATGCCGGCGGCCAGCATGTGGCAATAGCCGGCAGCTGCGCCGAATACGACTGGGCCGCAGGCTATCTGCGCGAAGACGTGTCGCCTTACGCCCCCGCCACCCTGTACGGCGTGGCCAAGGACGCCACCCGGCGCATGGCTGCTGCCCTGTGCGCGGGCCGAGGCGTGTCCATGGCCTGGGGCCATATATTTTTCCCGTTCGGGCCGGGCGAGGCGCCTCAGCGCATGCTGCCTTCGCTGGTGCGGGTTTTCCGTGGTGAAGCCCCACCGTTTGGTGTGAACGTGGCGGCCTACCGGGGCATGCTGCCGGTGCCGGATGCGGCTGCAGCCCTGGCCACGGTCTTGCTGCAGGGCTGCAACGGCAACTTCAATATCTGCTCCGGCGAGCCCAACCGCATTGGCGATGTGGTGACCATCCTGGCACGCCTGTGCGGCGCCGACCCAGCCCCCGTGCTGGCCCTGGCCACGGCCCGCCCCGGCGACCCGCCCATGCTGGTGGGCGACAGCACCCGCCTGCGCGCCACCGGCTGGCGGCCCCAACTGACGCTGGAGCAAGGCCTGGCTGCCATGGTGGTGCCTGTGCCTACAACGACCAAGGTGACGCCATGACCGACAAAAACCATCTCACCGGCATGTTCTGGGGCGCCGCCAACAAGCCCGAGTTTCTGCGCGGCATCCAGCACAGTGTGAATAACCTGGACGTGCAGGTGGGCATCTACACCGGCGACAACCTGTTCACCTTCAACCGGAACCTGAGTTTTCTGGACGATGAGGCCTTCATGCGTTCCGTCGAGAAGAACGTCCATGAAGACGTGGAGCGGGCCATCCTGTGGCGCACCTCCATCCTGCTGTGGGGCGTGCGCAACGGCCTGAAGCTGGAGGGCGACTTCGTGGAGGGTGGTTGTTACAAAGGTACCAGCGTGCGCGTGGTCTGCGATACGGTGGACTTCGCCCGCTGCGACAAGCGCTACTACCTGTACGACCTGTTCGAACATGCCCCTGGCATGGCCCATCACGCCATGCCCGACCACGGCAACCAGCTCTACCAGGCGGTGGTAGACCGGTTTGCCGACATGCACAACGTGGTGGTCACCCAGGGCGCAGTGCCCGAGGTGCTGCACCAGGTGGCGCCCGAGAAAATTGCCTTCATGCACCTGGACATGAACAACGCGGCGGCCGAGGTGGGTGCGCTGGAGGTTCTGTTCGACCGCATGGTGCCCGGCGCCCTGCTGGTGCTGGACGACTACGGCTGGGCCGTCTACCGCGACCAGAAGCTGGCCGAAGACGCCTGGCTGGCCCAGCGCGGCTACCAGGTGATGGAGCTGCCCACCGGCCAGGGCCTGGTCATCAAACGCTAATTACATACGCCCATTCAAGAAACTAGGAGCACGACATGACCCCAGAACAACAATTTGCCGCCGAACGCCAGGAGCGCCTGGCCGCCTATGCCCAGGACACGGCCTTCAAAGACCTGTCGCGCCAGTGGCTGCAAGCTTCGATGGACAAGAAATATGTCTATAACTTCGACTGGCTGGGCCGACCCATCATCCAGTACCCGCAGGACATGGTGGGCATACAGGAGCTGGTGTGGCAGGTGCGTCCGGACCTGATCATCGAGACCGGTATCGCCCATGGCGGCTCGCTGGTGCTGAGCGCCTCCCTGCTGGCGATGCTGGACATGTGCGACGCCATCGAGAGCGGCAGTACCATCGACCCGCGCAAGTCTGCGCGCAAGGTGATTGGTATCGACATCGACATCCGCCCGCACAACCGTGCCGCCATCGAGGCCCACCCCATGGCCAGCCGCATCCAGATGGTGCAGGGCTCGTCCGTCGCGCCCGACGTGGTGGCCCAGGTGCATGCCGCTGCCCAGGGTTACAAGAAAGTGCTGGTGTTTCTGGATTCCATGCACACCCATGACCATGTGCTGGGCGAGCTCGACGCCTATGCGCCCCTGGTCACGCCGGGTAGCTACTGCGTGGTGTTCGACACCTTTGTGGAAGACATGCCGCCCAACTTCTTCCTGAACCGCCCCTGGGATGTGGGTAACAACCCCAAGACCGCCAGCCGCCAGTGGCTGAAAAGCCACCCCGAATTCGCCGTGGATAGCGCGTCCGAGTCGCGCCTGATGGTGACCGTGGCCCCCGAAGGCTTCCTGAAGCGTATCGCTTGAGGTTTTGTTGATGCTTCTGTTTTGATAGCTGTTGGCGCAGGTATTACCTGCGTCAACAGCATATTTCCCCATATATCTGCATGGAGAGGTCTTGGCGCTGCATGTGCCAGGGCCTTTTTTTGAATTTGAAACAATACGATCGTAATGTTAGAATTCAGCCATGGCAGAAGCTCACCACCGCAAAAAAGACCCGGACGCCGTACGCGCCAAGCTGTTGAACGCCACGGCCGAGTTGCTTGCAGCTGGCCAGGCCCTGTCCATCGGGGCGGTGGCCGAGCATGTCGGCGTGAGCAAGGGGGCTGTACAGCACCACTTTGGCACCCGCGAGCAACTGCTGGCGGCCATGGCGGATACCTTTCTCACAGCGTTCGATGTCGAGCTTGCGGGGCAGGTGGGCGTGGGGCCGGGCGCCGCTGCCCAGGCCTATGTGCGAGCGGCGGTGAGTGGCGGGGCTGACCCGGACGATCTGGCCCACTGGCGGGCGGTGCTGGTGGCGTCGGTGGTCGAGCGGTCGGTGGCGGCCCGCTGGGCGGACTGGGTTGCTGCTGATCGCCAGAAGGACCCGACCCCGGGCATCAACGAAACCATCATGCGCTTGGCAGCAGACGGCCTGTGGCTGTCTGATTTGCTGGGTATTTACAAATTGTCGCCGTCCGACCGCAGTGCAATCCAGGCCACGCTATTGGCTTTATCTGATAAGGAGAACCTTCCATGAACGCTTATCTGGCTTTGTCCGCCGCCATCGTGCTGGAGGTGATCTCCACCGCGATGCTCAAGGCATCTGACAGTTTTACCAAGCTGTGGCCCACGTTGGGTGCCCTGGTGGGTTTCGCCGCGGCTTTTTACTGCCTGACGGTGGTGCTGCGCACGGTTCCCACGGGCGTGGCTTATGCAATATGGTCCGGCGTGGGCATCGTGCTGACGGCCGTGGTGTCGTGGGTGGTGTTCAAACAGCGCCTGGATGCGCCAGCGCTGGGCGGCATGGCACTGATCATTGCCGGTGTGGTGGTCATGAACGTGTTCTCGAAATCCGCTGCGCATTGAGTCGGGGTTTGCTGCGCCCATGAAAAAAGGCCCCGAGGGGCCTTTTTTCATGCGGCTTACGCTGCTTATTGCTGCAGCAGGGTCAGCACGCCTTGCGGCAGCTTGTTGGCCTGGGCCACCATGGCGGTGCCGGCCTGCTGCAGGATCTGGGTGCGCGACAGGTTGGCGGTTTCCACCGCGAAGTCGGCGTCCACGATGCGGCCCTTGGCTGCGGCCAGGTTTTCCACCTGGATGCTGATGTTGCTCACCGCGCTCTCAAATCGGCTTTGCAAGGCGCCCAGGCCCGCCCGGGCCGAGTTGACCTGGTTGATGGCCGTGTCGATCTTCTTCAGTGCCACCCAGGCGTCGCGCTGGCTGGTGATGCTCAGCGTGTCGATGCCCAGGGCGTCGGTCGTGGTGTCGGTTGCGCTGATGTTGGAGCCCATCGAGGTCGCGGCTTCGCCAGTGGTCGCCAGGGAGAAGCCCGACAGCGTGACAGCTGCCGGATCGCCGTTGCTGTCCAGTTTGGACGACATCAGGTCGATGCGATAGGTCTGGTCGTCGTTTTGTGAAAGATAGGCGGTGACGCCGGTGTCGGAGGATTTACGGTTGATTGCCTCAATCACTTGGCCCATGCGCTCCGAGCCAGAGCTCGCGACTGCAATCGCACCCAGGTCCACGGCTGCCGTGGCACCAGCAATGGAGATGGTTAGGGTGTTGGATGGAATCGAGGTCAACGTGCTCACCGCGCTGGCATCCACCGCGCTTGCCGACTGGTCGTAGGCGTAGGCGATATCGGCCAAGCCCTTGGCTGTCGAGTTGGTCAGGGCACCCAAGGAGGCGACGTCGCCGGAATTTGCTCCAACTTGGAATACCGCGCCGGCAAATGAGCCGTCCAGAATTTTGGTACCGTTGAATGTGGTTTGTTTGGAGATGCGGTCGATTTCATCGGTCAGTTGGGTGACTTCGGCCTGCAAGGCCTTGCGGTCATCGGCACTGTTGGTGGCGTTACCGGCCTGCACGGCCAGTTCACGCATACGTTGTAGCATGTCGCCGACCTTGCCCAAGGCGCCTTCAGCCGTTTGCGCCAGCGAAATACCGTCGTTGGCATTGCGCGAGCCGACCGATAGGCCTCGTATCTGGGTGGCCATGCGCTCGGAGATCGCCAGGCCGGCAGCATCGTCCTTGGCGCTGTTGACGCGCAAACCCGAAGACAGGCGCTGCATGGAGGTAGCCAGCCCCATGGCATTGTTTGCCAGGTTGCGCTGGGCGTTGAGCGAATTGATGTTCGTGTTGATCGTGGCAGCCATTGCGAAGCTCCTTGAGAGATGAAAGTTGGCTAAAGCCGGTTCGGGTCAGCTCAGCTGGCCAACGACCATGAGCGGTAACTCAATTGTGTTTATTCGAGTCCGTGGCAGTCCTTGGATAAGCGGCAGAAATCACCGGCTATTTACATGTCCAGCCCTAAAGTTTTGCGATGGACACCCGAAAACATACTCAACGGGCCTTTTCAATGGTTCGTCATTGAACTCAACCTTTCAGGAGCTTTGAAATGTCCACAACTATCAACACGAACATCAATTCGCTGAATGCTCAGCGCAATCTGATGTCGTCCGCCGGCTCGTTGGCCACGTCTATGCAGCGCCTGTCTTCGGGTTTGCGCGTCAACAGCGCCAAGGACGATGCTGCCGGCCTGGCTATTGCCGAGCGCTTCAACAGCCAGATCAAGGGCCTGACGGTGGGTTCGCGTAACGCCAATGACGGTATTTCGCTGGCGCAAACGGCTGAAGGCGCCTTGGGCAAGGTCGGCGACATGCTGCAACGTATGCGCGAACTGGCCGTGCAGGCCGGTAACGCCACCAACAGTGCCGATGACCGCAAGGCCTTGCAGGCCGAAGTTTCCCAGCTGACGGACGAAGTGGACCGTATTGCCAAGCAAACCACCTTCAACGGCAAGAAATTGCTGGACGGCTCGTTTGCTGGTGCGGCTTTCCAAGTGGGTGCCAATGCTGGTGACACGATTACCGTGGGTAAGTTGACCAATTCGGCTGCCAATGGCCTGTCGCAGGTAGCGTACGGATTTGACTCGTCCGCCAGTGCCGTGGCGGCCAGCTCGGTGAGCACGCTGACTTCTATCAATAGCGGTACTTTGAGCATTTCTACCGCCAGTGCTACGGTGGCCGTGGATCTGGGTGTGATCGCCGCAGCCAGCTCCGGCGCAGAACGTATGGGTCAAGTGGTGGAGGCAATCAACCGTAAGACTTCGGATACGGGTGTGACGGCTTATCTGTCGCAGAACGATGATCAGACCTATCGTATCGATCTGATGTCGTCCAAGTTGACCACGGGTGGTGATGCGGAAGCTGTGACCTTGACCGGTTTCACGCTGGCAACCACTGGCGAGGCGGCTACATCGATTGCAAGTCAGTTGAGCGCCACCAGCACCAGCACGGATGCACTTGGTATTGATACCTTGACGATTGATACGCAGCGCAATGCCTGGGTGGCTGTGAAGAAGTTGGACTCCGCCATCAACCAGGTCAACAGTGCACGGGCCCAGTTGGGCGCTTTGCAAAGCCGGTTTGACAGTGCTACCGGCAACATCGCGATCAACGTGGAAAACCTTTCTGCATCTCGCGGCCGGATTGTGGACGCTGACTTCGCGGTGGAAACCGCCAACCTGTCGCGTACGCAGATTCTGCAGCAGGCAGGTACCGCGATGGTGGCGCAAGCCAACAAGTTGCCACAAAGCGTGTTGTCTCTGCTGCAATAAGGCTGACAGCACCGTGAATAGGTGCTAAAACGAAAAGGCGGATAAAGGCACCCCCTTTATCCGCCGTTTTGCGTTCCGAAATGCAGGTACAAATATGCCTGTTCGTTTCGTCGTAGCAAGCATCCGTCCTGGAGGTCATCATGGGCATTACATCAACTGGCATCGGCAGTGGTTTGGACGTTGAGTCCATCATCACCAAACTGGTGGCGTTGGAAAAGCAGCCCCTGACGACGCTGCAACTCAAGGCGGCGGTGATTCAGACTCAGATATCTGACTATTCGCAGGTTAAATCCCTCGTCTCCACCCTGTCGGATGCAGCTGCCAAGATCACACTGGACAGCGGTTGGAATAGCATCAAGGTGAGCTCTTCCAATAGCGCGGTAACTGCCTCTGTAACAGGTTTTGCCAGTGCCACCAGTTTCAGCGTAGGGGTATCCCAATTGGCGAAGGCCCAGTCCACCGCATCGACTGCCGTCACGGCGGGGGCGGCCTTTGGTGGTTCGGGTACGCTCACCCTGCAACTGGGAACTTGGCAGTCTGACAATTCTTTTGCTGCGGGCTCTGCATCAAGCGTGGCGGTTGCCGTCACCGCAACAGATACCATGGCTCAGATTGCGACCAAGATCAATAACTCTGGTGCGGGCCTGATTGCCACAGTTCTTACGGATGCTACGGGTGATCGATTGATGTTGCGCTCGTCCGCGACCGGTGAGGCGTCAGGCTTTCGTGTGCTGGCGGCAGATGACGATGGCACTAATACGGATAGTTCCGGTTTGTCCAAGCTGGGCTTTGATTTGTCTGCGACTACCGCCTATGGCATGACCGCAAATACCTATCAATCGGCCCAGAACGCCAAGGCGACGATCAACGGCATTTCAGTCAGTTCAGCCACAAATTCCTTTACCGGTGTGATTGCGGGTATGACGATCACCGCGTCAGCTGTGACAACGTCCGATGCGGAGGTGTCTAGTGCGGTGGACAAATCAGCGTTGACCACCAATATCCAGGCATTTGTGGATGCCTACAACGCGGTTAACAAGTACCTCGCTGATGCCACCGCATATGACGACACGACCAAGAAGGCGGGGGATTTGCAGGGTGACTCCACTGCCGTGGGTTTGCGTAATACCTTGCGCTCCATCATGGGCAGTGGCGCGGTGGCTGGCACATACTCCCACTTGTCTGAAATTGGCATTTCTCTGGGCCAGGACGGAAACTTTACGGTGGATGCGACGAAACTGGGAACGGCTTTGGATACGCCGGACAGCGTTAAGTCCTTGTTCGCTCAGAGCAATACGGATACATCCACCAACGGTATTGCCCGCAAGGTAAAGGCCTTTGCCACGGATTTACTCTCCTTTGACGGAGGGTTGAACAATAAGTCGGATGCTTTGGCAGCGTCAGTCAAGCGCAACACAACAGAGCAGGACAAAGTGACGGCGCGTGCGGCATCGGTGGAGAAGCGTCTGCGGGAAACTTACACCGCCCTGGATACCAAGATGGCAGGCTTGACGGCGTTGAATTCGTACATCACGCAGCAGGTCGATATTTGGAATGGCAGTAGCAAGTAAGTGGCGCTGTATTGCTTGGATCAGACGGTACTTTTTTTAACAATTTGACTTGAGTTTTTTTGTGCTGTGTCGATAACTAATACAACAAGCCCAACGGACACTATCACCATGTTTACTCCAGTCAGCGCGCGCGCAGCTTCTGCATATAAGCGAGTTGGTGCACAAACCAGCATTGAAGGCGCAAGCCCGCACCAAGTGATTTGCCTGTTGTTTGAAGCCCTGCTGCGCTCTTTGAACAGTGCACGCGGTGCCCTGGCCCGAGGCGATATCGAGACGAAGGGGGAGGCGATTGGCAAAGCTGTTCGCATCCTGGAAGAAGGGCTGAAGTCTGGCCTGGATATGGAAGCTGGAGGTGAGTTGGCCGTGAATTTGAACGGTGTATATAACTACAGTATTTTGCGACTGACCACTGCCAACCTCAAGAACGATGTTTCGTTGGTTGAGGAGGTGACCCAATTGATCGTGCCGGTGTTTGATGCCTGGAAAAGCATCAATGTGCCCTCGGTTGGCAACGTTTGAATTTAGACCTATTGCTGGATTTACACCATGTCGCAACTCTTGATTGACTATTACAAAGCCATCGAAGACAGCAGCCATAAGATGCTGCAGGCTGCCCAGGTTGAAGATTGGGACGAAGTGGTGCGTTATGAAGGCGCGTGTGCGGTGCTGATTGAGCAGTTGCGCCACCAGTCCTATGCCGAACAGCTAACCCCGGAAGACAAAACGGAAAAGGCCCGCATCATGCAACGTATCTTGCGTAATGACGCTGAAATCCGTTACCTGACCGAGCCTTGGATTCAACAATTTGAGCATCTGCTGGAGCGTCGGCCCCAGGTGGTTCACTGAAGAGGGGGAGGGGCACGGCGCCTGGCGCGTCCATGGACCCCGGTTGTGCAGGTGCTAGACCTGCATATTCATGATGTCGCTGTACGCTTGCACCATGCGGTTGCGTACATGCAGAGTCGCCTGAAAGCCAATTTGCGCTTTCTGGATCGCGACCATGGTTTCTTCCAGGCTTACATTGGGGTTCTCCATCTGAACCTCCTGCTGTAGCTGGGTTGCCGTATTTTGTGCATTGCTTACATCTTTCAGCGCGCCTTTGAGGGCGGTTGAAAAACCAGCGCTTTCCGCGCCGCCCACAGTCGGGGTGTTGGTGCGGATGGTTGATCCCGTGCGGGGGATCGGGGTGCTCGAAATGGGTGACAAGCGGAGATCCATAGCGATTTCTCCAGGGTAATGGTCCTATGCAGTGATCGTAGCCAGGCGGGCGCGGTAGCATTGGGCGAAATGGTGGCCAAAACACGGGCTTATCACGCTGCTGTTTTGGGGGGCTTGGCAGAATAATCACCCCAGTTCGTGGAGCAAGCTCGCGCCATACCGATCCGGAAAGCATGATGTCTGCAGTCGCTGAAATTCCCGTTAGCTCTTCGCCATTTGCTGAAAGATTGGCCAAGCTCGATCGCACCCAGCGTTTGCGTCTGGGGGCTGGATTGGCATTGCTGGTCTTGGTGGTTATTGCCGGGATTCTCATGAGCGGGCGGCAAGAGTACCGTGTTTTGTATACAAATCTGGCGGACAAAGATGGCGGTGCCATCGTGGCTCAATTGACCCAGATGAATGTGCCGTACAAGTACACGGAGGGCGGCGGCGCCATTCTGGTGCCGGCGGATCGTGTGCATGACACGCGCTTGCGCCTGGCTTCCTTGGGTTTGCCCAAAGCTTCGGTCTCCGGTTTTGAGATCATGGAAGCCAATCGGTTCGGTATGACGCAATTCCAGGAGCGGCTGGCCTTTCAGCGTGGCTTGGAGGGGGAATTGACGCGTTCTATCCAGGCCTTATCGTCGGTGTCCAGTGCCCGAGTACACCTGGCGCTACCCAATCAGAACGGGTTTTTCAGAGAGCAGCAAAAGCCATCCGCTTCCATCTTGGTGAGTCTGAATCCAGGCCAGACGCTGGACAGGACTCAGTTGGCGGGCATCGTGCATTTGGTGGCGTCCAGCGTGCCAGAAATGCAACCCAGTGCGGTCAGCGTGCTGGATGACACAGGCAAGCTGCTATCGCAGTCGCCTGACGGTGCGGCTGGTGCGGATGCAGAGCAGCTGCAATATGTGCAAAGAATTGAGCAGCAATACAGCCGCCGCATTCTGGATATGTTGGAGCCGATTGTCGGGCGGCAGAACGTCAAAGCGCAGGTGACTGCCGAGGTGGATTTTTCGCAAGTGGAATCCACGGCGGAAATGCACAAACCCAATTTGTCGCCGGATACTAGCGCGGTACGCAGTCAGCAAGTGGTTGAATCCGGTGCTGGTGCGGGCGCTGGAAATCCGGCAACGGGTATCCCGGGGGCGACGACCAACCAGCCGCCGGCTTCCTCGACGGCTCCCATCAACGGTGCGTCTTCGCCATTGACGGTGGCCGGTGGCGGTACTGCAGGTGCCAATATAACGCCAGCCAAACGCGAGTCGGTGACCAATTACGAGGTTGACAAGACCGTGCGGGTGGTGCGCGGGGGCTCTGGCTCTATCAAGCGGCTGAGTGCAGCGGTGGTGGTGAACCATATGGTGTCAGAGGACGACAAGGGCAAACCGATTTCCAAGGCATTGAGTGACCAGCAGATCGAGCAGATGACAGCCCTGGTGCGCGAGTCGATTGGTTTCAATAAGGACCGTGGTGACTCGGTAAATCTGATGAATGCGCCTTTCATGGTTGAAAGTGCCGTGGTGGATGACACCCCTCTGTGGAAGCAACCGCAGACATTGGAGGTGGCGCGCAGCCTGGCATGGCCTATTGGCACGGTGATTTTGGCGGCGCTGGTGCTTTTTGGCTTGATCCGGCCTGGTATGAAGACCATGATGGCACCCAAGGTGGAGCCTTTGGCTGTGGGTGCAGTGGGGCCGGATGGTTTGCCAGTTCTGGCTGGTCCAGGTGGACAGTTGGATGCAATGGTGGCGGATGATCCTCAACGCCCCATGTTGATGGGGCCAGGCGGGGTGCCCATGCTTGGGCCGACGGACCATCAAGTGCGGCTGGAGGATGCACGGCAGTTGGCTAGAACCAACTCCACTGCGGTTGCAAATATTGTCCGGGGGTGGATTAATGGGGAATCCAGCTCTTGAGCGCCATTTACTGAAAGACCACCATGGATGAACAAGGTCTCACCGATGCAGCTATTTTCCTGATGTCTTTGGGTGAAGAAGAGGCTGCGGAGGTTTTTAAGCATTTTTCCCCCAAGGAGGTTCAAAAGCTGGGGGAAACGATTGCCAAATCCAAGGCGGTAACGCGCGACAAGGTGGATGAGGTTCTTCTGCGTTTCACCAATGCGGCAGCTGCTCAAAGCTTGTTGGTGACCGATACTGGAGACTACGTCAAGGCCGTGCTGCGGCGAGCCTTGGGTGATGACAAGGCGTCTCTGTTGATTGACCGCATTTTGCTGGGTGGCGACGTATCCGGCATTGAAAGCCTGAAGTGGATGGACCCGCTGTCCGTGGCTGAGTTGTTGCGCAACGAGCACCCTCAAATTGTGGCGGCCATCCTGGTGCACCTGGATTACGAGCAGTCGGCCGCCATCTTGAAGCAACTGACCGAGCGGCAGCGCAACGAGGTACTGCTGCGGGTGGCTACTTTGGAGGGTATTCAGCCCACGGCGCTGAAGGACCTGAACGAGGTGCTGTTCAAGGTCCTGGCGGGCGGCGACAAAATTCGAAAGACATCCCTCGGCGGTGTCAAAACGGCAGCGGAAATCATCAACTTGCTGGGTGCCAACATTGAAGGTACGGTCATTGAGTCGATCAAGGGTTTTGACTCGGATCTGGCGCAGAAGATTGTGGACAAGATGTTCGTCTTTGACGACGTCATCAAACTCGACAACAAGTCCATCCAGTTGGTGCTGAAGGAAGTGGCATCCGAGACTTTGATCGTGGCATTGAAGGGGGCATCCCCCGAGTTGAAGGAAAAAATCCTGGCCAATATGTCGACTCGTGCGGCCGAAACCATGCGTGAGGATCTCGAGTCTCGTGGCCCCATGAGGCTGTCCGAGGTCGAGGCCCAGCAGAAGGATGTGCTCAAAATTGTGCGTCGTCTGGTGGACGAAGGTCAGGTTGTAATCGGATCGGGTGGCGATGACAGCTTTGTCTAAAAGCCGCTCCCATTCGCGCTTTATTCCCAGCGAGGAAATCGGCGCGGTTGCGGAATGGCAATTTGGTTCGGTAGGTGATCCTGTTCTGGTGATCGAGCAGTTGCCGGAGCCTGTACAAGCTGAGCCGGAGGAGCCAGAACAGGTTCGTCTTGACCGTGCCTGGGCCGAGGGCCATGACGCTGGGTTGGCCCAAGGCCATGCGGAGGCTACCCTCGAAGGTAACCAAAGACTGGATGATTTTGTGCAGAGCCAAGGTGTGGAAACCGCGCAGAAGCTGGCTGAGTTGTTCTCAGCCATGCAGGAGCGGCTCGCGCAGGTGGAGCAAGATATTGCCCGCCAGGTTCTGGATCTCGCTTGCAGCTTGGCACGGCAGGTGGTGCGTCGGGAGCTGAGTGTGGACCCTGTTGCATTGATTCCGGTGGTGCGTGAGGCCTTGGACATGCTGGTTATGGATGGCAAGAAGGCGGTGGTCAAGCTTCATCCCCAAGACTGGGTGGTGCTGGAGGCTCCTATGAAAGAGGCGCTTCCCTTGCCTGCGGTCACTTGGCTGACTGATCCATCTGTGGAGCGCGGCGGGTGCTTGGTGGAGTCTGGCGGCATGGTGATTGATGGCACTTTGTCGAAGCGCTGGGAGAGAGCCGTTGCCCAATTGGGTTTGGCATCTGCCTGGGTGGAGTCGGATGATGCCGCGTGAAGATGCGCTCGTCTGGAGCCGTTTCATGGACGATGCATTGCAGCGCGTCCAGGCCGGGACTATGTTGGAGGCGCGGGGCACGCTGACTCGATTGGCCGGTTTGGTACTGGAGGCTGTAGGTATTCGTGTTCCGGTGGGTTCGCAGTGCAATGTTGTGATGGATGGTGCGGCCCCGGTGTTGGTGGAGGTGGTGGGGTTTTCCAATGATCGGGCTTATTTGATGCCTGCGGGCGATGTGCACGGCTTGTGCAGTGGTGCGAGCGTGGTACCGGCTCCGCCTTATGTTTCTGTTCCCCGCTTGGGCGATACGTCGCGTGACGTGGTTGCCGCCGCGGCTGGTGTGCTTCGGTTGCCGCTAGGAGACGGTTTGTTGGGTCGCGTGGTCGATGCGCAGGGCGTGCCGTTGGATCACGCCGGGCCTATTCTGGATGTCGTTGCTGAACCGTTGGACCGCCAGCCTATCAATGCCATGGACCGAGATCCTGTGCGGGAACCGTTGGACACGGGTGTGCGTGCCATCAATGGCATGCTGACAGTGGGGCGCGGTCAACGTATCGGCTTGTTTGCAGGTTCTGGTGTAGGTAAGAGCGTTTTGCTGGGCATGATGGCGCGCTACACCAAGGCGGATGTGATTGTGGTGGGGCTGATTGGCGAGCGGGGTCGTGAAGTCAAGGAGTTCGTCGAGGACATCCTGGGGCCAGAAGGTCGAGCGCGCTCGGTGGTCGTCGCGGCACCTGCAGATGCGCCCCCCTTGCTGCGTCTGCAAGGGGCTGCTTATGCGACGGCAGTGGCGGAGCATTTTCGAGACAAAGGGCAGCATGTTTTGCTGCTGATGGATTCCTTGACCCGGTTCGCGATGGCCCAGCGGGAGATTGCCCTGGCGATCGGTGAGCCGCCTGCGACCAAGGGCTATCCACCTTCTTGTTTTGCAAAATTGCCACAGTTGGTCGAGCGCAGCGGGAATGGGCTCAATGGCGTGGGGTCGATTACCGCGTTCTATACCGTATTGTCAGAAGGTGATGACCAGCAGGACCCGATCGCCGATGCTGCCCGTGCCATTCTGGATGGGCATATTGTGCTGTCGCGATCGTTGGCCGAGGCCGGGCACTTCCCAGCGATTGACATAGAGCAGTCTGCTTCTCGCGTCATGCATAACGTGGTAACACCAGAGCACTTTGAGTTGGCAAGACGCTTCCGTATCATTAATTCACGTTACCAGAAGGGGCGGGATCTTCTGCAAATTGGTGCTTACGCCATGGGGTCGGATCCTGGTTTGGATGAGGCCATCCGTTTGAATGAGGGTATGACGGAATTCTTGCAGCAAGGCATGTATGTCTCCAGTACGCTGGAGCAAAGCGTACTGGGCATGGATCGCGCCATTGCGCGTCAGGCGGGCGCTAGATGACGTTGCTAAAGACCTTGGCGGTGGCGGTGAGCGTTGCCAGTAGTAAGCGTGATGCTGCAAGCCAGGCGGTGGGGCATGCGCAGCAGCGCTATATTGCGGCCCGCGATCAGCTGCATCAGCTGGAAAGCTACGCCAAAGAGACGGAAGACCGCTGGATGGTGCAGGCGCAAACTTGTGCTGTACCTGAGTTGATGCGCCACCACTACCAGTTCATGGAGCGACTGGAACAGGCCATGCAGATGCAGCGGGGCATGCTGGCTGAGGAAGCTCGGCGTGTTGATGCCGTAAAAAAGCAGTTGGCTGAAGCTGAAATACGTTTGGCGACACTGAAGCAGATATGCCGTAAAAAGCAGCAAGAGGTGGATCGTGCTCAGAGTCGTCGTGAGCAAAAGCAAACGGATGAGTTTGCCGCGCAGCGTTTTGGAAAATCGATGGATCAACAGTTTGGTGAGGTGACTTCATGAGCATTGAAAGTGTTTCAGCAATTCCGGTGCCCAGGGTTGCCGAGGCTGTGCCCAGCGCGGCAAAATCCACGATGCCTGAGAAGGAATCCAAAGGGTTCTCTGAGGTCATGAATGGGCTGGATGCTAGGCCCGATGAGGTGTCGTCGGATCACGCATCGCAGACCGAGGACTCAAAAGATGCGGACGCGGTCGGTGACAAAAAGGCCGCCAAGAAGTTGCCTGGCAAAAAGACTGTGGCAGACGGCGCCACCCCGGACGCGGCTATGGCGATGGCGGGCTTCATTCCACCGGCAGTGCCGCCCGCCAATGCGGCCCCTGCCGATGCGGCGGTAACGCAAGATGGCTTGGGTGCGGAGTCGGTTGCATTGGTTGCGAATCCGGGGGCTGGTGTGGCTACGGCTGCAGCAGATATGCGTTCGCAGGCTTCGGCCGCAGATGCGCGGGCCAACTCCGTAGGTATGGCTAACTATGCGTCGGTGTTCGAGCAGATCCAGAGTCGCATGACCAAGAAGGACTCTTCGGCTTTCGAATTGGCGCAGTCGGACACCGAGCTTGGCTTAAAAGGAGGCGCGAAACCCATGCTGGGCACTGCGGCGGATGCACGTGCAGACCGTTTGAGCAGTCTGGGTGGCGGTGCTTTCATGTTGCCTGTTGTTGAGCCTTCTGCAATGCAAGTTGTTACGGAGACTACCGAGGCACTTAAGCTTGCCTCGGTGGACACGAAGGTCGGCGAAGCGGGCAAGTCCTCCGAGGGTGGGCATGCTCTGCAGCATTTCACGCCGACCGTGCAGTTTGAGAGCGCGTCAAAATCCGTGGATTTGTCCCAGGCGAGTCCAGAGAGGGCTGTGGCGGACCAAGTCAGCTATTGGATTTCGCAAGGGGTGCAAAATGCTGAGTTGACGTTCAACGGGGGGGATTCTCAGCCTGTCGAGGTCCACATATCTTTGTCTGGCAACGAGGCTCACGTTGCCTTTCGTTCGGACCAGGCTGAAACCCGCGAGTTTTTGACTGGCGCGTCGGGGCACCTGAAGGATTTGTTGCAGAGCGAGGGAATGGTGCTTTCGGGTATGTCGGTCGGTTCATCCGGCGCGGAAAACGCAGGCGCCCGAGAGCGTAGAGCACCGTCAGAAACCGTGCAAAGCAATACCCGCCAGGCACGTGAAGAGGTTGTAACCCGACCTGTGGCCCTGCCCCGGGGTTCAGGGCGTGCTGTTGATTTGTTTGTATAGCGCAGGCTGATGGGCCGGTAGCCACACGATTGCAGCTGTTTTTCAGCGCTTATCTGGCTATCGCATCTTTCGTGTGGCTCAATAATGGGTCATACGATTGAACTGGTGTTGAGGGTCAATCGCTGTTGACCCTATCTGGAAGGAATTACTGTGTCTGCACCTGCTGCCGCTGATGCAACTGCGCCCAAGCCCAAGGGTAAAAAAATGATCGTCATTATTGTGGCGGTTGTGCTTATCTTGGTTTTGGCGGGTGGCGGTTGGTTTTTCTTTTTGCGCCACTCTGCGACTGCGGAAGATGGTGAGGAGGCTGCGCCGGCTGCGCACGCTGAGGCTAAGCATGGGACGCCACCCGTATTTCTTCCCATGGACAATATGGTTGTGAATTTAGCCGATCCAGGTGGTGAGAAATTTGCCCAGATTGGTGTCACCATCGGCGTGGATGATCAGCATGTGTCGGATGCTGTGAAAGCTTATTTGCCAAGTATACGTAGTGCAATTTTGCTACTTATTTCGCAGCGCACATCGGAAGAGTTGTTGAGCAAGGAAGGTAAAGAGAAGCTTGCGCACGACATATTGCGCGAAGTTTCTACCCCACTTGGTTATGAGGTCGAAGACGTGGATACGGAAGAGGCCGCAGCTGATGCCCCAAAGAAGAAGGCCACCAAAAAGAAGCGCGCTGCAGCGGCCAATCCCATCCAGAGCATTTTGTTTTCAAGTTTTATCATCCAATGATGGTTGACCACGGAGTCACTTCATGAGTGAATCATTCTTATCGCAAGAAGAGGTTGATGCCCTGCTGGAAGGGGTGACCGGCGAGAGTCAAAAAGCGGCTGAAGAGGTTTTTGAGACGGGGGAGATTCGTAACTACGATATCTCCAGTCAGGAGCGAATTGTCCGTGGTCGGATGCCCACCATGGAAGTGGTCAATGAGCGCTTTGCCCGCAACTTTCGCATCGGTTTGTTCAACTTCATCCGCAGAAGCCCCGAGGTATCCGTTGGTACCGTGTCGGTTCGGCGGTATAGCGCTTTTTTGCGTGAGCTGGCGGTGCCAACCAATTTCAACATTATGGCCATCCGCCCTCTGCGCGGCAGTGGCCTGATCGTATGCGAGCCATCCTTGGTGTTTGGTGTCATCGATACCTTGTATGGCGGCGTAGGCAAATTCCAGACCCGCATCGAAGGTCGTGAGTTTTCCATGACCGAGCAGCGCGTGATCAATCGATTGGTTGATGTGATTTGCGCCGAGTACAAGAAAGCCTGGCACGGTATATATCCGCTGGAGCTTGACTATCAGCGCTCGGAAATGCAGCCTCAGTTCGCCAATATTGCGACGCCTAGTGAGATTGTGGTGTCTACGGTGTTCCAGCTGGAAATTGGAGACATCGCTGGTGCCATTCATATTTGCATGCCGTATTCGACGTTGGAGCCAATACGCGATGTGCTGTATTCGTCTACTCAGGGTGATTCTGTCGAGGTGGACCGTCGTTGGATTACCTTGCTGAGTCGGGAGATCCAGGCCGCCGAAGTGACCCTGGTGGCCGAGCTGGCCCAGGCAGAAGCAACGGTGGAGCAACTGCTGAGCATGAAGCCGGGAGACTTCATCGAGCTGGAGCGGGAGCCGCGGATTCGAGCATCCATTGGTGGCGTGCCTATATTTGAGTGCCAGTATGGAACGCACAATTCAAAGTACGCGATCCGTATTGAAGAGTGCTTGCGTGGTAATGAAAGTAATGTCCCGGGAGAATTAAATGGCAACGGATGAAAAACCGGAAGATGACGATCCGATGGCCGCTTGGGCGGAGGCTCTGGAAGAGCAAAAAGTGTCGGATACGAAAGTAGAGGGCGATGACCAAGGCGGTCCTTTGTTCGGTGGTGGCGCGGCGGTAGGCAAGGATGGCACCTCTCAAGACATCAATATGGTCTTGGATATTCCGGTGACCCTGTCGGTGGAGTTGGGGCGCACCAAGGTGCCTATCAAATATATTTTGCAGTTGGCCCAGGGCTCTGTGGTTGAGCTGGATGCGCTTGCGGGGGAGCCCATGGATGTGTTGATCAACGGCTATTTGATTGCGCAAGGGGAGGTTGTGGTGGTCAACGATAAGTTTGGCATACGTTTGACGGACGTGGTCACGCCTTCTGAGCGTTTGAAGCGTTTGAGCAAGGGGTAATCCATATGATGGGTCAGACCTTGCTCGTGGTTGTGCTGTTTGTCGCCTTGTTATCGATGGTGCCATTGGCGGTCAAATGGATGCAGCGGCGTGTAGGTGGAGGGCTACCCATCAATGTGAGTGGTTCCCGCTTGGTGTCTGTCGTGGCTGTTGGCCCGCAGCAAAAGGTGGTTACTGTTGAGGTTGGACCGGACAATGCGCGGACTTGGCTGGTTCTGGGGGTTACTACTCAAAATATTACCTGTCTGCACAGTGCTCCTCTCGTGGCTTCGCAGCCAAGCTATGCCGCTGTAGCGTCTTCGTTGCATGATCAGGGCGTGAGTGGTGTCTAAGGTGCGCTTGTTTCGATTTTGGTTGTTCTGGGTTTGCCTTATCAGCGGCAGCCTGGTGTCGGGTCAGGCGTATGCGCAGGCGGGTACCTTGCCGTTGTTGATTGGGGCGCCGGGGCAGGGGGTAAGTTACTCTGTGCCGATCCAGACGTTACTGTTCTTTACGGCGCTGTCTTTTTTGCCCGCCATTTTGCTCATGATGACCGGCTTCACGCGGATCGTTATCGTGCTGTCTTTGTTGCGTCAGGCCTTGGGTACGCAATCCACCCCCCCCAATCAAATTGTGGTGGGCTTGTCTTTATTTTTGACATTCTTTGTCATGGGACCGACATTTGACCGCGTCTACCAAGACGCATACCTGCCGTACACCACCAACGCACTCACGTTTGAGCAAGCCTTGGATAAGGGCGAGGCGCCTGTGCGTCAGTTTATGTTGAAGCAAACACGACAGTCAGATTTTGCTTTGTTTGCCAAGCTGGCCCGGCTTGACTCAAGCGTTACCTCTGAAACTGCCCCGCTCCGTGTTTTGGTGCCTGCATTCGTTACAAGTGAGCTGAAGTCTGCATTCCAGATTGGCTTCATGATTTTCATCCCGTTCCTGGTGATAGATATTGTGGTGGCCAGTGTATTGATGTCATTGGGGATGATGATGCTGTCGCCAGTTTTGGTGGCATTGCCGTTCAAGTTGATGCTGTTTGTGCTGGCCGATGGGTGGAACTTGTTGATTGGCTCCTTGGCAGCCAGTTTCGTGCAGTAACCGAAGATTTCTATGAACTCTCAAATGGTGCTCACCATGGGGCAAGAGGCCTTGTGGCTGCTATTGTTGGTGTCATCGCCGGTTCTGGCTGTGGTTCTAGTCGTCGGCTTGGTGGTTAGTATCTTTCAGGCGATTACGCAGATCCATGAGGCAACCTTGTCGTTTGTCCCAAAGCTGATTGCTGCGATGTTGACCTTTGCGATTGCTGGGCCATGGATGTTGGCGACCTTGGTTGATTACATCCGCAGGACAATTGAGTCCATTCCGACGCTGGTTTTGTAAGCAAGGGCTGCTCCGGTGATTACGTTTACCGAGGCGCAGCTTGCGGCATGGCTATCGCCCATCGTGTGGCCCTTCTTGCGCGTCCTGGCTTTGTTCAGTGTGGCGCCGGTATTTTCAATTCGTTCCATTCCCCAGCGGGTAAAGATCGGCTTGGCTTTTTTTGTAGCCTTCGCCGCGCAAGCCGGATTGGCGGGCCAACCGTTGGTGAGCTTGAATAGTCCCCAGGCCTTGGGGGCTGTCGTGCAGCAGGTTGGCGTGGGCTTGTCAATTGGCTTTGCGGTGCGGTTAGTGTTTACTTCGGTAGAGTTGGCCGGGGAGTTGGTTGGCTTGCAAATGGGCTTGAACTTCGCTTCATTTTTTGACCCTTCCAGCAACGCCCAGGTCAGCGCTGTGTCCCGTTTCATGGGGCATATGTCGACTTTGTTGTTTGTGGTGATGAATGGACACTTGATCGTCTTGATGGCGGTGATCAAGAGTTTTGAGAGTTTCCCGGTGGATGGCAATTTTTTTGACACCCTGCAGAACATCAAGCTGTATGCCTTGGGATCCAGCTTGTTTTCTAGCGCTCTGTGGATTGCTCTGCCCATGATAGGCATGCTGCTGTTCGTTAACTTAGCCATGGGGGTTATTTCCCGCGTGGCGCCACAGATGAATATTTATTCCATAGGCTTTCCGGTCACGTTGACTATGGGGCTCGTGGGGGTCACTATTACTTTGCCCATGTTGGACCAGCCTGTGATGGCGTTGATGGAAAAGGCTATCGATCTGTTCACTGCCAAATGATGGTCAGATGGGGGTGCGGGGTACGACTAAACCAGGTTGTTGCGAATTGCGTAAACGGTGAGCTCGGCGTTGTTCGTCAGTTTGAGCTTTTCCAGTACGCGGGTCCTATACACACTGACAGTTTTGGGGCTCAGCAGCAATTCTTCTGCAATATCCGACAGTCGCTTACCTGAGGCGATTTTCACTAATGTCTGCATCTCCCGTTCGGAGAGGGCTGCGTGTGGCAGCTCCAGTAGGGGTTTGGACAGGCTGTCTATCAGCATCTGAGAAACTTCAGGTGTTACATATTTGCGGCCCATCATGACTGTCCGGACCGCCAATACTAGTTCCTCAGGGTCTCCGGCTTTGTTTAAATAGCCTTGCGCACCAGCTCGCAGGCAGCGAATGGCGTACTGGTCTTCGGGGAACATGGAAACTACCAATACCTTTATGGGCGAATCGGTTTCGCGCAGGCTGGCCAGCACCTCCATGCCTCCGCGCCCGGGCATATTCAAGTCGAGTACAAGTACATCACATGCTGTGCTGCGCAGCAGTTCACGTACTTCGGCGTAGCTTGCGGCCTCTCCCGTGACTTGGATGTCGACAGACTCCGACAGCATGTCGCGTATGCCGCGTCGGACCATAGCGTGGTCGTCACATAAAACTACATGGATCATGGGGGCTGCCCTACTCGCATCTCTGTCGTATCGTGAGGTAGGGGGACCGACAAAATAATTGAGGTGCCAACCCCTCCTCGATTGCTGATGTCCAGCCATCCCCCCACGGTTTTGGCTCTCTCATGCAGTCCCCGTAGGCCAAATGCCTTGGGTTTTTCCAGGAAGGATTTGTGCAGGCCCTTGCCATTGTCGGCGATCTCCAGCGTTAGTACGCCCTCTTCATCGGTCAGCTCTATGCTGACAGCGCTGCATTCTGCATGCTTGGATATATTGGTAAGGGCTTCCTGTGCCGTGCGGTAGGCGACAAGTTGAATGTCTTTGTTAACATGCATCTTGTCGCTGGTGGCATGTATTGATGTCGCTATACCTGTCCGTTTTTGAAAGCTGTGTGCCAGCCATTGGACTGCGGCTACCAATCCTTGGTCAAGAATGGGCGGGCGCAGATTCATCATGATGCGTTGGCTGGCGCCTAGAGCGTGTTGTAACATCTCCAGCGCCGAGCCAATATGTCCTCGGGATGCTGCGTCTTTGTGGTGTCTTGCCAGCCAAGCCAGGTCCATTTTTACTGCGGCTAAAGCTCCGCCAATGTCATCATGTACCTCTCGCGCAATAGCCGCGCGCTCTTGCTCGATGGACGATTGCAGATGCTCTGCAAGTTCGCCCAGTCTACGTTCCGATGCGGCCAATTCCACATCTGCCCGCTCCTTGGCTATACGCGTTTCTCGCACCTCAATGGCGCGGGCCATCACGTGCGCCAGCTTGTTGATGTCATCTTTCAAAAGGTAGTCACTAAACCCCAATCTGATGGCATCCACTGCGGCAGCCTCACCGATGGCACCCGATAGCAGGATAAAGGGAGGTGGTCCATGTTGCTGCTGAAGGTGGTCCCAGGCATCTATTGCAGTAAAGCCTGGTAACCTGTAGTCCGCCAGAATGACGTCAAATGTTGATGTTTGCGTTAACCTATCAAAGGCTTCGAGGGTTTCCACACGGGTGACCTCGCACGTCAAGCCTTGTCTACGCAACGCCATGACGACCAGTTCGTGGTCGACTATGGAGTCTTCTAGGTGAAGTACCTGAATTGGACGGGCGTCGGTGGTGTTTTGCATGCCGTGCGTTTACTGAAAATGATGTGAAAAATACGCGGAAGTAGCCACGCTAGATGGGCCGGTTCGATTGATTTTGCAGATTTTCGGTAACAGGATGTGAAATAGAATTACTATCCGTCTATAACGAGGCAATTTGTCCAAGGGCTTTCCTGCAGCGACGGAGAATACATGCAAACAGAGCCTTCCATATCTACAGGACCCGTAGTTAAGCTGCCGGTAATGCTGGTTGCTGAGCTGCAGGATTCTTTGATGGTGGTGATGCACGACCTCAGCCGGTTGGAAGGTCTGCTGAGCCACACGATGGATAACCTGATGACTCGCTTCAACAGCGTGAATTTGGGTCTGCAGTCTGTACCTTTGCCTGACACGCCTGAAGTAGAAGACGTTCGGAGCAATCTCCGTGCCGCAGTTACTGAGCTGCAGTTTCAGGACATGGCCTCGCAATTGATTGTGCACACCACTCTGATGCTGCAAGGCTGTGCCTTTCGTTTGGCGTCGGAAACCATGGGCCAAGAAGAAGGGGAGGAGGCCGCGCCGTTTGAGGCGTTGTCTCCAGATCGCCCTAACCCGGTAACTCAAAGCGAGATGGACGCTGGCTCTGTTGAGCTTTTTTAGTCGCCCAAACCCTGTATTTAACATCCACGAGCACTCTCTTCTTTAGCTGGAGTTTTTCATGTATTCGATTCTTGCCGTTGACGACTCACCCTCAATGCGAAAGATGGTGTCATTCACGTTGACCGGGGCTGGCTACCAAGTCATCGAGGCTGTCGACGGGCAAGATGCTTTCGAAAAGGCCCAGTCCCATACCATTGACTTGGTGCTTGCAGACCAAAACATGCCGCGGCTTGACGGAATAGGTCTGACCCGGCTCCTGCGAGAGCATCCCAAGTTCAAGACCATCCCTATTCTGATTTTGACTACGGAGTCTAGTGATCAGATGAAGCAGGCTGGCCGCAGTGCTGGCGCGACGGGGTGGCTTGTGAAACCTTTTGACCCCACACGACTGATCGAAGTAATTCAAAAAGTTATTCGCTGACCAACGGTGGTTTGGTAAGGCAACACAGGAGTTTGTATGGCTGAGATGCACCAAGAGAGTTCGGGCGCTGATTTTGATCTGACGCAGTTCTATCAAATATTCTTTGAAGAAGCTGGCGAAAATTTGGATCAAATGGAGCAGATGCTGCTGGATCTGGACCTGGCTAATACGGATGATGAAGAGCTCAATGGAATTTTTCGTTGCGCCCACTCCATCAAAGGCGGTGCGGCCACATTTGGATTTTCGGATGTAGCCGAGCTGACCCATCAAATGGAGTCTTTGCTCGACCGTTTGCGGCGGCATGAGTTGAAGTTGATTCCCCCCATGATTGATGCTTTGCTGGAGTCTGCAGACGCATCGCGTAGTTTGTTGGCGCGGCACCAAGCAGGAGGCGAGGGGACGGCGGTTTCTACGTCTGCTTTGGTCAAGCGAATCAGCATATTGGCTGCTGGTGAAGTCCCGCCTCCAGCAGTGGCCGCACCTGCTCCCGCTGTACCGGCTGTTGCGGTGGCCCCTATGGCCAGTAGCAAGCCAAGTGGAACCCGCTCCTTGGAGATTCGGATTGGTCCACTGGAACGTCCAGAGCAAGCTGATCCTGTGCAGGAGTTGTTCAGAGATATTCCAGGCCTGGGTTCCGTGACCAGTTTGCCGAGCGATCAATCTGACACCCGTGTTTTTGCGGTTGAAACGACGTCTTCAGATGCAGATTTGCTCGATTTGTTTGTATTTCATGTTGCCAAAGAAAAAGTATTGATTCGTGATCGAGCTGAAGCAGCAAATGCTGTTGTGGCAGAGGCCGCACCGCTGGTTGCAGAGGTTACTGCTGCAACAGTGTCCTCAGGAGAGGAGGAGTATGGTTTCTTTGTAGGGGCGCCAGGTCACCCAGAGGAGCGTGCTGTAGTCGTCTCTGCGGATGGACCCAAAGGGGGTAAGGCAGAGCCTAAAGCGGCCGCTCAGACGCCTCTTGAGGCCACCACTATTCGCGTTGATATTAAAAAGGTTGATCAACTGATCAACTTGGTGGGCGAGTTGGTTATCACCCAAGCCATGCTGGCCCAAAACAGCCAGGGACTGGATCCGGCCATGCACCAGCAATTGTTTGCAGGTCTGGCGGATCTGGACCGCAACACCCGGGACTTGCAAGAGTCTGTGATGTCTATTCGCATGATTCCGATGTCGATCGTTTTCAGCCGCTTTCCCCGCATGCTACGTGATTTGGCAAACCGCTTGGGCAAGAAGGTGGATTTTGTGACCCAGGGTGAAGCGACGGAGCTGGACAAAGGCCTGGTAGAGAAGATTACTGATCCATTGACCCATTTGGTTCGCAATAGCTGCGACCACGGTATTGAAATGCCGGAGGAGCGTCTTGCGGCTGGCAAGTCTGAAAATGGCACGATTACCTTGTCTGCCGCGCACCAAGGCGGTTCTATCGTGATTGAAGTCCGAGACGATGGCCGTGGTATGTCGCGCGAGAAAATTCTACGCAAGGCCCGAGAGCGTGGACTGGATGTCAGTGACAGCATGTCTGATTCAGAAGTGTGGCAGCTGATTTTCGCCCCAGGTTTTTCTACCGCCGATGTCGTAACCGATGTGTCCGGGCGTGGCGTCGGTATGGACGTGGTCAAGCGCAATATTGCTTCGCTCAACGGAACTGTTGATATTGATTCCAGTGAAGGTTTTGGCATGAAGGTGTCTGTACGCCTTCCGTTGACACTGGCCATCATGGATGGGATGTCAGTCAGTGTGGGGGATGAGGTCTACATACTGCCGCTGTCATCTGTAGTGGAGTCTTTCCAAGTCAATGATGAGTCGGTTAGTACGGTTGCACAGGGCTCGCAATTGGTGAAGGTTCGCGAGGAATATATGCCCGTGATCTCCCTGGAAAAGATCTTCCAGGTGCCAATTCTTGATGCTGATAAGGCCAACAACATCATGGTGGTCGTGGAGTCAGAAGGCAGCCGCGTGGCTTTGCTGGTGAACGAGTTGTTGGGGCAGCACCAGGTTGTGGTGAAGAACCTCGAGTCCAATTACCGCAAAGTCTCAAATGTTTCTGGAGCCACCATCATGGGTGACGGTAAAGTGGCTTTGATTCTGGATATTGGTGCGTTGGTGCGTCGTTCGCGCCATTGATGCTGCAGCGTAAGCGCAAACTGTTAGACCTTGAAGGAGAGAGATATGGGTGCAATGGAACGAGCAGGTGATTTGACTACTGCTGCACGGGAGTATTTGACTTTTAGGTTGAGCCAGGAAGAGTACGGCATCGACATTCTCAAGGTGCAGGAAATTCGTGGATACGAACCTCCTACGCGTATCGCCAATGCGCCAACCTTCATCAAAGGGGTGGTTAATTTGCGTGGCACCATCGTGCCTATTGTGGACATGCGGCTCAAGTTCAATTGTTCGGAGGCTGAATACAACAGCTTTACGGTGGTCATCATTTTGAATCTGCGTAGCCGTATTGTGGGTATCGTCGTGGATTCTGTCAGTGACGTGCTTGAGCTTGCGGCTGACAGCATCAAGTCTGCTCCGGATATCGAAAGCATCATCGACAACGGCTGCATATTGGGACTGGGCTCGGTCAATGAGCGGATGCTGATCTTGCTGGATATTGAGAGGCTGATGTCCGGCGCCGATATGGCCTTGTCTGCCGACTGAACCGCGCCCCTCCATGCTTCAGAGCTATTCACCTGCTGCAGCCAGTAACGGTCCTGTTGCAGAGGGCCGTGAGTTCATTTGGACGGACGCTGATTTTGAGCGCGTGCAGTCGCTGATATACAAGCATGCGGGTATCAAGCTGCATGATGGCAAGCATGCCATGGTGTACAGCCGTTTGTCGCGCAGATTGCGTGAAACGGGGCATGGCAGTTTTCATGAATACCTGGGGTGGCTGGAGCGTTCCGATGGTCCCGAGTGGCAGGAGTTTGTGAATGCCCTCACCACCAATCTCACCGCTTTTTTTCGAGAGCAGCACCATTTTGAAATGCTTGCTGCCTTGCTGAAGTCTCGACCTGCTGCAACGCCTTGGAATGTTTGGTGCAGTGCATCTTCTACGGGTGAAGAGCCGTATTCGATCGCCATGACCGCGATGGAGTCCCTGGGCGCTGGCGCTGCGTTCAAGTTGGCGGCCAGTGATATTGATTCCAAGGTGTTGGCATCGGCGGCTCAGGGCATTTATCGCCTGGACAATCTCAAGGGGTTGGACCAGGCTCGCATGCAAAAATTTTTACTGCGTGGTAAGGGTGAAAACGCTGGTCTGGTACGCATCAAGCCAGAACTGCGCCGCATGATTGATTTCCTTAGTATCAATTTGATTCGCAACGACTGGCCGTTTCGGGATCCGTTTGATGTTGTCTTTTGTCGCAACGTCATGATTTATTTTGATGCGGCAACCCAGCGTGCTGTGCTGGAGCGCATTCATCGTGTCATGAAGCCCGGTGGTATGTTGTTTGTGGGTCATGCGGAAAATTTCAGTGAGTCCCGGGACCTGTTCATCTTGCGTGGAAAGACGTGTTATGAACGCTGCTGAAGGTTTTTTGCCCCATGGCGGTTCATGGTTTGGTATGCAGGCGGTAGGCTCTATTGCGTTGGACGATTGACGACTATGGATATTCCTAGAACTGCGGGTCCTACTCTCGCCCAGCGCATGGCGGCGGGTGAGTTTCCCATTGGGCCGGATGCCGACCGTCGTCGTGCCGCACGTGTGGGGGCAACACCCGGTGGCAGGCCGTTGAGCGAACGTAACTGCACGCTGGAGCAGTTGAAGAGTCGTCCTCGCAAGCCGGGTGAAGCTTCTTTTTTCTATGCAGATCACCACTTCCAGTTCAATGCTGTCAAGGTACTTCCTGGTGAGTATTTTGTGTCGGATGAGAATCTGGTCATCATGACAGTGCTGGGATCCTGTATCGCGGCATGTCTGTGGGACAGTCGTGCTCAGGTCGGGGGTATGAACCATTTCATGCTGCCTGATGGCGATGATGGTTCAGGGGCGGGGCGCTATGGTTCATACGCCATGGAGCTGCTTATCAATGAGATGCTCAAGAGCGGAGCTCGCCGGGAAACCATGCAGGCCAAGATTTTTGGTGGCGGTCAGGTGATGTCCAACTTCACCACCATGAATGTGGGCGAGCGCAATACGCAGTTTGTAATTGATTACTTGCAGACGGAGCGTATTCCGCTGCTCTCGCAAGATGTGTTGGACATTTATCCGCGCAAAGTATGCTTTTTCCCTGTGACGGGTAAGGCCATGGTGAAGCGTTTGGCCCATGCGCATCCAGACCAGGCGGTGACCGAGCGGCGTGGCAACGTGGCTACGGTGGTGAAGTCCACTTCGGGTGGGTCGGTCGATTTGTTTTAGTCAGGTGGGGTGATGAAGAAGATCCGTGTGTTGGTGGTGGACGATTCGGCTTTGGTGCGCAGTTTGTTGACAGAAATCATCAACCGTCAAGCTGATATGGAGTGCGTGGGTGCGGCCAACGACCCTTTGATTGCGCGTGAAATGATCCGCAGCCTGGATCCCGATGTGATCACTTTGGACGTGGAAATGCCGCGCATGGACGGCATTGATTTCCTAGGGCGTTTGATGCGCCTGCGGCCCATGCCTGTGGTGATGATTTCCACCATGACGGCCCAGGGGGCTGAGGTCACTATGCGAGCCCTGGAGTTGGGGGCTGTAGATTTTGTGGCTAAACCTCGCATCGGTTTGGCGAACGGTTTGAAGGATCTGGCTGCAGAAATCGTGGACAAGGTGCGCGTTGCATCGGTGGCCCAGTTCCGCCGTCCTCCGGCGTTGGCATTGGGTGAGCAAATTGGTGCTCCACCTACGCCGGTAGCGCGCCCTGCTAATACCTTGATCGGGCGTTTGTCGACAGAGAAAATGATCTGTATAGGGGCATCCACCGGCGGCACTGAGGCGATTAAGGAAATTTTGGTGCGTATGCCTGCAGATGCACCCGCTATTGTGATCACCCAGCATATGCCACCTGGCTTCACCACCAGCTTTGCGGCCCGGCTTAACAGCTTGTGCCAGATCACGGTCAAGGAGGCGGTGCATGGTGAACGCATACTGCCAGGCCACGCCTATATTGCGCCGGGCGGCAAGCACTTCCGGGTGGGGCGCAGCGGAGCGAACTATGTGGCGGTTGTGGAGGATGGCGAGCCCGTTAACCGACACCGCCCATCGGTAGAGGTTTTGTTTCTCTCGTGCGCCGAGATGGTCGGACGGAATGCCTACGGCATCATGCTCACTGGTATGGGCAATGATGGCGCGCGCGCCATGCGTGAAATGCACGACAAAGGTAGCTACAACTACGTGCAAGACGAGGCCAGCTGCGTGGTGTTTGGCATGCCGCGCGAGGCCATTGCCCATGGCGCCGCGGATGAAGTTCTGCCGTTAGACAAAATTGCCCCTGCGTTGCTGGCCAAGCTGGGCGCTGGTGGCGACCGTTTGCACAACCGCATTTGATGGTGGCAAATGTCACGCTAGATGGCTAAAGAAATCGGCCGCTAGCGCAGGTTTTATCTGCGCATGCAGCTATCACTACCATAGCAATTAGCTGCTGAGCATTTCCCAGCGTTCTAGCGCAGTTAACAATAACTCGTCGATCTCTGCGTTGCGTTGCACCAGGGCCGTAGCCTTGGCGGCGTCCGTAGAGTAGATGCGGCCATCGGCCAACTCCGCGTTGATGGCGGCCTGCTCCTGTTCTAACTGGCTAATCTGTGCGGGCAAGCCGTCCAGTTCACGTTGTTCCTTGAAGCTGAGCTTGCGGGCCTTTCCCGTCGTGGGCGTCGTAGCTGTCGATTTTTGCTCTGTATTTGCTAGCGAAACCTGTTGATCTGACGCGCGCTGTGGCGTGTTTTTTCTATTGGTTTCTGTGATCATTTTGGCGCGTTTGCTCTGGATCAACCAGTCCTGCACGCTGCCTTCGTATTCACGCCAGAAGCCAGGGCGCTCCTCTGGTTCATGGGCAATGATGCTGGTAACCACGTTGTCTAGGAATGCCCTGTCATGGCTGACCAGGAAAACCGTGCCGTCGTAGTTCTGCAGCAGGTCTTCCAGCAGTTCCAGGGTGTCGATGTCCAGGTCGTTGGTCGGTTCGTCCAGCACCAGCACGTTCGCGGGTCGGGCGAACAAGCGGGCCAGCAATAAGCGGTTGCGTTCGCCGCCAGACAGGGAGCGGACCGGCGAATTGGCGCGCGCTGCTGAGAACAGGAAGTCGCTCAGATAGCTCTTGACGTGCTTGCGCTGGTTGCCAATCTCGATCCATTCGCTGCCGGGGCTGATGAAGTCCTCCAGTGTGGCATCCAGATCCAGTGCGTTGCGCATCTGGTCGAAGTAAGCGACCTGCAAATTCGCGCCCTGGCGCACCTTGCCGCTGTCTGGCTGGATTTCGCCCAGAATGAGCTTGAGCAAAGTGCTTTTGCCCGCCCCATTGGCTCCGAGCAGGCCGACCTTGTCACCACGCAAAATTACGTCGCTGAAGCCCTTGACGATGACCTTGTCGCCGAAGGACTTGCTGACATCGGTAAGCTCCGCCACGATCTTGCCACTTGACTGGCCAGACGCCACATCCAGATTGACGCTACCTTGTGCCTCTCGGCGCGCGGCACGGCTACTGCGCAGTGTTTCTAGGCGGCTGATGCGGCTTTGGCTGCGAGTGCGGCGCGCTTCCACACCCTTGCGTATCCAGATTTCCTCTTGTGCCAGTAGCTTGTCGGCCTTTGCGCTGATAACGGCCTCTTGTGCTAGCTGCTCTTCTTTCTGCAGTACATATTGTTCGAAGTTGCCAGGGTAGGAGCCGAGCTTGCCGCGGTCAAGTTCCACAATGCGGGTGGCGACGCGGTTCAGAAAGCTGCGGTCGTGGGTGATGGTAATCAGGCTCCCTTTGAAGTCGATCAGCAGATCTTCCAGCCACTCAATAGAGTCCAGGTCCAGGTGATTGGTCGGCTCGTCAAGTAGTAGCACGTCTGGCTTGGCAACCAACGCTTGCGCGAGTGCCACGCGCTTTTTGGTGCCCCCAGATAAAGTTCCGACGATGGCCTCGGGGTCTAGATGCAGGCGGTGCAGAGTTTCTTCCACGCGTTGCTCCCAATTCCACGCATCGAAGGCTTCAATTTGAGATTGCAATGCGTCCAGGTCTACCCCTTCGGCGCCGGAAAGATACAGATCCCGGGCTTCAATGACGGTGGCAAGTCCTACGCTGGCGGCTTTGAAGATGGTGACTTCTGGGTCTAGGGCTGGTTCTTGGGCCACGTAGGCAATGCGCAAGCCTTGCTGTACATGCATCGTGCCGTCATCAGGCTTTTCCAGCCCACCCAGAATCTTGAGCATGGATGACTTGCCAGCCCCGTTGCGGCCAATGAGGCCCACACGCTCCGTGGTTTCAAGTGAAAAAGCGGCTTTGTCGAGCAGTGCGACGTGACCAAAAGCCAGTTGGGCGTCGAGTAGGGTAATGAGTGCCATGTTGTGGCGATTATCCTGCCTCGTGGTTTGTGCCCGTGAATGACTGCTGGTGGAGAGTTTAGGATGCGCTGAACGGTAGGACCACGGCTCCGTGATTGAGCAACTAAATTTGCGATATAGGGGCGCGCCGCGCAAATCCGGTATATACTTTAAGGCTACCCTGACGAGGGCCACCAAGGTGGCCGGTAGTTGGTGGTAAGGAGAAGAATTTAGTCCTCATGCTCTAAAAGCATGCTAGAATACAAGGCTTCGCTGATCACAGTGAGTCAAGTTGGTTGATGTAAAAGTCGGCTTGCTGATCCTTAAAAATATACAGCCGATAAGCGTGGGCGTTTGAATGCGATTGCCAAGTTCTTCGGAACTAGTGCATGACACTACAAACGCTCATGAAGTAAATAGATGTGAAATTCACTTGTTGAGTTTTGCGTTGATTCCAATTTATGAGTGGCCTCTGGCGGTAAAAGTCAGGGGCAAAAAATTCAAGATCGAACTATAGAGTTTGATCCTGGCTCAGATTGAACGCTGGCGGCATGCCTTACACATGCAAGTCGAACGGTAACAGGTTAAGCTGACGAGTGGCGAACGGGTGAGTAATATATCGGAACGTGCCCAGTCGTGGGGGATAACGCAGCGAAAGCTGTGCTAATACCGCATACGATCTCTGGATGAAAGCGGGGGACCTTCGGGCCTCGCGCGATTGGAGCGGCCGATATCAGATTAGCTAGTTGGTGGGGTAAAAGCCCACCAAGGCGACGATCTGTAGCTGGTCTGAGAGGACGACCAGCCACACTGGAACTGAGACACGGTCCAGACTCCTACGGGAGGCAGCAGTGGGGAATTTTGGACAATGGGCGCAAGCCTGATCCAGCAATGCCGCGTGCAGGATGAAGGCCTTCGGGTTGTAAACTGCTTTTGTACGGAACGAAACGGTCTGCCCTAATACGGTAGGCTAATGACGGTACCGTAAGAATAAGCACCGGCTAACTACGTGCCAGCAGCCGCGGTAATACGTAGGGTGCGAGCGTTAATCGGAATTACTGGGCGTAAAGCGTGCGCAGGCGGTTATGTAAGACAGATGTGAAATCCCCGGGCTCAACCTGGGACCTGCATTTGTGACTGCATAGCTAGAGTACGGTAGAGGGGGATGGAATTCCGCGTGTAGCAGTGAAATGCGTAGATATGCGGAGGAACACCGATGGCGAAGGCAATCCCCTGGACCTGTACTGACGCTCATGCACGAAAGCGTGGGGAGCAAACAGGATTAGATACCCTGGTAGTCCACGCCCTAAACGATGTCAACTGGTTGTTGGGTCTTCACTGACTCAGTAACGAAGCTAACGCGTGAAGTTGACCGCCTGGGGAGTACGGCCGCAAGGTTGAAACTCAAAGGAATTGACGGGGACCCGCACAAGCGGTGGATGATGTGGTTTAATTCGATGCAACGCGAAAAACCTTACCCACCTTTGACATGTACGGAAGTCGCTAGAGATAGCTTCGTGCTCGAAAGAGAGCCGTAACACAGGTGCTGCATGGCTGTCGTCAGCTCGTGTCGTGAGATGTTGGGTTAAGTCCCGCAACGAGCGCAACCCTTGTCATTAGTTGCTACATTTAGTTGGGCACTCTAGTGAGACTGCCGGTGACAAACCGGAGGAAGGTGGGGATGACGTCAAGTCCTCATGGCCCTTATAGGTGGGGCTACACACGTCATACAATGGCTGGTACAAAGGGTTGCCAACCCGCGAGGGGGAGCTAATCCCATAAAACCAGTCGTAGTCCGGATCGCAGTCTGCAACTCGACTGCGTGAAGTCGGAATCGCTAGTAATCGTGGATCAGAATGTCACGGTGAATACGTTCCCGGGTCTTGTACACACCGCCCGTCACACCATGGGAGCGGGTTCTGCCAGAAGTAGTTAGCCTAACCGCAAGGAGGGCGATTACCACGGCAGGGTTCGTGACTGGGGTGAAGTCGTAACAAGGTAGCCGTATCGGAAGGTGCGGCTGGATCACCTCCTTTCTGGAAACTGCAATCAAATTTGAATGCCCACACTTATCGGTTGTTGGAAGGTTGTCGCTAAGACGATTTTTAAACGAAGTCCTTGATTTTGTTTGAGATGGATCTCGGAGCGACCGGCTTGGGTCTGTAGCTCAGTTGGTTAGAGCACCGTCTTGATAAGGCGGGGGTCGTTGGTTCGAAACCAACCAGACCCACCATCCATTCAACAACACTGCCGTTTTTGTGGGGGTGTAGCTCAGCTGGGAGAGCGGCTGCTTTGCAAGCAGTAGGTAGCGGGTTCGAGTCCTGTCACCTCCACCAATATTGTTGGTGCTTATCCATTCAACACCAAAGTGGCTTTTAACGAGGCTACTTTGTTGTTGATCAATATCTATTGATCGATATAAATTAACCGAAAGGTTAATCGGCTGTTCATTAAAAATTCATAGAGTTTAATCAGCGTTGCTAGCGGAAACTGCACATTCGTAAAGGTTTAGTGCAGACCGTGCCGCTAGCGACAAATTTTTGATTGCGTCAAAACGAATATTCAGACTTTGGTTTGAAATTCAAAATTAACGATGAAAGCTCGAAAGAGCTGTAGTTGTTTACGGCATAACGCGATTGGTGAAAGACCAATCAAACATTCCTTGAAGACAACGGCGGTGTTTCTGTAAAGAGACGTCAAAGTTATAGGGTCAAGTGAATAAGAGCATGTGGTGGATGCCTTGGCAATGATAGGCGACGAAAGACGTGATAGCCTGCGATAAGCTTCGGGGAGCTGGCAAATTAGCTTTGATCCGGAGATTTCTGAATGGGGAAACCCACCCTTAGGGGTATCGCATGATGAATACATAGTCATGCGAGGCGAACCGGGTGAACTGAAACATCTCAGTAGCTCGAGGAAAAGACATCAACCGAGATTCCGAAAGTAGTGGCGAGCGAAATCGGAAAAGCCTGTTAGTGATAGCGCGACTGTTAACGGAATAGCTTGGAAAGGCTAGCCATAGCGGGTGATAGCCCCGTACGTGAAAGCAGACGCGTGGTACTAAGTTAACGAAAAGTAGGGCGGGACACGAGAAATCCTGTCTGAATATGGGGGGACCATCCTCCAAGGCTAAATACTCATCATTGACCGATAGTGAACTAGTACCGTGAGGGAAAGGCGAAAAGAACCCCGGGAGGGGAGTGAAATAGATCCTGAAACCGCATGCTTACAAAAAGTAGGAGCCTCGAAAGGGGTGACTGCGTACCTTTTGTATAATGGGTCAGCGACTTACATTCAGTGGCAAGCTTAACCGAATAGGGAAGGCGTAGGGAAACCGAGTCCGAATAGGGCGATTCAGTCGCTGGGTGTAGACCCGAAACCAAGTGATCTATCCATGGCCAGGATGAAGGTGCGGTAACACGCACTGGAGGTCCGAACCGACTAGTGTTGCAAAACTAGCGGATGAGCTGTGGATAGGGGTGAAAGGCTAAACAAACTTGGAAATAGCTGGTTCTCTCCGAAAACTATTTAGGTAGTGCCTCAAGTATTACCGTCGGGGGTAGAGCACTGTTTTGGCTAGGGGGTCATGGCGACTTACCAAACCAATGCAAACTCCGAATACCGACGAGTACAGCTTGGGAGACAGAGCACCGGGTGCTAACGTCCGGACTCAAGAGGGAAACAACCCAGACCGCCAGCTAAGGTCCCTAAAATTGGCTAAGTGGGAAACGAAGTGGGAAGGCTAAAACAGTCAGGATGTTGGCTTAGAAGCAGCCATCATTTAAAGAAAGCGTAATAGCTCACTGATCGAGTCGTCCTGCGCGGAAGATGTAACGGGGCTAAGCCAGTTACCGAAGCTGCGGATTTGCAATTTATTGCAAGTGGTAGGAGAGCGTTCTGTAGGCCTGTGAAGGTGGCGGTGTAAACCCTGCTGGAGGTATCAGAAGTGCGAATGCTGACATGAGTAGCGTTAAAGGGGGTGAAAAGCCCCCTCGCCGTAAGCGCAAGGTTTTCTACGCAACGTTCATCGGCGTAGAGTGAGTCGGCCCCTAAGGCGAGGCAGAGATGCGTAGTTGATGGGAAACAGGTCAATATTCCTGTACCGATGTGTAGTGCGATGTGGGGACGGAGAAGGTTAGCTCAGCCAACTGTTGGATATGTTGGTTCAAGCCTGTAGTCGTGCCTGGTAGGTAAATCCGCCGGGCTTAGATGAGGGGTGATAACGAGGCTGCTTGCAGCCGAAGTGAGTGATACCCTGCTTCCAGGAAAAGCCACTAAGCTTCAGCTACACACGACCGTACCGCAAACCGACACTGGTGCGCGAGATGAGTATTCTAAGGCGCTTGAGAGAACTCAGGAGAAGGAACTCGGCAAATTGACACCGTAACTTCGGAAGAAGGTGTGCCTTTAGTAGGTGAAGTCCCTTGCGGATGGAGCCCAACGGGGTTGCAAAAAATCGGTGGCTGCGACTGTTTATTAAAAACACAGCACTCTGCAAACACGAAAGTGGACGTATAGGGTGTGACGCCTGCCCGGTGCTGGAAGATTAAATGATGGGGTGCAAGCTCTTGATTGAAGTCCCAGTAAACGGCGGCCGTAACTATAACGGTCCTAAGGTAGCGAAATTCCTTGTCGGGTAAGTTCCGACCTGCACGAATGGCGTAACGATGGCCACACTGTCTCCTCCTGAGACTCAGCGAAGTTGAAATGTTTGTGATGATGCAATCTCCCCGCGGAAAGACGGAAAGACCCCATGAACCTTTACTGTAGCTTTGTATTGGACTTTGAACAGATCTGTGTAGGATAGGTGGGAGGCTTTGAAGTGTGGTCGCTAGATCACATGGAGCCAACGTTGAAATACCACCCTGGTGTGTTTGAGGTTCTAACCTAGGTCCATTATCTGGATCGGGGACAGTGCATGGTAGGCAGTTTGACTGGGGCGGTCTCCTCCCAAAGCGTAACGGAGGAGTTCGAAGGTACGCTAGTTACGGTCGGACATCGTGATGATAGTGCAATGGCATAAGCGTGCTTAACTGCGAGACTGACAAGTCGAGCAGATGCGAAAGCAGGACATAGTGATCCGGTGGTTCTGTATGGAAGGGCCATCGCTCAACGGATAAAAGGTACTCTGGGGATAACAGGCTGATACCGCCCAAGAGTTCATATCGACGGCGGTGTTTGGCACCTCGATGTCGGCTCATCTCATCCTGGGGCTGTAGCCGGTCCCAAGGGTATGGCTGTTCGCCATTTAAAGAGGTACGTGAGCTGGGTTTAAAACGTCGTGAGACAGTTTGGTCCCTATCTTCCGTGGGCGCTGCAGATTTGAGGAAGCCTGCTCCTAGTACGAGAGGACCGGAGTGGACACACCTCTGGTGTATCGGTTGTCACGCCAGTGGCATTGCCGAGTAGCTAAGTGTGGAAGAGATAACCGCTGAAAGCATCTAAGCGGGAAACTCGTTTCAAGATGAGATCTGCCGGGGCCTTGAGCCCCCTAAAGAGTCGTTCAAGACCAGGACGTTGATAGGTCAGGTGTGGAAGCGCAGTAATGCGTTAAGCTAACTGATACTAATTGCTCGTGCGGCTTGACCCTATAACTTTGATGAGCCTAGGTTCTTTGAAGAATAGTTATGCCAAGTAGACGCATTCAAAAAACATATCCGGTGCGATGCCGGAGCTGATTAAATCTCTATGAATTCGTTGCCCTGACCGATGTCAGGGTGGCAACAAGTTATGCCTGATGACCATAGCGAGGTGGTCCCACTCCTTCCCATCCCGAACAGGACAGTGAAACGCCTCTGCGCCGATGATAGTGCGGGTTCCCGTGTGAAAGTAGGTCATCGTCAGGCTATTACAGCAAGAAACGCCCAGTCAGCTGACTGGGCGTTTTCTTTAGTGCCTGCAAGCAAGCACTAAAGAAAACGGAAACGTTTTGCGGGCATGCTCTAAAAGCATGCTAGAATACAAGGCTTCGCTGATCACAGTGAGTCAAGTTGGTTGATGTAAAAGTCGGCTTG
>NZ_JBWKQM010000010.1:280412-299080 GCF_059418745.1 Rhodoferax sp. GW821-FHT07F03
TCAGCTGACTGGGCGTTTTCTTTAGTGCCTGCAAGCAAGCACTAAAGAAAACGGAAACGTTTTGCGGGCATGCTCTAATCGGTCCAAATCGTCGACAAGATTGCCTATTAAGCATATGCTGGGTAAGCGTTCGTATAGTACCCTGATGTTGGAACGAAAGAGCAACGGGTCAGCCATTTACTACTCCAGGCCAAGTGGGTATTTGCGCAGTAGGGGCAAGCCCAAGTGGTATCCCAATAAAATAAAACTGCGCGTTGTACGCGCGTACGTTTCGTGTTGCTGACGCCGTAACCGTTCGGTGACGCCACCTTGATTTAATTACCCTCTCTCCTTTGAACATCGTATGCGCACAACGTAAGCAAACGGTGATCCCACCTTGACCACCAACATCAGTTACGGCTAGGCAGCTTGTCAGCGATGCGGCAGCAATTCCTCCACGCGGCTGGCCATTTGTGCATAAAGAGCCAGAAAAACCTTTCGGGTTCAGCTAATTAACGAGTGCAGTAACGCCTGCATATTATAAAAAGTGGGGAATAAAAATAAGAAAATCTGCATAAAACTAAAGTTTTATGCAGATTTCAATTTGGTGGCCTGGGACGGAATCGAACCGCCGACACAAGGATTTTCAATCCTCTGCTCTACCGACTGAGCTACCGGGCCAAGACCACTATTATATACCAAGTTTAATTGCGTTTTCCACGACTGAGGTCTATTCCTAGTTGTTTTAGTTTTCGATATAGATGTGTGCGCTCTAAGCCGGTTTGTTCGGCTACGCGTGTCATGGAGCCACCTTCTTGGGCGAGGTGGAATTCGAAATAGGCTTTTTCGAAACCATCTCGTGCTTCGCGCAATGGCTTGTCCAGGTTGAACGTCTGCTGCGCATGCGGACTTCCATCTGCGTTATGTTGCGCTTGTAGGCCGATGCCACCGGCATCATTGGTTAATTCAGAGGCTACAACTTTGAGTTCGACTGGATGGGGTAGCGTTGCGGCAGCTGCGGGCTTGCGCGTGGCGTTGCGGGTCAGGCCGAGTTCGACGGCTTTCAATAATTTCTGCAGCGTGATGGGCTTTTCTAGGAACGAGTAGGCCCCTATGCGGGTTGCTTCTACGGCTGTGTCGATGGTGGCGTGCCCACTCATCATGATCACAGGCATGGTCAGTGTGCCGGTGGCGGCCCATTCCTTCAGTAGAGAGACGCCGTCCGTATCGGGCATCCAGATGTCCAGCAAGACCAAATCATGGCGCGTGCGCAGATGTGCCGCGCGGGCCTCTGCCGCATTCTCTGCAAGTTCGACGTTGTGGCCTTCATCGTTGAGGATTTCGAAGAGGAGATCGCGTATGCCGAGTTCATCGTCGACGACCAAAATGTTTGCCATGGTTGAGAGCGAGTTCCCGAATGAAAATAAAGCGTTGCAGTGCTTGCTAGGCAGCTGCTTTGTTGTGTATGGAGAATGATAACGATACTTGCGCCCCAACAACCATACCATCTGCGATGCGGTTGGAGAGGTCTATGCGGGCACCGTGTTCATCTGCGATTTTCTTGACGACAGCCAGTCCCAGTCCAGTGCCACGGCTCTTGGTGGTGACGTAGGGCTCAAAGGCGCGCTTCAAGATATTTTCTGGAAAACCAGAGCCTTGGTCGTTCACTGTGAGGCGAACGCGTTGTGCGCTGGGAATCCATTGTGTACGCAAAAGTACCTGCTGGGCCTGACCGGATGCGGCCTTGGCTTCGGATGCGTCCTGAGCGTTCTGCAGCAGGTTATGGATGACTTGGCGCAGCTGTTCTGCGTCGCCCAGAATCGGCGGGCATAGATCGTCGAGTTCGGCGGAGATTTGCACGGCCGATGCATCGTACAACTGCAGCACATCCTGCACGAGGTGGTTCAGGTCCAGTGGCTTCAGATCTGCGGTAGGTAGCCGTGCATAGTCGCGGAATTCATTGACCAGGCGTTTCATGGCTTCGACCTGGTCCACAATGGTTTTGACGGATTTGGTAAGCAAGGCTTGTTCCGGCTCGGCCACTTTGCCTGTGAGCTTCATCTCCAGTCGTTCTGCAGACAGCTGAATGGGCGTAAGCGGGTTCTTGATTTCGTGGGCTAGTCGGCGCGCGACTTCGCCCCAGGCCTGGGCGCGTTGGGCCGATACCATCTCGGAGACATCGTCAAATACCAGCAACCGGTTGCTGCCAGGCAGTTCGGCACCTCGTGCTATTAAAACTATAGCATCCTGCGCAAACGGTGATTGCGTGCCGTTCAGTTCAAACGATTGTTGCCAATGGTCCAGCTCATGGTGTGTTTGCTCGCTGGCGAAGGCGGAAAACTGCTCTTGTACGCGTTCTGCGAAATGCTCCAGACCCGTCACCTCGGCGAGTGGCTTGCCTTCGTAGGCGGCTAGCGGCACGCGCAGGATGCGAGTGGCACCGGGGTTGCTGGATTCGATGACATTCTGGCTGCTCAGCACAATTACGCCGGCCGTCAGGTTGTCCAGAATGGTTTGCAGATTGGCCCGAGCGGCACTGACCTGGGCCATGCTGTGGTCTACCGCTGAACGTGCGTCCGCAAGCTGCTGTGTCATGTCGGCGAACGAGCGTGTCAATCCACCCAGCTCGTCCTTTCCCTGCAGTACCGACTTGGGCGTCAAATCCCCAGCAGCCACTTGGCGCACACCTTCCGCAAGCAGCAGCAGTGGACGGGCGAGCTGGTTGCCCAGCACTACGGCCAGCAGCACTGCGCCGAACACGGCCAGAAATAGGCTGAGTGTCAGTGTGCCGATATACATGCGTTTAAGACCGTTGCGGGCCAAGGCGCGCTCCTGATATTCGCGGTTGGCGGCTTGCACCGCCAGGGCGTTATCTACCAGTTGCTGGGGCAGGGTTTGGGTGAGCTGAAGATAACGTGGCTCTGCCAGCAACCCCACGCCCGGACTTGCCACGACCGCCAATGCCTTGATTTGTGCTGGTGTGCCCGGCGTCAGTCCGGTTTCGTCCAGGCCCTCGATAGATGCAACAGCCTTCTGGCTGCGCACGTTGCGCAGTTGCTGGCTGCTGGGGTGCTCCGGATTCAGCAGAAAACGGGATTGGCCGGCGCTTGCAATCGGCTGTCCACTGGCATTCCACAGCACCACGTCATTCACGCTGAGCTGATCGCGCATGCGTTCCAGTGCCAGGCCGGCGGCGGCATCGGGGGTATCAGAGAGTTGCCGGCTGGCGCTTCGGGCCTTGTCGGCTAGGTCATTGGCCAATACGTCCAAGGTGGTTCTGCCCAGGTTCACGCCGGCATCCAGCGCACCCTCTACCTTGACGTCAAACCAGCTTTCGATGGAGCGGGACACGAACTGATAGGACACCACGTAGATCAGCAGGCCGGGCATCAGACCTACCAGCGCAAAAATGGTGGCCAGCTTGACCAGCAAGCGGCTGCCGAATTTGCCTTTGCGTAGCCGGGTCAGCAGGCGCACAGCCATCCACACAATGACCGAAAGCAAGGTGGCGGCCACCACCACGTTGACAGCAAACAGGCGGGTGTAATTACGCTCAAACAAGGCCCGGTTGCTGGTGGACTGGGTCAGCAGCAGCAGCAGGATCAACCCTACTGCCATGGCCACTACGACGCCAACCACTACAGCCCAGCGTAGCGCGCGGGTGCTGCTTTGCGCACTGCGCGCCGATGGCTGTTTCATTTGCCGCCTTCTTGTCCTAGGCGGATATTGCGGCTACCGGAGAGGCTCCAGTCGGCCTGGCCCAAGGTGCTGATCTGGAACGGCCGGGGGAGCTGTGACACATCCAGCCGGAAGCTGAAGTCCAGGTGGGTTTTACCGTCGAACTCGACATCCGCTGCGTCGGCAATTTTCCAGTGGGAAAAGCGCTGTATGTAGGTGAGCGCATCCGACAGGGAATCGAAGTTCTGGCTCAGTGTTACACCCAGCCCGCTGTTGCCTATGGGAGTGGGAGATACGTTCAGACGCCAGCGCCGTGTCAGCGGCAGATAGGCCAAGCGCATATGGCGGGCCTCTGAGGCCTGCTTGCGGTCGTACCAATACCAGCGGTCACGCAGAACCTCCACTTCCGCCACAAAGAACATGGGAATGCCTTTGTTCAAGGCATCCTCTACCAGGCTGGGTAGCTCGAACTTCAGATTGGCGGAGAAAAATACACCGCCGTCTTCGCGTTCCACCTGCATCTGGCTGATTTCCACTACGGTGTTTTCGGCCCAGGCAAGAGGCTGCAGGCACAGCAAAACGCAGGCGCAAAAGCGTAGCAAAGCTTGGCTAAGCCGCACGCTTTTCCAGTAATGCGTAAAAGAATCCATCGTTATCACACAGAACATTGTCGGCTAGGGTATCCGCCGAAGTCGCCGTGTGGGGGATTAAATGCCCGGGTGACGGTTGTAAAAGTGCGTCTGTGTGGCGCGCAAGGAACGTTTCGACCTGGTTGCGTCCTTCTGCATGGAACAGCGAGCAGGTGCAGTACAGCAGACGTCCGCCGGCGCGTACCAAGGGCCAAAGCTGTTGCAGCAGGCTGGCCTGGATCGCGGCTAACTGGGCAATATCGCTCTCGCGGCGCAACCAGCGCACATCCGGGTGGCGCCGCACGATGCCGGATGCGGTGCAGGGCGCATCCAGCAAGATGGCATCGAATAACTGGCCGTCCCACCAGGTTGCGGGTTGGTTGGCATCGGCCGCCCGCACCGTGGCGTGCAGGCCCTGGCGCTGCAGATTCTGACCAATGCGTTCGCAACGCAGCGGGTCAATGTCCAGGGCGGTGACGTCCGCATTGGCCAACTCCAGCAGGTGGGCAGTCTTGCCCCCTGGTGCTGCACAGGCGTCCAGAACGCGCAGCGGCTGGCTCAGATCCCACCCCTGCAGCAGCAGGGGGGCGGCTAATTGTGCGGCGGCATCTTGTACCGAGACAGCCCCTTCGGCAAAGCCCGGGATTTGCTGTACCGGCATGGGGTTGGCCAGGAGCACACCAGAAGTACCCACTAGGGTTGCTTCAATATTCATAGCTGCCAGCGCAGATATTACCTGCGCTGGAGTCGATTTTCTTGCATTAACCCGCAGGCTCATGGGCGCATGCGTATTGTTGGCTTGCAGGATGTTTTGCCACTGTTGTGGCTGCTCTTGTTTGAGCCGTTGAATCCACCAGCGAGGGTGGTTCCACACGGCCACTGGGTCGCGCTCGGAGGCGGTCACCAGGGCTTCGCGCTCGCGTAGAAAGCGGCGCAGGCAGGCGTTGATGAAGCTGGCCTGTGCCTTGGCCTTGCCGCGCTGTGCCGCTTCTACGGTTTGGTCCACCAGGGTAAAGATTTCATAGGGCGCCTCGGCGTCCAGCCAGACCAGGGCCAATGCTGTGCACAGCAGAGCGTCGGCCGGTGCAGGTGGTGCACGGCGCGCCAGCTGCAAACGCAGGGCTTCTGCCCGACCCAGGTTGCGCAGGGTATGGAATACGATGGCCTGCACCCCGGGGCGCAGGGGGCCATTGACGGCCGCCAAAGAGGGCGTGGCCGAAGTGCCGCCACGGATGGCTTGCAACACGTCGGCTGCAGCCTGCAACTGGCGCCATAGAGGAATCGGCGCTGCAGTGTGCGGCGCCATTTTGTGACCCTGCGCGGGGGATGCGGTCATAGGTGAAAGTATCTCGGGTGGCAGAGTTTCAAAATGCTTGGGCCATACGGAAACCAAACAGCCAGGCCAACAGCCGGGCGGGAAATTGCGCAATGGCGGCGTTGTAACTATGCACGGCCTGGCCGAAAGCAATGCGCGCGTGCTGTACCTGTAGGCCTGCATCTTGCCATTGCAAGAGCAGGCTCGGGGGAAGGGGGGCGCCGTCCTGGCCATGCCCGTCTGTGCAGACGCGTAGCCAGGCGGTTTGCAGCACTTCATCGGCCGCAGCCAGGGCCCGGATGGCAGCCGCCTTCAAGGGGCGATCGCGCGCCACCGCCAGGGATGCAGTGAGTTGCTGGAGCGCACCGAGTAGTCCCGCCCACGATTGGTTGGATGCCCCCTCGGCTATGGTCATATCTACAGAGGCATATGCAGTTTGCGCGGCTGCGATGATCTCCGCATAGCGCTGCAACTGCAGTGCCACGGGCGCAAAGGCGCGGGACGCCTGCGAGCGCAGCCGGACCAGCCGGTTGTAGGCGCCTACAGACCAAAACAGCAAGGTGGCACACAGGCACCACCAGACGATGCTTGAAGAAATCAACGGCAGAGCTTCCAATGCAAAGCGAGGCGGGGCGGTCACGCAAGCCAAGCCCCATAAAAAAACACCCCAAGCCCCGGTGAGGGCTTGAGGTGCTTGGCTTAGGGCCGTCGGCTTTTGTTACTCTCCGACGTGGCCTTCGCTGACTTCCGCGCTGGCGGTTTCGTCTTGCGTTCCTGCAAGCTCAGCCGCTTCGGCTTCGGCGATAGCACGGCGCTCGGCGTCGTCCATCAGGTCCTTGGCGACACGGGCCTGGTGGTAGGCCATGCCGGTACCAGCGGGTATCAGGCGGCCGACGATCACGTTTTCCTTCAGGCCACGGAGCTCGTCGCGTTTGCCCATGATGGCGGCCTCGGTCAGCACGCGCGTGGTTTCCTGGAAGGACGCGGCGCTGATGAAGCTGTCGGTGGACAGCGATGCCTTGGTAATACCCAGCAACAGGTTGGTAAAGGTTGCAGGGGTCTTGCCTTCAGCACGCAGGGCGTCATTGGTGTCCAGCATTTCGCTGCGTTCCACTTGTTCGCCGTTGATGTAGCCGGAGTCACCTGCGTTCTCTACCACCACGCGGCGCAGCATCTGGCGCACGATCACTTCAATGTGCTTGTCATTGATCTTCACGCCTTGCAAGCGGTACACGTCCTGCACTTCGTCCACGATGTAGCGAGCCAGTTCTTCCATGCCCAGCAAGCGCAAAATGTCTTGTGGGTCGGCTGGGCCGTCCACAATGTTTTCGCCCTTGTTGACCACTTGGCCTTCGTGCACCAGGATGCTCTTTTCCTTGGGGATCAGTTCGTCCCAGACCTTGCCTTCTGGATCGGTGATTTGCAGGCGAACCTTGCCCTTGGTTTCCTTGCCGAACGACACGGTACCGGTCATTTCGGCCAGCATGCCCTTGTCCTTCGGCGTACGGGCTTCGAACAACTCGGCCACACGTGGCAAACCGCCGGTAATGTCGCGGGTCTTCTGGCCTTCGATCGGGATACGGGCCAGCACTTCGCCGCGGCCGACTTCCTGGCCGTCGCGCACCTGGATCAGTGCACCAACAGGGAAGCCGATGGTCACGGAGTGGTCGGTACCGGTGATCTTCACTTCGTTACCCGACGCGTCGATCAGTTTGACTTGGGGACGCACGACCTTGGCTGCACCGCGGCGCTTCGGATCGATAACCACCAGGGTTGCCAGACCGGTCACTTCGTCCACCTGGCGGGCCACGGTCAGACCTTCTTCCACATTCTCAAACTTGCTGGTACCAGCGAACTCGGTAATGATGGGGCGGGTCAACGGATCCCAGTTGGCCAGAATGGTGCCGGCCTTGACAGCCTGGTCCACCTTGACCGACAGAATGGCACCGTAAGGCACTTTGTGACGTTCGCGTTCGCGGCCATGCTCGGTGATGATGATTTCACCGGAGCGGGCAATCACGACCAACTCGTTCTTGCTGTTGGTCACGTAGCGCATCGTGGCGTTGAAGCCGATCGTGCCGTTGGACTTGGCTTCCACGCTGGAGGCGATGGCCGCACGGGATGCGGCACCACCGATGTGGAAGGTACGCATGGTCAGCTGGGTACCAGGTTCGCCGATAGATTGCGCTGCAATCACACCCACGGCCTCGCCACCGTTGATCAGACCACCGCGACCCAGATCGCGGCCATAGCACTTGGCGCAGATGCCAAAGCGGGTGGCGCAGGTCAGTGCGGTACGCACTTTGACTTCGTCCACACCAGCGGTTTCCAAGATGTCGAGCATGTCCTCGTCCATCATGGCACCAGCGCTAGCCAGGACCGAGCGATCTTCGGGGTGCAGCACATCTTCCGCGGCGGTACGACCCAGAATGCGGTCGCGCAGCGATTCGATGACTTCACCACCTTCGACGATAGCGCGCATCAGGTAGCCGTTGGCCGTGCCACAGTCGTTTTCGGTCACGACCAAGTCCTGCGTCACATCCACCAGACGACGGGTCAGGTAACCCGAGTTGGCGGTCTTCAAAGCCGTATCCGCGAGACCCTTACGGGCACCGTGGGTGGAAATGAAGTATTCCAACACGTTCAAACCTTCGCGGAAGTTCGCGGTAATCGGCGTTTCAATGATGGAACCGTCCGGCTTGGCCATCAGACCCCGCATACCGGCCACCTGGCGAATCTGGGCTGCAGAACCACGGGCGCCAGAGTCAGCCATCATGTAGATGGAGTTGAAAGACTCTTGCTCGACTTCCTTGCCGTCACGATCGATGGTCTTCTCTTTGGAGAGCTGGGACATCATGACCTTGGAGACTTCGTCACCGGCCTTGCCCCAAATGTCCACCACCTTGTTGTAGCGTTCGCCAGCCGTCACCAAGCCAGAAACGTACTGGTTGGCGATCTCTTTGACTTCCTTCTCGGCGCGGGCAATGATGCCGTGCTTTTCTTGTGGTACCAGCATGTCGTCGATGCAGATCGAGATACCGGCTTTGGTAGCCAGACGGAAACCGTTTTGCAACAGCTTGTCGGCAAACACCACGGTCTCTTTCAATCCGCACTTGCGGAACGACACGTTGATCAGCTTGGAGATTTCCTTCTTCTTCAACGCCTTGTTGATGTTAGAGAAAGGCAGGCCCTTGGGCAGGATTTCGGATAGCAGCGCACGGCCCGCGGTGGTTTCCCACAGCTTGGTTGATGGCACGAACTCGCCGGTGGCCTTGTCCTTGGTGTACTCGGTCAGCCGGACGTTGATGCGGGCAGTCAGTTCAACTTGGCCGGCGTCAAATGCGCGCTGCACTTCACCGGTATCGGAGAAGATCAGACCTTCGCCCTTGCCATTCACGCGGTCACGGGTCGTGTAGTACAGACCCAGCACCACGTCCTGGCTTGGCACGATCGATGGTTCACCGTTGGCAGGGAACAGAATGTTGTTCGAGGCCAGCATCAGCGTGCGGGCTTCCATTTGCGCTTCTACCGACAAGGGTACGTGAACAGCCATCTGGTCACCGTCAAAGTCGGCGTTGAATGCCGAGCAGACGAGTGGGTGCAGCTGGATGGCCTTGCCTTCGATCAGGATGGGCTCAAAAGCCTGGATGCCCAAACGGTGCAGCGTAGGCGCACGGTTCAGCATGATGGGGTGCTCTTTAATCACCTCCTCCAGGATGTCCCATACCACTGGCGTGCCGGATTCCACTTCCTTCTTGGCCGCCTTGATGGTGGTCGCAATGCCCATGGCTTCCAGGCGCGAGAAGATGAAGGGTTTGAACAGCTCCAGAGCCATCAGCTTGGGCAGGCCGCACTGGTGCAGCTTGAGGGTAGGGCCCACCACAATGACCGAACGGCCAGAGTAGTCGACGCGCTTACCCAACAAGTTCTGACGGAAACGACCGCTCTTGCCCTTGATCATGTCGGCCAGGGACTTCAGTGCACGCTTGTTGGCTCCGGTCATGGCCTTGCCGCGGCGACCGTTGTCCAACAACGAATCGACAGCTTCTTGCAGCATGCGCTTTTCGTTGCGGGCAATGATTTCCGGCGCCTTCAGTTCCAGCAGACGGCGCAGACGGCTGTTGCGGTTGATGACGCGACGGTACAAGTCATTCAGATCGGATGTGGCAAAACGGCCACCGTCCAGTGGCACCAGCGGACGCAGGTCCGGTGGCAGCACGGGCAGCACATTCAGCACCATCCATTCAGGTTTGATGCCTGATTTTTTGAATGCTTCCAGCAGCTTGAGGCGCTTGGCGTTCTTCTTGATCTTGACTTCGGAACCGGTCAGGTCGTTACGCAGGCGCTCGATGGAAGAATCGATTTCGATGGCTTCCAGCAAGTCCTTGATGCCTTCCGCACCCATCTTGGCCACGAACTCGTCGCCGTATTCCTTGGTCTTCGCATCGAAGTCGTCTTCCGACATGATCGCGAATTTCTTCAGCGGGGTCATGCCAGGGTCGGTGACCACATATGCTTCAAAGTAGAGCACGCGTTCAATGTCGCGCAGCGTCATGTCCAGCACCAGGCCCAGACGCGATGGCAATGACTTCAGGAACCAGATGTGGGCACAAGGTGCGGCCAGATCGATGTGGCCCATGCGCTCCCGGCGTACCTTGGTCTGCGTGACTTCAACGCCGCACTTTTCGCAGATGACACCGCGGTGCTTGAGGCGCTTGTATTTGCCGCACAGGCATTCGTAGTCCTTGATAGGGCCAAAAATCTTGGCGCAGAACAAACCATCACGCTCTGGCTTGAAGGTGCGGTAGTTGATGGTTTCAGGCTTTTTGACCTCACCGAAAGACCACGAGCGGATCTTTTCGGGCGAAGCCATACCGATCCGAATGGCATCGAAATGCGAGTCGGGGGTGAACTGCTTGAACAGGTCGAGTAATGATTTCATGTGTTAAATCCTTTTCTTGTCCGCAATTAGCTACGCTCGAGTTCGATGTCCAGGCCCAAGGAACGGATTTCCTTGACCAGCACGTTGAACGATTCCGGCATGCCTGCTTCAATAGCGTGTTCGCCCTTGACAATGCTTTCGTACACCTTGGTACGGCCCACCACGTCGTCGGACTTCACGGTTAGCATTTCCTGCAGTGTGTAGGACGCGCCGTACGCTTCCAGTGCCCACACTTCCATTTCCCCGAAACGCTGTCCACCGAACTGGGCTTTACCGCCCAGTGGTTGTTGTGTAACCAAGCTGTAGGGGCCGGTAGAACGTGCGTGCATCTTGTCGTCAACCAAATGGTGCAGCTTCAAGAAGTGCATATAACCCACGGTGGTAGGACGCTCAAAAGGCTCACCCGAGCGGCCGTCAAACAGATTTGCCTGGGTGCGTGTAGCGGTCAGACCTTTGTGCTTGGCGATGTCGTCCGGATAGGCCAGTTGCAGCATGCCACGGATGTCTTCTTCAGACGCGCCATCGAACACGGGCGTTGCGAAGGTGGCACCGTTAGACATATTCGCCGCCATATTCAGAACTTCTTGGTCGCTGAGTTGGCTCAGGTCTTCCTTGCGGCCAGAACCGTTGTACAGCTTGTCCATGAAGCTACGGACTTCTGCCACCTTGGCTTCGGCTTGCAGCATGTCACCGATGCGTTGGCCAATACCCTTTGCGGCCCAACCCAAATGCACTTCCAGAACTTGACCGACGTTCATCCGCGATGGCACGCCCAGTGGGTTCAAGCAGATGTCGCAAGGTGTGCCATCGGCCATGTAAGGCATGTCTTCGACTGGAACGATCTTGGATACCACGCCCTTGTTACCATGGCGGCCGGCCATCTTGTCGCCGGGTTGCAAGCGGCGCTTGACAGCCAGGTAAACCTTGACCATCTTCAGTACGCCCGCTGGCAATTCATCGCCTTGCGTCAGCTTTTTGCGCTTTTCTTCGTAGGCCAGGTCGAAGCTGTGACGGGTTTGCTCCAGAGAGTTCTTGATGGACTCCAGCTGGCTTGCCACTTCTTCGTCTGCGGGACGGATATCGAACCAATGGAACTTCTCCACCGAAGACAGGTATGCCTTGTCGAGTTTGGTGCCTTTGGGCAGCTTTTGCGGGCCGCCATTGGCAACCTTACCAATCAACAGCTTCTCGATACGGTCGAACGCGTCGGCTTCCACGATGCGCAATTGGTCGTTCAGGTCCAGGCGGAAGCGCTTCAGTTCATCGTCGATGATCTGTTGGGCGCGTTTGTCACGCACGATACCTTCACGGGTGAACACTTGCACGTCGATCACGGTGCCTTGTGAACCCTGGTCCACGCGCAAGGATGTGTCTTTCACATCGCTGGCTTTTTCACCGAAGATGGCGCGCAGCAATTTCTCCTCTGGCGTCAGCGTGGTTTCGCCCTTAGGGGTGACCTTGCCGACCAGCGTGTCGCCGGGCTGCACTTCTGCACCCACGTAGATGATGCCGGATTCGTCCAGGCGGTTCAGCTGCTGTTCGCTCAGATTGGGAATATCGCGGGTGATTTCTTCCGCGCCCAGCTTGGTGTCACGGGCCATCACCACCAGTTCCTCGATGTGGATCGAGGTGTAGCGGTCGTCCGCAACCACGCGTTCGGAGATCAAGATCGAATCTTCGAAGTTGTAGCCGTTCCAGGGCATGAAGGCGATCAGCATGTTCTGACCAATGGCGATTTCACCGAAGTCGGTGGATGCACCGTCGGCAATCACATCGCCCTTGACCAACTTGTCACCCTTCTTCACGATGGGGCGCTGGTGGATGTTGGTGTTCTGGTTGGAACGTTGGTACTTGATCAGGTTGTAGATGTCCACACCCACTTCACCGGCCGCTGCTTCGGCGTCGTTAACGCGGATCACGATACGGGTTGCATCGACGTAGTCAACGATACCGCCACGGGTCGCGGTCACCACGGTGCCTGAGTCGACTGCTGCAACGCGTTCAATGCCAGTACCGACCAGGGGCTTTTCAGGACGCAGCACAGGCACAGCCTGGCGCGACATGTTGGCGCCCATCAATGCGCGGTTCGCATCATCGTGCTCCAGGAATGGGACCAACGAAGCAGCCACGGAAACGATTTGTGCAGGTGACACATCCATGTACTGCACACGTTCGGCGCCGACCAAGATGGATTCACCTTTTTCACGCGCAGAAACCAGGTCGCCGGTGAGCTTGCCTTCTTTGTCCAGAGCCGCATTGGCCTGGGCAATGACGTACTTACCTTCTTCAATAGCCGACAGATAGTCGATGTCGTTGGTGACCTTGCTGTCTACCACGCGACGGTACGGCGTTTCGATGAAGCCGTATTCGTTCAGGCGTGCATACAAAGCCAAGGAGTTGATCAGACCGATGTTTGGACCTTCAGGCGTTTCAATCGGGCATACGCGACCGTAATGGGTCACGTGCACGTCGCGCACTTCGAAACCAGCACGTTCTCGGGTCAAACCGCCCGGGCCAAGGGCCGAAACACGGCGCTTGTGGGTGATTTCTGCCAGCGGGTTGGTCTGGTCCATGAACTGCGACAACTGCGAAGCACCGAAGAACTCTTTCAGGGCCGCAGAAATCGGCTTGCTGTTGATCAGGTCGTGCGGCATCAAAGGCTCTTGCTCGGCCTGACCCAGACGTTCCTTCACGGCTTTTTCGATACGAGCCAAACCTGCACGGTATTGGTTTTCTGCCAGTTCGCCCACGCAACGTACGCGACGGTTACCCAAATGGTCGATGTCGTCGACTTCGCCGCGGCCATTGCGCAGATCCACCAGAATCTTGACTACTGCCAGGATGTCTTCGTTGGTCAGCACCATGGGGCCGGTGGACTCATTACGGCCCATCTTGGCGTTGAACTTCATGCGACCAACGCGCGACAGATCGTAGGTGTCCGGGTTGTAAAACAGACGTTGGAACAGTGCCTGTACTGCGTCTTCCGTTGGAGGCTCGCCAGGACGCATCATGCGATAGATCGCAACGCGGGCTGCGAATTCATCCACAGTTTCATCGCTACGCAAGGTTTGCGAAATGTAAGCGCCTTGGTCCAGCTCGTTGGTATAGATGCATTGCAGATCTTGCACGCCAGCGCCGCGGAGTTTCTTGAGCAGCGCTTCGGTCAACTCTTCGTTGGCCTTGGCAATGATTTCACCGGTGTCGGCATCAACGATATTCTTGGCAACCACGCGGCCCACCAGGAAGTCTTCAGGCACGCTGATATGGGTCGTATTGGATTGCTCCATATCACGGGTGTGACGAGCGGTAATGCGTTTGTCCTTGGCGACGACGACCTTGCCGGTTTTATCCGTAATGTCGAAACGAGCCACTTCACCGCGCAGACGTTCTGCCACAAATTCCATTTGTGCGCCGCTGTCCATCAGGCGGAAGTTATCGTTGACGAAGAAGTTCGCCAAAATGGACTCAGGGGTCAAGCCAATCGCTTTGAGCAGAATGGTGACGGGCATCTTGCGACGGCGGTCCACTCGGAAGTACAGAATGTCTTTGGGGTCGAACTCGAAGTCGAGCCAGGAGCCACGGTAGGGGATCACGCGTGCGGAGAAAAGCAGCTTACCCGAGCTGTGGGTTTTACCCTTGTCGTGTTCGAAAAATACACCCGGTGAACGGTGCAGCTGCGACACGATGACACGTTCCGTGCCATTGATGATGAACGAGCCTTTTTCAGTCATCAGGGGCACTTCGCCCATATAGACTTCTTGCTCTTTGACTTCCTTGACGACCTTGGACTGGGAGGTGGAAGACTCGCGGTCATAAATGACCAGTTGTACTTTTGCCCGCACAGCAGACGCGAACGTCAAACCCCGGGTTTGGCATTCGCGTACGTCGAATGCAGGTTTGGCGAGGTTGTACTCAACGTACTTCATTTCCACAAAACCGTTGTGGGAAACGATAGGGAATGCGGCGTCAAATGCAGCCTGTAGACCTTCGACTGTGCGCTTCTGAGGGGCGATATCGGCTTGCAAAAATGCGGTGTAAGCATCTTTTTGCATCTGCAACAAGTAGGGAACTTCAAGTACGCTGTCGCGACTTCCGAAATTTTTACGAATGCGTTTGCGTTCGGTGTACGTATAAGCCATGAGATCTCCGGGGGCAAGGACTGGGGGTCCAGGGGGGCCTGTCAACTGTCGTTTTGCGCATCATGCGCAACAAACTTGGCGGTTGGCCACTACCAACCATGGCGGACGATTGCGCATTGCACGCAATCCGAACCAAGGCATCTTCTGCAGTCGGAGCCAGAAGACACTGAAAAAGAACGACCAGCGCTACTTTTCAGTGTTCTCTTACAAGCGCCAAAGGCTGGGAGCCCTTGTGGAGCTCCCAGCCTCAGCAAAGCAACTTGCTTACTTCAATTCAGCCTTAGCACCGGCTTCCACCAGTTTCTTCAGAGCTGCTTCAGCATCAGCCTTGGCAATGCCTTCCTTGACTGCCTTGGGGGCGCCGTCAACCAGGTCCTTAGCTTCTTTCAAGCCCAGGCCGGTGATTTCGCGCACAGCCTTAATGACCGACACCTTGTTGGCGCCAGCTTCGACCAGTACAACATTGAACTCGGTCTTTTCTTCGGCAGCAGCGGCTGGGCCGGCAGCAGCAGCAGGGCCAGCCATGGCGGCAGCGCTCACGCCAAACTTCTCTTCGATGGCTTTCACCAGGTCGTTGAGTTCCAAGACCGTCATGCTGTCCAGCGCGGTCAAAAATGCGTCTTTATCGAATGCCATTTTGATTTCCAGTAATTTCAGTTGGGGACAGACTTCGCATATGCAAAGCACTATCCAGCAAAGTTTTTGTCAATATCGACCGTAACAACTACGTTAGGCCGGAGCAACTTCTGCAGCCACTTCGGTGGTTGCTTCGGCTGCAGAGCCTGCGCCCTTTTTGTCCGCCAGGGCGGCCAGCACACGTGCCGTACGCGAAATGGGGGACTGCATCAAGCCCAGCAATTGAGCCAGCAAAACTTCCTTGGAAGGAATGCTTGCCAACTGCTTAACGCCGTTCACGTCCAGAGCTTTTCCACCGAAAGCGCCACCCCGAATTACCAACTTATCATTGGTCTTCGAGAATTCAGCCACCACTTTTGCGGCGGCGACGGCGTCAACAGAAAAGCCATAGATCAGCGGTCCGGTCATCTGGTCGGACACAACTTCAAATGCACTGCCTGCGACAGCACGGCGAGCCAGGGTGTTCTTCAACACGCTGAGGGTCACACCGTTGCTACGCGCAGCCGAGCGCAATTTGGTCATGTCAGCGACCGTGATGCCACGGTACTCCGCCATCACGAGCGTTTGAGCTTTAGCGGCGAGGCTGGTCACATCGGTAATGACCGCTTCTTTCTCACTGCGATTAAGACTCAAGGTCTACTCCTTAAAAAGTGCCGTTCGGCTGATTGCCGTTCAACACACTACTTTGCAGCGATCAACTGTTTCGGAACATATTCCATCTGCAGCGGGATCGCCATCTGCGTTGGTTTTCACTGATTAAGTCCAGACAAGCTGCACACCAACGGTCTTGGATGGCTCGCCTGGATAGAAATATCCTGACGACCCACCACTTTGAAGCCTTTTCTCAAAGGCTTCAAATTTTGCGATTACGCTGCGATGGTTTGCGTGTCGACGCGAACGCCCACACCCATCGTGCTCGAAACCGCAACTTTTCTCAAATACAAACCCTTGCTGGATGCAGGTTTGGCCTTTGCCAAAGCATCGATCAAGGCAGCCAAGTTGCCTTGCAGCTTGTCAGAGTCGAACGAGCGGCGGCCAATCGTGCTGTGCACAATACCCGCCTTGTCAACGCGGAACTGGACTTGACCAGCTTTTGCATTCTTGACAGCCGTTGCTACATCAGGGGTTACCGTGCCAACTTTTGGGTTAGGCATCAGGCCACGTGGGCCCAGGATCTGACCCAAGGTACCAACGATACGCATTGCATCAGGAGCAGCAATCACAACGTCAAAAGGCATATCGCCAGCCTTGATCATTGCAGCCAAGTCGTCCATACCGACAATGTCGGCACCAGCCGCTTTGGCTTCTTCAGCCTTGGCGCCTTGGGCGAACACGGCAACACGCTTGGTTTTGCCGGTGCCATTGGGCAGCACGACAGCGCCACGCACCACTTGGTCCGATTTCTTGGCATCGATACCGAGTTGGACCGCCACGTCGATGGATTCATCGAACTTGGCATTTGCGCATTCCTTGACTATAGCCAAAGCGTCACCGAGAGGGTACAGTTTGGTGGTATCAATCTTGCCAACGAAGGCTTTTTGTTTTTTGGTCAATTTGGACATTTACACGCCCTCCACATTCACACCCATGGAACGGGCGGTACCTGCGATGGTGCGAACAGCGGCGTCCAAATCGGCGGCCGTCATGTCTTTCATCTTGGTCTTTGCAATTTCTTCCAGTTGAGCGCGGGTGATCTTGCCGACCTTGGCGCTGTGCGGTGTGGAAGAGCCCTTGTCGAGCTTGATCGACTTCTTGATCAAAACGGTCGCAGGCGGTGTCTTGATGATGAAGGTGAAGCTCTTGTCTGCGAAGGCAGTGATAACCACTGGCAGAGGCAGGCCTGGCTCAACACCTTGGGTCTGCGCATTGAATGCCTTGCAGAATTCCATGATGTTCAGACCGCGTTGACCCAGTGCGGGGCCGATCGGTGGGGATGGGTTGGCCTTACCGGCTGGTACTTGCAGCTTGATAAAACCGACGATTTTTTTCGCCATTTTTTACTCCTTGCGGGTGATATCGCTGATGTTCGTCATAACAGACATGCATCGGCTCCCCGGGGTTGCGACTCTCAAAACATCCAAGCCGAGTCGTAAAACTTGGAATCCTAAAATTTAATGTGACGGATCAGGTCTTCTCGATCTGGCTAAATTCCAGCTCAACCGGTGTGGCACGTCCAAAAATGGTGACCGAAACGCGAACTTTGCTTTTCTCGTAGTTCACTTCTTCGACAGAACCATTGAAGTCCGTAAAAGGACCTTCCTTCACACGCACAAATTCGCCAACCAAAAACTCTACCTTATGGCGTGGCTTGTCCGTGCCTTCTTGCATTTGACTGACGATTTTCTGAACCTCAGATTCAGAGATCGGGGCAGGGCGATTCTTGGCGCCACCCACGAAACCAGTCACTTTATTTGTGTGTTTGACCAAATGCCAGGATTCATCATCCATGACCATTTCGACAAAGACATAACCTGGGAACAGGCGACGTTCCGTGGTTTTACGCTGGCCATTCTTGATTTCAACGACTTCTTCTGTTGGAACAAGAATACGTGCAAACTTTTGCTGCATACCAGACTGCTGGATACGCTCGGTAATATTGCGTTCGACTGCTTTTTCCATTCCGGAGTAAGCATGGACGATATACCAGCGCAAGTCTGGATTGACGGGGGTGGCGGGCGTTTCTGCCGCGCCGGTTTCTACAACATCAGTCATTACTTTTTCCAGCCCAGAATCAAGTCGTAAAAAACCCATTCCAGCGTCTTATCAGTCAGCCAGAGGAACAAGGCCATGATGACCACAAAGCCGAAGACGTAAAGCGTCATCTGGGTAGCCTCTTTGCGTGTAGGCCAGACAACCTTCTTGACCTCTCGCCAAGCATCGCGCCCAAACGCCAGCAATTGTTTGCCAGGTTCGGAGGCCATAAACAAAGCAATAGCCGCGGCTATGCCAACGATCAATGCCCCCCACTGGGCAATTTGCCCTTGCTTGCTGAGGAGGTAAAAGGCGGCCAATGCAGCAACAACCAAAGCAGCAGACAAGCCTAGTTTGGCTTTGTCCGCGTTGGTATTTACTGTTTCAACTTGTGAGGTGGCCATTTTTGGCTTTTTCCTGCTTCAAATACATGGTGTGTCCGGAGACACAGAAGCCCGTCAGGGCATGACGGGCTTTGTCTATCGCCACCTTTATTAATTAGGTGGCAGGGGCGGAAGGAATCGAACCATCAACCTTCGGTTTTGGAGACCGACGCTCTGCCAATTGAGCTACGCCCCTACAAAATTAAGCAATGATCTTGGCAACCACGCCGGCGCCGACGGTCTTGCCGCCTTCACGGATGGCGAAACGCAGACCTT